>CAMWUK010000014.1 GCA_947177415.1 uncultured Clostridiaceae bacterium
GCTAATCTGTTAAAAATTTAAGATTGGAATGTTTCAACTCCCCAGTTTGTAAGAAATTGGGGAGTTTGTTTATGTCTGATTTACCACCTGTCTTAAAAGCAACACCATTGCGATTAGAAACGGAATGTTCCATAATAATTTTTTTCATATCTCGTTCATGTTAGCATTATCTGCAAGTGTGACGAAAGTGTATTGTCTATCATAAGGAGAGTAGGTTGAATTTATCCTAGAAATTATGTATAATATAAATAGTAAATAATTAGGAGGTGTTCAACATGACCATTAACACAGATACAATGGTTTCTATTACGGAAGCTAACCAAAATTTTTCCAAAGTAGCAAGACTAGTGGATGAACATGGAACGGCTGTTATTTTAAAAAATAATGTGCCAAGATATCTTGTCATAGACTTTAGCAAAGTAGAAAATGATACCATTGCATCTAATGAGGATGTATTAAGTATTTCGAAAGGATTAATTGAGCAGAATAAAGAAGCCTATGAGGTGCTTGCAAAATGATAAAATTGACAAAGGAACAGATTTTGCTGTTACACTCCCAGCTAATAGAAGTTACTGGAGGTAGTGAGGGTATTAGAGATGTTGGACTGCTTGAATCTGCATTGGAAAGTCCATTCCAATCTTATAGTGGAGTAGAATTGTATCCAAGCATACAGGCAAAGGCAGCGAGATTGTGTTATGGACTGGTCAAAAATCATGCAATGATGGATGGAAATAAAAGAATCGGTGTTCATGCTATGTTAGTGTTTTTATCGGTGAATGGATATGAACTTAGATATACACAGAAAGAGCTATCAGAATTGATACTGGATGTAGCCGCAGATAAAAGGCAGTATGAAGATATTCTGCGATGGCTGTTAGAACATCAAGTATGACTTGACAAAGTTTTCATTATGTTTATGAATAAGGAAGCTAATCTATGAAAAATACATGGAATAACTTCCTATTATTGTTTATTGTATAAATAAACTCTCTATTTTCTTGACCTTTTTCTTTGAAAGTGATATGATGTTAAGTGGTTAAATTATATTATTAAGTTTAGAAACCATAAGAAAAATAGAATACGAGGTGCAAAGAAAATGGGTAATTTTGACAAATTATTAGCAAAGGTAAAAGAATGTGACCGTAAGAAGGTAGCAGTAGCAGTGGCTGAAGATTCTGAGGTACTTCAGGCAGTTCGTGCGGCAAAAGAGCAAGATATTGCAGATGCTATTCTTGTTGGTGACGAAGCTAAAATTAAGGAAATTGCAGCATCATTGGATATTGATGTAACACAGTTTGAAATTATTAATGAACCAGACATGATAGAGGCTTCTTTGAAGGCTGTTAAGCTTGTTCATGATGGAAAAGCAGATATGTATATGAAGGGTGGTATTGATACCAAGAATTTCTTAAAAAGTGTATTAAATAAAGAAGTTGGTTTAAGAACAGGTAATGCATTATCACATGTTTGTTTATTTGATATCAAAGGAATCGATCATTTGTTATTCTTAGCAGATGTTGCATTTATGACATATCCAACTTTAGAAGAGAAAGTACAAATTATTGAAAATACAATTCCAGTTGTAAAAGCATGTGGTATTGATTGTCCTAAGGTTGCTCCTCTTGCGGCAGTGGAAGTAGTCAATCCTAAGATGCCTGCAACAGTAGAGGCGGCTGAATTAACAAAGATGTGCGAGGAAGGCAAGATTAAAGATTGTATTGTAGATGGACCTCTATCTTTAGATTTAGCAATTGATCCAGAAGCTGCAAAGCATAAAGGTGCTCTTGATAGAAAAATCCAAGGCGATGCAGATATTCTTTTATTCCCTGACATACATGCAGGTAACCTTGTATATAAAGCATTAGTACATACTGCAGAAGTAAAGAATGGTTGTATTTTAACAGGAACAAAGGCACCTGTAATTTTAACCTCACGTTCAGATACATTTGAGACAAAAGTAAATTCTATTGCACTTGCAGCAGTGGTTGCAGAGACAATGAACAAATAAAATGGAATATAATAATTCATTTAATTGAAAATAGTTACGATAATAATATGGCACGTCTGTTTTAGTATGGACGTGCCCTATATAATAAAAGGAGGACATAGACAAATGGCTTATATGAGTTTAATTTTAAATCCAGGTTCTACATCTACAAAAATTGGTGTAATGGAGGATGAAACATTAGTATTTGAAGAGACGCTTCGTCATTCTACAGAGGAAATTGCAAAATATGCAACTATTTTTGAACAGAAAGACTTTCGTAAAGAAGTTATTTTGAATGTGCTAAAAGAAAAGAATTTTGACCTTAAGACATTAGATGTAGTTGTTGGCAGAGGTGGTATGTTAAAACCAATTCCTGGAGGCACTTATGCGGTTTCAGACGCATTATTAGAGGATTTAAAGATTGGTAAACAAGGACAGCATGCATCAAATTTAGGTGGCATTTTAGCAAAAGAAATAGGAGATGAGCTTGAAGTCCCTTCATTTATAGTAGACCCGGTAGTTGTAGATGAATTAGCTCCGGTTGCAAGATATTCTGGAGTTCCTGAATTACCAAGAACAAGTGTATTTCATGCATTAAATCAGAAAGCTGTTGCAAAAAGATATGCAAAAGAAATTGGAAAATCCTATGATGAATTGAATTTAATTGTTGTTCACATGGGTGGTGGAGTATCTGTTGGGGCTCATAAAAAAGGCAAAGTTGTAGATGTAAATAATGCATTAGATGGTGATGGTGCATTTTCTCCAGAAAGAGCAGGAGGAGTACCTTCTGGTGCATTGGTAAAACTTTGCTTTAGTGGTAAATATACAGAAAAAGAAGTATACAAGATGTTAGTTGGTAATGGTGGATTAAACGCATACTTGAATACAAATGATATGCGAGATGTATTAAAGGCTATGGCAGAAGGCGATGAAGAGAATAAGAATATTTTTGATGCGTTTATATATCAGGTATCAAAAGATATTGGTGCGATGGCAACTGTCTTGGAAGGCAAAGTAGATAAGATTGTAGTAACAGGTGGTATTGCCTACTCTGATGTGGTTGTAAATGCAATTAAAGAAAGAACAGGCTGGATTGCCGACTTCCAGGTATATGGAGGAGAAGATGAGTTATTAGCACTTGCACAAGGAGCAATTCGTGTGTTAAGTGGTGAAGAAAAGGCTATGGAATACTAAGAAGGAAGCTTCGAGGAGAGGATTATATATCAGAATATCCTTATATGTCTTCATATAGTGTTGTTTTTATTAAGAAAGATGCTTATTTAGGTAGGCATCTTTCTTTGTTTATTCCCGCGAAGCAACGAGCCAAGTGCGAGCTTGCTCGCATTTGGCGACTGCCGCGAGGGTCAAATACCCCGCCCCTTAGGGCGAACTTGTTAAAAAGAAGCTATGTCATGTCCCGTAGCTTGTTGCGGGGTATTTGACTTAGAGTATTAATAGATAATTCTTGTCTCTCTATAGATAAGTGAATGACAACTTTGTACCAGATGGGAATTAGATGTTAATACAGTTTGCTGTTATTATTATAATGAATTGTAACTGTTCAGAACCATGAACAGTTACGTCTAAGCCCATCATAATTCGCCTTCGGCGAAGGGGCTTAAACATTACAAAATTTACTATGAAAGTCCTGACAAACGGCTATATTTCGTGCAAGCTTGCTTGCAAAGAAATATAGACATTTGGCTGGCTAAACTGTATGAGTATGTAGGGCGACAGCCCGAAATACGAATACAGTTGGTGATTGCGGGAGTGCGTAGCACGTAGCAATCAACTTTCATTTTTTCTTACGAAACACGCAGTAAATGCGTGTTTCTAACTGAATAGTTACAATGAATTTTTATTATCACATATAAAAATCCGAAAGCAGTATAAAATACCACTTTCGGACATATATTTAAATGAATCGAATAATTATTATGAAAAAAATAAGTATAAAAAATTGTAATTATTTGTTAGCAATTTCTGTTTTTAGTGCTTGTGTTAGCAATGGAACAATTTTATTTAAATCTCCAACTAAACCATAATCAGCTACATCAAAGATAGGAGCATTCTCATCTTTGTTGATTGCAACAATGATATCAGATTCTTCCATACCTGCTGTATGCTGGATAGCACCAGAGATACCAATAGCAAAGTAAACTTGAGGACGAACTGTTTTACCAGTCTGACCAACCTGTAATTCCTTTGGTTTCCATCCATCGTCAACGACTGCACGAGAGCAGCTTACAGTTCCGCCAAGAACTTCTGCTAAATCTTCCAATAACTTGAAGTTTTCAGCACTACCAACACCACGTCCACCAGATACCAAAATCTTAGCTTCAGCAATATCCACAATGTCTTTTACTTCCTTAACAATGTTAAGAATTTCGACATATTTGTCATTTGGAGTAAATCCTGGGTTGAATTCAATTACATTAGCTTTTGCACCAGTAATTCGTTTGATTTTTTGCATAACACCAGCACGAACAGTAGCCATTTGAGGACGATTATCTGGACATGCAATTGTAGCGATGGTATTACCACCAAATGCAGGACGAGTCATTAATAACTGGTTTGGTTTCTGTTCCTGACCTGGTCTTGCAACTAATGGGAAGTTACCAATTTCAAGCACAGTACAGTCAGCTGTAAGACCAGTCTGAACTCTTGCAGATACTCTAGGTCCTAAATCTCTACCAATAGCAGTAGCACCAACTAACATAATTTCTGGCTTATATTCGTTAATAACAGAAGCTAAAGCATGAGTATAAGGCTCTGTTCTATATTCTTTTAATTCAGGATCATCAACAACGATAACCTTGTCAGCACCATATTCAGCTAATTGATCAGCTAAATCCTTGATACCGGAACCAACTAAAACAGCAGTTACTTCTGTATTTAAATCGCTTGCTAAGTCTTTCGCTTTGCCAAGTAACTCGAATGCAATATTGCTAATTACACCGTCAACCTGTTGTGCAAAGACATATACGCCCTTGTATTCTTCTAAATTCATTCTTGTCACCACTTTCTTATTCTATTTAGATTACATGTTTTTCTTCTAATTTACCAACAAGATATTTAACTGCTTCATCTGGATCAAGAGAAACCTTTTCTCCAGCACCTTTTCTAACTTTGTCAGATGCTTTTGCAATTTTAGTAGGTGAACCCTTTAATCCAAGGTTAGAATCATCAACATCCTTTAAGTCATTTCTTCCCCATACAGTAATTTCTTTATCAAAAGCATCGAAAATACCACCTGGAGTCATGTAACGAGGCTCGTTTAACTCAGAAAGAGCTGTAACAAGACAAGGCATCTTAGCTTTTAATTCATGATATCTGTCTTCATACTGACGCTGAACAATTACATAGTCTCCATCAATTTTGATATCCTGAGCATAAGAAATTACAGGAATATCAAGATGTTCAGAAATTTGTGGTCCTACTTGGGCAGTATCACCATCAATAGCCTGACGTCCAGTAATAATCAAATCATAATCAATATTTCTAAGAGCACCAGCAATAGTAGTAGAAGTAGCCCATGTATCAGCTCCACCTAAAACTCTGTCAGTTACAAGGATACCTTTATCAGCACCCATAGCAATAGCTTCACGAAGAACTTCTTCCGCTTTTGGAAGACCCATAGTAAGTACAGTAACCTCTGCACCATATTGATCTTTTAATCTAAGTGCTGCTTCTAAACCAGCTTTATCATCCGGATTCATAATAGTAAGCATAGCACCTCTATCTAAAGTACCGTCTGGGTTAAATTTAACGCCGCCCTTTGTGTCAGGGACCTGTTTAATACATACAACGATTTTCACGGTAATTCACTCCTTATTTTATATTTTAAATTCGTATTCATTATTTCAAAAGATTAGCGGAAATTACCATACGCTGAACTTCGCTTGTTCCTTCGTAAATTTCAGTAATCTTAGCATCACGCATCATACGTTCTACATCATATTCTCTGATATATCCGTAACCACCAAATAATTGAACAGCCTTTGTAGTTACTTCCATAGCAACTTCTGCAGCCATTAATTTAGCCATAGCAGCTTCTACAGAGTAAGAAGTCTTATGATCTTCCATGTACTGGGCTTTTTTCATTGCTGCCTGGTATACCAAAAGTTTAGCAGCTTCTACTTTAGTTGCCATATCAGCAATCTGGAACTGGGTATTCTGCTGTGCAGCAATAGAACGACCAAACTGCTTTCTTTCTTTGGTATATTCAATAGTTCTCTCAAGAGCACCTTCTGCAAGACCAAGAGCCTGAGCAGCGATACCAATACGTCCGCCATCCAAAGTGTGCATAGCAATTGGGAATCCTTTTCCACGCTGTCCCAAAAGGTTAGCAGCAGGGATTCTACAATCCTGGAAGATTAATTCATAAGTAGCTGAACCACGGATACCCATTTTCTTTTCTTTTGTTCCGAATGTGAATCCAGGAGTTCCTTTTTCTACAATAAATGCAGAGAATTTCTTCTGCTTTCTTCCTCTTTTATCTTCCACAATATCAGTGTAAGCAATGATGATATAAATATCTGCTTCTTTACCATTGGTGATAAAGCATTTAGAACCATTTAATACCCATTCATCACCTTCTAAAACAGCTTTAGTCTGAACACCCTGAGCATCTGTACCAGCACCTGGTTCAGTCAAACCAAAAGCACCAAGTTTTTCACCTTTAGCCAATGGAACTAAGTATTTTTCCTTTTGTTCCGGAGTACCATAAGTCTGGATAGGATCTGCACACAAAGAAGTATGAGCAGAAACGATAACGCCTGTAGTACCACAAACTTTAGAAAGTTCTTCTACACACATTGTGTATGTTAAAGGGTCACAACCCTGTCCGCCATATTCTTTCTCTACAGGGATTCCCATAAAACCGTATTTCTGCATTTTTTTTACGATTTCAGTAGGGAAATGTTCAGTTTCGTCAGTTTCCTGAGCGAAAGGTTTAACTTCTGTTTCAGCAAACTCTCTAAAAAGAGTTCTTGCCATCTCATGTTTTTTACTTAAAGAAAAATCCATGTCAATTCCTCCATCTTTATTTGAACCCTTGGTTCATTATTCTCTGTAACAGTTCAGATACCTTCACTGTTACTATTTTTTATCATAATTAGCAGGAGAGGAGAGTGGAAATAAAACATCCACTTATCCAACCCTGAAAATTAACTTTTCTATTTCTTAATCCTCAATTATTTGCTATAGTCATAGAATCCTTTACCGGTTTTCTTACCTAACTTACCAGCACGTACCATTTTTCTCAACAATGGATGAGGACGGTATTTTGGATCTCCAGTTTCAGATTGAAGAACTTCCATAATAGCTAAGCAAACATCAAGACCTACCAAATCACCTAAAGCCAAAGGTCCCATTGGATGGCTTGCACCTAATTTCATAGCAGTATCAATATCTTCTACTGATGCAATACCATCAGCATAGATACCAATTGCTTCATTAATCATAGGAATTAAGATTTTGTTTACAACAAATCCAGGAGCTTCTTTTACTTCAACTGGTGTTTTGCCAATTTCAGTTGCGATATTTTTAATCTTTTCTACTAAATCAGCAGGAGTATTCTCACCAGCGATAACTTCTACTAATTTCATTCTGTCAGCAGGATTGAAGAAGTGCATACCAATTAAAGGTCTGTCTAATCCTTGTCCCATTTCTGTTAAAGAAAGAGAAGAAGTGTTAGAAGCAAAGATACAATCTTTTTTACAAATGTTCATTAATTCTGCAAAAGTATCTTTCTTAATCTGCATATTTTCAGGTGCAACTTCTACTACTAAATCACAATCTGTACAGATATCTTTTAAACCTGTAGTGATTTTAGCAGCGATTTCATCAGCTTTTTCCTGAGAGATTTTTTCTTTTCCAACTAAGAAGTTTAAGTTCTTTAAAATCTTAGCTTTTCCACCTTCTGCAAATTCTGTTTTGATATCGCAAAGACATACTTCATAACCATCTGTCATAGCAAATGCCTGAGCAATTCCGGAACCCATAGTTCCAGCACCAATAATACCTACTTTCATTGTAAGCCCTCCTTATATATTAAAATTTTAGATGTGTGTTCAGTGATTGAACAGATACAATTTTATAAACAAATCGAAAAATAAATTTCAATTATTTATTCTGGAAAGGTACCACTTTTAACTTCTTTTCTTTATCTTTTTCAAGGAAGTTACCCATACCAGCTTTTTGATCTTCAGTTTCAAAACAGTCACCAAATAATTTTTCTTCAATGACGATAGCTGCATCCATATCAACCTGCAATCCATCATTGATTGCCTTCTTACAGTTACGAACAGCGATAGGAGCGTTCATAGAAATAGTAGATGCAAGTTTTTTAGCAGCATCCATTAATTCTTCCTGAGGATATACAGCATTTACTAAACCAATGCGGAAAGCTTCGTCAGATTTGATATTTCTACCAGTATAAATCATTTGTTTTGCCATACCAACACCAACGGTTCTTGCAAGTCTTTGGGTTCCGCCAAATCCTGGAGTAATTCCAAGACCAACTTCTGGCTGACCAAATACAGCATTATCTGAACAAATGCGGATATCACAGCTCATGGCAATTTCACATCCACCACCAAGA
Source organism: uncultured Clostridiaceae bacterium (assembly GCA_947177415.1). GTDB lineage: Bacteria > Bacillota > Clostridia > Lachnospirales > Lachnospiraceae > CAG-411. The sequence continues at coordinate 8,592 of CAMWUK010000014.1, forward strand.
GCAAATCCGTTAATAGCTGCAATCACTGGGATTGGGAATGTTTCCAACTTACGGAATACATCATTACCTTTCTTTCCAAAAGCTTCGCCTTCTGCTTTTGTTAAAGTACTCATCTCTCCAATATCAGCACCAGCAACGAAAGATTTGTCTCCGGCACCTGTTAAGATAAGACATCTGGTATTAGATAAATCTACCTGGTCAAGAGTCTGGTCTAATTCTTCTAATACGCTGCTATTCAAAGCATTCAATGCTTTTGGACGATTAATTGTGATGATTCCAACAAAATCTTGTTGTTCAAATGTAATAAATTCCATTGTCCTAAAATCCTTTCTTTTTATATAGAATTGTATGCATACAAAAGGCTATCGTACCCATAAGGATACGACAGTCTCTCAAATCCGTGTAATTAGTCTCTCTTAACAATAGTAGAGCAACCCATTCCTCCACCAATACAAAGAGTAGCAAGACCTGTTTTAGCATCTTTTGCTTCCATTTCGTGAAGAAGAGTAACTAAAATACGGCATCCAGATGCTCCAACTGGATGACCTAAAGCGATGGCACCACCATTTGGATTCAACTGCTTATCCACATCAATACCTAAATCTCTACCTACAGCGATAGACTGGGCAGCAAATGCTTCGTTTGCTTCAATAATATCAAAGTCTTCGATCTTCATGCCAGATTTCTCAAGAACTTTCTTTGTAGAGTAAACTGGTCCAATACCCATAACTTCAGGTCTGCATCCTGCAAGTGCTCCGGTTACCCATGTAGCCATAGGTTTTACACCTAATTCTTGTGCTTTTTCTTCACTCATAACAACGATAGCAGCAGCACCATCATTGATACCAGAAGCGTTACCAGCAGTAACAAATCCGTCTGGATTGATTGCACGAAGTTTTGCAAGACCTTCTATTGTAGAACCAGCACGAGGACCTTCATCTACTTTGAATTCAACAACTTCTTTTTTCTTCTTAACAGATACAGGAACGATTTCTTTATCAAATGAACCGTTTTTCTGGGCAGCTTCTGCTTTCTGCTGGCTCTTTAACGCAAACTCATCTAATTCTTCTCTTGAGATTCCCCACTCTTCACAGATGTTATCTGCAGTTTTGATCATGTGGTAGTCATTAAAAGCATCCCATAATGCATCATTTACCATGGTATCTTTCATAGTTGCATTACCCATTCTGTATCCAAAACGGGCTTTGTCTAAAGCATAAGGAGCCATAGACATATTTTCCATACCACCTGCAACAACGATATCAGCTTCGCCAGCCATAATCATTTGAGCAGCCATATTTACACAATTAAGTCCGGAACCACATACAACATTGATAGTAACTGCTGGTACTTCGATAGGCAAACCAGCTTTGATAGTTGCCTGACGTGCAACGTTCTGTCCCTGTCCAGCCTGGATTACACAACCCATGTAAACCTGATCAACCTGATCTGCAGGAACACCAGCTCTTTCTAAAGCTTCTTTAATAACAATTGCTCCTAAATCTGCAGCAGGAGTAGTGCTTAAAGAACCACCCATTGTACCAATTGCTGTACGGCATGCACCTGCCAAAACTACTTTTCTAGACATAATAATTATTCCTCCGTTTCATAATTTTAACGATATAGAACGAGATATCGTGAAAAATTTAACACAATATCTGTGATGCATATCTTAATCATGACATACATTGTGTTAATTTTATCACAATGTTTTATAGATTGCAATAGATTCTACATTTTTTTCATTTTTGTTATACCAAAATTCAAGTGGAGGATGCGGAAGCGGGAATTACTTGCATTTTGTGTATATTCCCAGTATACTTTACTATGAAAGTCCTGACAAACGGGTAACAGTTCAGCCAGAGGGCTGAACTGTTACGGAATTGGGCAAGCTTCGCATGTAAATTGCCCAATTCCAATTCTGTTTTAGTCTTTTTTACGGTCTGCACAGCGGAGTGTGCAGACCTACCTGAACTGTTACACAAACGGCTACATTTTGTGCAAGCTTGCTTGCAAAGAAATGTAGACATTTGGCTGGCTTTCATTCATGGTGATGCCTCGCTTGCGAGGCATGATTGTTTTACATAGATTTTGGGAATGCTTTCTTAAAAAGTGAACAGTAACAGAAAGGAGAAAAGTTATGCTTCACAATATAGAAGAAATAGAAGAAAAAGTAATTTTGGTATCTGTAGAAGAAGATCCAAGAGATGATACAGAGGAGTGCTTGAAAGAATTAGAAGAGTTAGCTAAAACAGCAGGTGCAACTGTGGTAGGTGTGATGATTCAAAAAAGAGAAAAAATACATCCTGGTACCTATATTGGAAAAGGAAAAATAGAAGAACTGGCACTTTTGGTTGAAGAAACAGGGGCTGGAAGTGTGATTTGTGATGATGAATTATCTCCTGCACAATTAAAGAATTTAGAAGAGGCATTGCAGATAAAAGTAATCGACCGGACAGTTATGATACTAGATATTTTTGCAAAACATGCCACCACTAAAGAAGGTAACATACAGGTGGAATTGGCACAACTGCGATACCGTTCCTCAAGATTGGTCGGACTTAGAAGTTCTCTTTCCAGACTTGGTGGAGGAATTGGCACAAGAGGTCCTGGAGAAAAAAAATTAGAGATAGACCGTCGTTTGATCCGGGATAGGATTTCGGTATTAAAAAGGGAATTGGAAAGTATAAAAAAAGCGAGAGAAACTGCAAGAAAACAAAGGAGTAATAATCCGGTTCCGGTGGTGGCTATTGTGGGATATACCAATGCTGGAAAATCAACTTTGTTAAATACTTTAACCAATGCGGGAGTTTTGGAAGAGGATAAGTTGTTTGCTACTCTGGATCCCACCACAAGAAATTTAGAATTAGAAGATGGACAACAAATTCTTTTAACAGATACCGTTGGCTTTATCCGAAATCTGCCGCATCATCTCATTGAAGCATTTCGCAGTACCTTAGAGGAGGCGAAGTATGCAGATATTATTTTGCATGTGGTAGATATATCCAATCCTTCTGCATACGCACATATACATACTGTATATGACACGCTGGATATGCTTGGGGCAGGAGATAAACCTGTGGTTACTGCATTTAACAAGATAGATAAGCTGGAAGAAAATCCTTTGATAAAAGATTGTAAGGCAGATGTTACAGTGAAAATTTCTGCAAAGAAAAAAATAGGACAAAAAGAATTGTTAGGAGAAATCCAGCGGATATTAAGGGAACAAAAAAAATATGTTGAGAAAGTTTTTTCTTATCAAGACGCAGGAAAGATTCAATGGATCCGTAAATATGGGCAGTTACTTGAGGAAGAATACAGAGAAGACGGAATATTTGTAAAAGGCTATGTTCCTAAAGACATAAATATTTAAAACCTGTTTATAGAAACTGGTAATGGCTTTATCATGTCATTCATATTTTGCCAGAATATAAACATGACTAAAAGTATTATAAATTGGCTGGCAAAATATTCATGTATGGTGTTAAGCATATAAAAGTATATGTGCAATCTGCCCTCTGTGAGCAAGCTCCCTCGTGCAATTTGCACATATACGTTACTGTTCACAGGTAGTACTTTGCACTTGCTGCAAAGTACGTAAGAACAAGTAGTGGTAGAGAAGAATCCAGCCTTTCGCCAAAGGCGAATTACAAATAGGCTGGATTCTGTTACAGTTTGCACCATAGGTGTGAACTGTAACACATATACTTTGCATGGCTGAACTGTAACAAAATATATTGTATTTTCGGGGGAATATTGGTATAATTATTAGATAAGCGAGTAATATTAAAATGTTTTCGGATAATGTGGGGATAGACTATGGAAAATCATAAGAGTAAGAGCAAAGAGAATAATTTTACAAATAATATTGATAATATATCAGAAGAAGAACGTAAAAAAGCACTTATAGGTCTAAATCACGAGTGTTTTTTTGAGTACGACATTGAAAATGACATTTTTCGAATATCCAGAAATTCTAATTTTTCGGAAATGGATGGTTTGAAAATTAGTCATGGAACAGACAGAATAAGACGTTTGGGACGGATACATGAAGATGATATAGATGGATTTGTCCGTTATTTTCGCAGTGGGACTATGGAGAAATATGAATTCCGGTATATCAAAGAGGATGGAAGTTGTATATGGTGTCTTGCCAAAGGAGCATTTATTCGGGATAATACTGGGAAAGCAAAGGTTCTAATAGGAAGTATTGAAGATATAAACCAAGAAAAAGTCATGTATCAGATGTTGGTTGAACAGGCACTTTTGGATCCTTTGACAAAATTATATAGCAGAACAAAAGCACAAAGTTTAATTGAAAGTTTCTTAAGGGATGAGGGAAGCTTTGGTAAACATGCATTGGTATTAGTGAATATTAAGGCTTTTAGTGAAATTAACCGAAGGTTTGGAAGTATTTTTGGAGATGGTGTTCTTGTAAATATTGCTGAAAAATTACAAGAGGCTATACGAAAGAAAGATATTGTTGCAAGAGCAGGTGGAGATGATTTTCTTCTGTTTATGAAAGATGTTCCTAGCCCGTCTATTTTGGAAAGGAAAATCCAATCCTTGCTAAACTTAATACAAGGAATGTATGCAGGTGAGAATTTATGCATCACTTGTAATATTGGTGTATCATGTTTTCCGAGAGATGGACGGAACTACGGAACATTATTCCGTAATGCAGATTGTGCACTTTATAAGGCTGGTAAGATGCGGGGAACAGGATATGAATTTTATGATCCTGCTTATGAAGGGGACGAATATAGTAAACGTGGCGAATACTACCATGAATATGTAGTAAAGGATTATAAGAAAAATTTGAATGGTGATTTTAGCCGGGAAATTACAGATTTTGCTGTAGATATTATGTTAAATTCCAAAGATGTGGCAAGTGCAATTAAGCTGATATTGGATAAAGTTGGCAAATATTACAAATGTGATAATGTATTTGTTTTGGAAGCAGATGATAATCATGTTTTGCATACTACCTATGCATGGAGCGGAAAAGAAGGGCTGAATTATTTTAATGCAATGCAAAGTATTGATTTAGATGAATTGCCGCCATTAGAATCCTATTTTGATGAGAGAGGCATAAAAATTATTTCCAATACCAATATATTAAGAAATCATCCGGGATATGCACCTTTTGTTAATTTGTTGAATTCAAAAGCTCTTTTGCAGTGTGCTTTTTATGATGAAGGAGAATTCCGGGGATGTGTTTCCATTGGTTATAAAAAGAAAACCCATGAATGGATAAAAGAAGAAATTAATCCATTAATTACCATAACTAAGCTTATTTCTGTATATTTGTTGAAATTAAAAGCTTCTGAAAAAATTCAGAATAGAATAGAGCGTTTGACAAATTATGATTCTTTGACCGGATTGCCTACCTTGGTAAAATTTCGTAAAAATGTAGAGGAAATTTTGCAAGATAATCCTAAAAAAGAATATGCAATTGTGTATTTGGATATTGATAAATTCAAGTATGTGAATGATACACTTGGATATGATGTTGGAGATGAATTGTTAAGAGGCATGGCAAAGACAGTATCTTCTAATCATGAGGATGTAACATTAGTAGGAAGGGTTTCGGCAGATAATTTTGTCATTTTAATGCCATATAAAAATGATGAACAAATAAAAATGATACTAAAAAAATTAAATGAACAATTTACAGAGAGAATTAAATCTTGCAGTCTGGGAAAAAGTGTATACTTGATTAGTGGAGTTGCCAATATTTCTCACGGACAGGATGTTATGGCAGTGATTGATAATGCAAATATTGCAAGAAAAAGTATTAAAGAAAGTCCAGACACTACATGTGCATTTTATGATGATAAATTGAATGAGAAAGTGCTTTTGGAACTGGATATTTGTAATTCTATGGAAGTTGCTTTAGAAAGAGGAGAATTCCAAATGTATCTGCAACCAAAAATTGATTTATATAATGATCAGATTGCAGGTGCAGAGGCTCTTACCCGATGGATAAGAAAAGACGGAAAATTTATGGTACCAGATCAGTTTATTCCTCTTTTTGAAAAAAATGGTTTTATAGTCCAGCTTGATTTTTACATATATGAATGTGCATGCAGAACGATTAAGGAATGGATAGATGAGGGACTAAAACCAGTAACTATATCTGTTAATGTATCGAGAGTACATCTAAATAATGGTGATTTTTTGGAAAAGGTACTGGAACTAATAGAATATTACCAGACACCTCATGAATATCTGGAATTTGAATTAACAGAGAGTATTTTTCTTGATAATACAGATATGGCAATCAGCACAATGCATGAACTTAGAGATAAAGGTTTTAAAGTTTCCATTGATGATTTTGGTGCTGGATATTCTTCTTTGAATCTTTTGAAGGATATGACTTCGGATGTACTAAAATTGGACAAGGAATTTTTTCATCGGGGAGATATGAAAAACGAGGAAAAAATTATTGTATCCAGTATCACCAATATGGCAAAACAATTAAAAATGAAGGTGTTGTCTGAAGGTGTAGAAACTGTGGAGCAATCCGAATTTTTAAAGACAATTGAATGTGATTTGGCACAAGGGTATTTATTTTCAAAGCCAGTACCAGTAGAAGATTTTACCATATTATTACGAAGGAAAAGACAAGAAGAATCGGAAAAGGCTTGACTTATAAGAAAATTTGCTTAAAATATTAAGAGGGCTTAATGTAATGATAAATAAAAAATATAGAAAGCGGAGGATGAGAAGTGAGTAACAAAGTTATTAAAGAAGCAAAGTTAAATACTTCAAAGAAAAAGAAACCTAGCCAGCAGAGATTGGAGCAGACAACTGGTACAGGAAAATCATTAGGTGCAAGGACAATTTTGATTGCTATTGGAATTGTTGTAGTATTAATTGCCTGTGTGTATGTTGGTATTGACCAAATGTCACCTAAGGTTGTAGTAACTGTAGATAATAAAAAGTATACATTAAATGATGTAGGATATTATATTTATCAAGGTGAATTACAAGGAAATTATATGGCAAGTTTTTATGCTCAATTAGGAACAGATTATTGGAATGGTGAGTTGGATGATGAAGGTACAACAGGTGCAGATCAGACAGCAGATAGTGTAATGAGTGAGATTACCAGATATGCTACAATATATCAGGAAGCAGTTGCAAAAGGATATTCTGCAACAGATGAAGATAAAAAGACTGCCCAGAATGAGACTGATACTCTTACAAAAGATATGACTACAAAGCAAAAGATGATTACTGGTTTGTCAGAAAAAGAAATTTATAATGCAATTTTAGAAAAGACAATTGCAGAACGTTATAGAAAAGATGTGATTACTTCCTTGAAAGTAGATTATGATAAAGCAACCAAGGATATTACAAAAAAAGACTACAAACAGTATGATTTTCAATATTATTTTGTCAGCACAAAATCAACAGATGATAAAGGAAAAGAAACAGATATGAGTGATGATCAAAAAGCTGAGTTGAAAACTAAGATGGAAGAAATTGCAAAAAAAGCAAAGACAGAAAAGGATTTCACTAAGTTAATTGGAGAAGATGAAAAAACGATTCAGTTTAATGAAGATGGTCAATTGCTTGCTAAGGATGCTGGTAATGAAAATACAGGATTTGATGTTAAGTTAGATACTAAGATTACCAAAATGAAAAAAGATGAGATTTCTAAAGTATTAGAAGGTGAAAATGGATTTTATGTGATTAAATTGACAGATAATACTTCTACAGAAAGTTATGATGATGCTATCAAGAGTGCAAAGGATGAAGCAGATACCAATGCATTTAATGAAGAATATACCAATAACATTGAGCCAAATCATACAACAAACATTAATTATGATGAATGGGAAAAGGTTCCTTTCGGAAGTTATAGTTCTTAAAAAATGAGGAAGAGATATTTTTGTTGAAAATTATGTTTTACATTCTTGGCACATAGCTTGACAGCAAGTGTCAAGCTTGTGAGTGAACAGTGACAAAATTATCTCTTCTTTTGTTATTTTCAGAAAAATAGACTTGTAAAATTATAACTCTGCACTTATAATTATAATGGATATGTTTTACTGTTTCTATTTATTTACTATGAAAGTCCTGACAAACGTCTATATTTCATGCAAGCTTGCTTGCAAAGAAATATAGACATTTGGTTGGCTAAACTGTATGAGTATGTAGGGCGGCAGCCCGGAATACGAATACAGTTGGTGATTGAGGGAGTGCGTAGCATGTAACAATCAACTTTCATTCATGGTGGTGCCTCGCAAGCGAGGCATGAGTGTTTTATAGACAAAATAGGATAAAGAGCCATAAGGCATCACATAGAAAGGAGCAACATAAAATGGGTAATGTAAAAAGAGTTTATGTTGAAAAAAAAGCACCTTATGCGGTAGCGGCAAAGGAACTAAAGGCGGAGATAAAGAGTTATTTAGATATCAAGACCTTAGAAAGGGTGCGTGTATTAATTCGTTATGATATTGAAAATGTAAGTGAGGAAACTTATCAGAAAGCTCTTGGAACCGTGTTTTCTGAACCACCAATTGATATAGTTTATGAAGAAGAGTTTCCCAAAGAAGCAGGCGATAGAAGCTTTTCCGTAGAATATTTGCCAGGACAATTTGACCAGCGTGCAGATTCTGCAGAGCAATGTGTGAAACTTTTGCATGAAAGCGAAGAGCCTATTATCCGTTCTGCAACTACTTATGTGTTGTCTGGTTCTATATCTGATGAAGATTTTGGCAGAATTAGAGAATATTGTATTAATCCGGTAGATTCCAGAGAAACCGATGAATCAAAACCAGAGACTTTGGTTAGTGTGTTTGAAGAGCCTGCAGCTGTGCAGATTTTTGATGGATTTAAAGATATGTCAGAAGCAGAATTAAGAAATTTATATGATTCTTTAGGACTTGCTATGACTTTTAAAGATTTCCAACATATTCAGAATTATTTTAAAGGGGAAGAACATCGTGACCCTTCTATGACGGAAATCCGTGTATTAGATACCTATTGGTCTGACCATTGCAGACATACTACTTTTTCTACAGAATTGAAGAATGTCGTATTTGAAGATGGATATTATCATGAACCAATGGTAGAAACTTATGAGAGATATTTAAAAGATAGAGAAGAACTTTATAAAGACAGAGATGATAAATTTGTTTGTCTTATGGATATTGCCTTAATGGGAATGAAAAAGTTAAAAGCAGATGATAAATTGGAGGATATGGAGGTTTCTGATGAAATCAATGCTTGTTCCATTGTTGTACCAGTAGAAATAGATGGAAAAGAAGAGGAATGGCTTGTTTTCTTTAAAAACGAAACACATAACCATCCAACAGAGATTGAGCCATTTGGTGGTGCAGCAACTTGTCTTGGCGGTGCGATTCGTGATCCGTTGTCAGGTCGTGGATATGTATACCAGGCAATGCGTGTAACTGGAGCAGCAGATCCTACAGTTTCTTTAAAGGATACCATGAATGGTAAGCTTCCTCAAAGAAAGATTGTAACCGGGGCTGCACATGGCTATAGTTCTTATGGCAACCAGATTGGACTTGCTACCGGTTTGGTAAAAGAAATTTATCATCCAAATTATGTGGCAAAAAGAATGGAAATAGGTGCAGTTATGGGTGCAGCACCTAGAAGAAGTGTAATTCGTGAGAATTCCGATCCGGGAGATATTATTATTTTACTTGGTGGCAGGACAGGACGTGATGGCTGTGGAGGAGCAACAGGTTCTTCTAAGGCACATACAGAAAGTTCTATTGATACTTGTGGAGCAGAAGTACAAAAGGGTAATGCACCAACAGAAAGAAAGATCCAAAGATTGTTCCGCAGAGAAGAAGTCAGTGGATTGATTAAGAAGTGTAACGATTTTGGAGCAGGTGGTGTATCGGTAGCGATTGGTGAATTAGCAGATGGTCTTGTGGTTGATCTTGACAGAGTGCCTAAAAAATATGCTGGACTAGATGGAACAGAGCTGGCTATTTCAGAATCCCAAGAGAGAATGGCAGTTGTAGTGGATGCAAAAGATGTAGATAAGATGTTAGCTTATGCCAAAGAGGAAAATCTAGAGGCAATCACAGTTGCAACCGTAACAGAAGAACCAAGACTCATTCTTAAATGGAGAGGGCAGGAAATTGTAAATATTTCCAGAGCATTCCTTGATACCAATGGTGCTCATCAGGAAACAGATGTAGTGGTTCCTATGCCTTCCAAAGAAGAGTGTTGTTTAGAATCTGTTGCCGCAGTAACAGACATGAAAGCAAAATGGTTAGATACCTTGAAAGATTTGAATGTATGTTCCCAGAAGGGACTTGTTGAAATGTTCGATAGTTCCATTGGAGCAGCAACAGTAACTATGCCTTATGGTGGTAAATACCAGCTTACGGAAACCCAGTCTATGATTGCAAAATTACCAGTATTAGAAGGAAAGTGTGATACAGTAACTATGATGAGCTATGGTTTAGATCCATATCTTTCCAGTTGGAGTCCATATCATGGTTCTATTTATGCAGTTATTTCTTCTGTAGCAAAAATTGTAGCTGCAGGAGGAGATTATAGCAAGATCCGCTTTACCTTCCAAGAGTATTTTGAAAGATTAGGGGAAGATCCAAAACGTTGGGGAAAACCAATGGCTGCACTTCTTGGAGCGTACGATGCACAGATTAAACTGGGACTGCCTTCCATAGGAGGTAAGGATAGCATGTCTGGTACTTTCAATGATATTGATGTACCTCCAACTTTGTGTTCTTTTGCTGTCAATGTTGGCAAGATTCAGGATGTAGTAACACCAGAATTAAAGAAGGCAGGAAATAAATTAGTGCGTTTTTCTATCAAGAAGGATGCTTATGGAATACCGGATTATGAATATTTAATGTCTCTCTATGCGGGAATTACTAAGTTAATTCATGATAAGGTGCTAGTGTCCACTTATGCAATTGGATTTGGTGGAATTTGTGAAGCAGTAAGCAAGATGGCATTTGGAAATAAACTTGGTGTGGAACTTTGTGATAAAATGCCAAAGAGCGAATACTTCAAAGCTTCTTATGGTGATATTATTGCGGAAGTTGCCCAAGCAGATTTAGAAAAAATTACAATAGATTACGTGCCATTTGGTGCTGTATTGGAAGATCCTCAGTTTGTTTGTGGAGATGTAACTATTTCTATGGAAGAAGCATTGGCTGCATGGACAGGTACTTTGGAAAAGGTATTCCCAACAAGTTCTGATGTTGAGCAGACCAAATTGGAGACAAAGTTATATGATAGTAAGACAGTTTATGTGGCGAAAAATAAAATAGCAAGACCAAAGGTATTTATTCCAGTATTCCCAGGAACAAACTGTGAATATGACACTGCAAAATCTTTCCAGGCTGCAGGAGCAGACACAAATACCGTGGTATTTAAAAATATGACAGAACAAGATATCACTGATTCAGTAAATGCTTTTGTAGATGCCATAAAGGAATCCCAGATTCTTATGTTCTCTGGCGGATTTTCTGCTGGTGATGAGCCGGATGGTTCTGCTAAGTTTATTGCCTCTATTTTCCGTAATGAGAAGATAAAAGAAGCCGTTAGTGAACTTTTAACAAAACGGGATGGATTGGCTCTTGGTATTTGTAATGGATTCCAGGCATTGATAAAATTAGGTCTGGTGCCTTATGGAGAGATTACTCCACAGAAAGAGGATTCTCCAACTCTTACTACCAATAGTATTGGCCGTCATATTTCAAAAACGGTTTATACAAAGGTAGTAACAAACAAATCTCCATGGTTGCAAAAGGCAGAGCTTGGCGGAGTATATTCTATACCTGCATCACATGGAGAAGGAAGATTTGTGGCAAGTGAAGAATGGCTTAAGAAGCTATTTGAAAATGGACAAGTTGCCACTCAATATGTAGATGCAGATGGTAATCCAACCATGAACGAAGATTTCAATCCGAATGGTTCTTATTGTGCAATAGAAGGTATTACCAGCCCAGATGGAAGGGTACTTGGTAAGATGGCACATTCAGAACGACGTGGAGATGGTGTGGCACTCAATATTTATGGAGACCAGAACCAGCTTATCTTTGAATCCGGAGTGGAATATTATAAATAACTAGGAAAGCAGATGTCAACAAAAGTTGGCATCTGTTTTTGCTTGCAAATTTTATTTAACTATGGTATGATTTTGGGGGCTTGTTGAATACATAATCACAATAGAAGGGAAGAAATGTAATATGAAAATCAAAAAAAAGATGGTTTTTTTATTAGCGATGGTACTTGTACCAACTATTAGTGCTTGTGGAAATGGAATAACAGTTGAAAAAGATAGTACAAGCAAAGAAAAGCGTCCGGAAAATACTAGTGTAAATGTAAAAGAAGATATTGTGGCAGGTGGGGAAGAAGTAAGCATTAAAATTATGCAATATAAACCAGAAATTCAAGAAGAAATGACTGCTGCCATAAACCAGTATATGGAATTATATCCTAATGTAACAATTTCCTTAGATACATCAGGAACTTCCCAAAACGCAGGTTCAGCCTATGATAAGAAAATAGATAATAAAAAAATGCCTGATATCTTTAATTGTGCTGGGTCTTATGCATTTGAGTTTTATAAAGATTATTTAGAGGATTTAACAAATGAACCATGGGTAGAGCATGCCAATGCAGGTATGTTGGATCTGAATACGGTAGATGAAAGAGTGTATGGACTGCCTATGACAACTGAGGGTATGGGATTAATTATTAATAAGGCGATGTTTGAAGCAGCAGATGTAGATGTCCGGCAAATGGATAACTATGAAAAAATCGAAAAGGGATTTGCAAAATTACAAAGAGCCATTGAGGATGGAAAATTAAAAGATACATACCCGGATTTGAAGCATGTGGTTGCTGTGCAGGGAGATGTAGAATGGGTTCTTGGGAACCATGCAATTAACATTTGCCTATCACCGGAATTTAATGGGGATGTATTTCAGTGTGCAGATGCAAAACAGATAAACTTTACATACCAGAATGCCTACAAAGATTATATAGAGTTGCAATTAAAGTATTCTGCTGCCAAGGATGATTATTCCAAAGCATTAGAAGTTGATTATGATACAGCAGTAAATGAATTACTTGCAGGAGGAAAGGTTGCCTGTATTCAGCAAGGTAATTGGATTTATAAACAGGTAGAAAAGATTGATAAAAAAATTGCAGAAAATTTAGTATATTTACCGGCACCAATCAAAGGATATGCGGAAGATTGTATTTTTTCCATTGTATCCAGTTATTGGTGTGTGAATAAACAATCCGATGCAAAGAAGAAAGAAGCCGCAAAGCATTTTCTAAACTGGCTTTATCAATCCGAAGAGGGCAAAAATATTGTGGTTTATAAATTGGGATTCACACCAGTATTTGATAATTATGGTGATTTGAAACCTTCAGACCCATTAACAAAAAATATGATGGAATACTTTGAAAATGGGAAAGGAATTTCCATGGTTTTTCAAGGATGTCCTGGCGGGGAAGAATATAGTCAGAACTTCTTTGGCAAAGAAGTGAAGCGTGTATTGAAAGGTGAAATAGATTGGGATACACTTTTTGAGGAAGCTAAGAAAGAGTGGAAAAAAAGAGCGAATAATCGCTAAAAGCAAAGGGTGACTGTTTTACAGTTACCTTTTTGCTTTACTTTAGGAGAAATATTTATTATACTTGTTCTGTAGAAATTCTTTGAATTTTGACAGAAAAAAGAACACATTTGTCATTTATGGAAAAATCATAAATCGGATAGGCACTATTTCTTTATTTTGGCATAATGTAAAATAAAGAAAGTGTGGGGTGCTAATACGTGAAGTCGTTTCCAAAGCCACTTAGCACCAAGGAGGAACAATGGTATCTTCAGGCATGCAGGAATGGTGACAAACAGGCACGAGATATATTGATAGAACGAAATTTGCGGTTAGTTGCGCATATTGTAAAGAAATATAGCAGTCCGGATAAAGACACGGAAGACCTGATTTCGATTGGAACAATTGGATTAATTAAAGCAATAGATACCTTTAAAATGGATAAAGGAATCCGTCTTGCAACGTATGCTTCCTGTTGTATTGAGAATGAACTGCTTATGCTTTTCCGAAGCGAGAAAAAACTGTCTAAGGATGTATATATGTCTGATCCTATTGGTTCTGATAAAGAGGGGAACGAAATTAATCTGTTGGATGTTTTAGAAGGAGAGTATGTAGATGTAGTAGAAGAGATGGCACTCCATGAAAATATCCAAAAATTATATATTTACATGAAACAGGTATTGACATCAAGAGAACAGGAAATAATAATCCTACGTTATGGATTATTTCAAAAAAAAGAATTGACCCAAAGAGAAATTGCGGCGAAATATGGCATTTCCAGAAGCTATGTATCGCGAATCGAAAAGAAGGCACTAGGAAAGTTAAAAAACTGTTACGAACAAGAAGAGGTAACAGCACCATTTCATCAATAGCAAGATAGAAAGTAGGAATGTACATGGCAGAAAAAGTAAAAATGACTACCAAAGACAAAACAAAACTGAAAGAACCAGGAAAGTACAAGGTAGTTATGTATAACGATGATTTTACTCCTATGGAATTTGTGGTGAATATTCTTATAGATGTATTTCACAAAGATCAAGTAGAGGCAATGGAAATCATGATGCGTATACATAAAGGCACGAAAGAAGTTGTGGGGGAATATGTTTATGATATTGCCAGAACAAAAGCGGATATCAGCGTCAGACGTGCAAGAGAAGAAGGGTATCCTTTTTTAGTAAAAATAGAAGAATAGAAAGGAGGAAACACCATGAAGATATCAAAAGAAGTAGAAGAAATACTAACTGACATGGCACTTTTAGCAGAAAAATTGCACCATGAATATGTTACACCGGAACATTTGTTGTTTGTATTAACTTACAATGATGGATTTTCTCAAAGTTTTAGTCAATGTGGTGGAAAAATAGGAAAGCTACGTAAGAATCTGGAAGAATATATGAAAGAAAATCTGCCATTGCACAATGAAGGAAAAGCAGAATTAAGCAGTGGATTAAATGAAGTATTAGTAGAAGCAGAGGGGCAGGCATTAGCAAGTGAACGTTTCATTGTAGAGACAACGCACTTAATTTATGGCATTATAAAAGCAGATAATAGCCATGCTGCATATTATATTTTGTCTCAGAAGGTGGATCCAGCATATTTGTTGTCACTTATGAGTGAGAAGAAGACAGATGAAGAGGAGCAAATGAAAAGAGCAAAAGGAAGAATAAAGAAAGATGGGGAAAATGAAAGTGAACATTGGCAGGATTTTGTAAGTTGTCTTAATGATTCCGTGGATGAGTTTCCGCCTCTTATTGGCAGAGAAGAAGAATTAGAACGCACTTTACAAATTCTATGCAGGAAATATAAAAACAATCCGTTGCATATTGGGGAGCCGGGAGTGGGAAAGACTGCTTTGGTATATGGATTGGTGCAAAAAATTGTAAATGGCGATGTGCCAGAATGCTTAAAAGAAGTTAAGGTGTATTTACTGGATCTTGGAACCATGATTGCAGGAACCCAATTCAGGGGTGATTTTGAAAAACGGCTAAAAATGATTATGGATAGTATTTCAAAAGAAGAAAATGCCATTATCTATATAGATGAAATACACAATATTGTAGGAGCAGGTGCTACCAATGGAGGTACTATGGATGCAGGAAATCTCCTAAAGCCATATTTGGCTATGGGGGATCTTCGTTTTATGGGATCTACCACCTATGAGGAGTACAAGAAGAATTTTGGAAAAAATAAAAGTTTAATGCGCCGTTTCCAGAACGTTGATATCAAAGAACCTACCAGGGAGGAAGCTATTGAAATTCTCACAGGCTTGAAGAAACATTATGAGCGTTTCCATGGTGTCCGGTATGTGAAGGGAACTATAGAGTATGCAGTAGAATTAAGTAGTAAATACATGCATGAGAAATATTTGCCGGATAAAGCAATTGATTTAATAGATGAGGCGGGAGCATACCGGGTATTGCATCCAACAGAAAAGAAAATACAAACCGTAGATAAAAAGCTTTTAGAAGAGGTAGTGGCAAAAATTGGAAATGTGCCTTCTAAGAATGTGGAAATTGATGAGATCCGCCAATTATCTAAGCTGGAAGAAAACATTAAAAAGCAGGTTTTTGGACAGGAAGAGGCGATAGAGGAATTGGTGAATTCGGTTAAATTTGCAAGGGCAGGTCTGAATGACGAGGACAAGCCGCTTGCAAGCCTTTTGTTTGTCGGACCTACAGGGGTAGGAAAAACAGAAGTGGCAAAGACTCTTGCGAAGGAATTGGGAGTGGAACTGGTACGTTTTGATATGAGTGAATATGCAGAAAAGCATACAGTTGCAAAACTTATCGGTTCTCCAGCCGGTTATGTAGGATATGAAGAAGGTGGCTTGCTTACAGAAACCATTCGTAAGACACCATATTGTGTTTTGCTATTGGATGAGATAGAAAAAGCACATCCGGATATTTTTAATGTGTTATTGCAGGTAATGGATTATGCTACCTTAACAGATAATCAAGGAAGAAAAGCGGATTTCCGTAATGTAATTCTGATTATGACATCCAATGCCGGTGCAAGCAAAATAGGAAAGTCATTGGTTGGTTTTGGCAACCGTGTGATTAATAGAGATGTGATTGATGATGAAGTAAAACGGGTATTCCAACCGGAATTCCGCAACCGTTTAAGCCGCATTATTGCATTTAACCATGTGGATGATGCAATGGCAGAGAAGATAGTGGAAAAAGAAATTGGCATACTGGCAGAAAAACTTTGTAAGAAGAAAATTTCGTTGGAAATTACTTCTGCATGTGCAGCCTATTTAAAGAAAAAAGGCATCAGCCAGGAATATGGTGCCAGAGAAATCAGCCGTATAATTAATACAGAGATAAAACCACTTCTGGTAGATAAGATACTTTTTGGAAAGTTAAAGCGAGGCGGCAATTGTGTGATTGACTGCGAAGATGATAAATTGAAATGTTAAATAGTGTTAGTTTTTAAAATGGGGATGTTTTTGCATCCTCATTTTCTGTTATAGTTCAGCCATGCAAAAGTATATGTGCTTAAGTTCCTATGTCAGTATTACAAGAGCAGGTTATTCAAAAAATCAGTGGACTTTCAGAAGATAATTTGCAGTTTTTACTAGAAATGATAGAACGTTTCATGCAGCCGGAAATTGGAGAAAAAAAGGATATGGTGGCTGCAAAGAGAATTGGGATTGCCAGAGGGCAGAATCTGTATGATGATGATTTTGATGAGATGAACCCTGAAATTGCTAAAATGTTTGGAGTGATGGAATGAAGCTGTTATTGGATACACACATTATTGAATGCGTTATAAATGGTATGTACCTTCGTATGAAATGTTATGCAACGCTGATATCCGAAAGCAGAAAATGATGTACACAGTCATAAAACAAAATATTTGCAATTACATAGTTTATGTGTTATATTACTAAGGCGTTGGCAAGTCTGCTAACATATCTTAGGTTATTCATTATTGAAGTATCAAAGCCCACAATAAGAAAATCAAAAAAATATACCAGAAGAAAAGAAATCAAATGAAAAACGAGACAGAAAAAACACCCATAAACGGGGAACCAAAAAACCCCCCCCCAAAACTTTAGAAGCACAGCCGAAACTGCAGGATCTGAACCTTTCAGACAACTTTCTGTTCGAGGAAGTCATGTGGGATGAGGAGACCAGCAAAGACGTACTGGAAATTATCTTACAGGAAGAAATCCGGAAAGTGGTAAGTGTCAACAAGGAACAGCATTTAGATTCGGATCAGGTACATAAGGGAATCCGCCTTGATGTTTATATCCGGGATGACAAAAATACCATTTACAATGTTGAAATGCAGGCAAAAAACAAATATAATATACCTAAGAGAAGCCGCCATTACCAGGGAACCATAGACACCAGGCTTTTGCCGGCAGGAGAAATTAATTATAACAAACTGAACAACAGTTATATTATCTTTATCTGCCTGTTTGACCTGTTCGGCAGGAAGAGGTACTGCTATACCTTTGAGGAAAGGTGTATAGAGGACTTAAGTTTAAAACTGGATGACGGAACCAGGAAAATATTCCTGAACACAAAAGGAGAGAATGAAGAGGAAGTTCCACAGGAACTGGTAGAATTCCTGAAACTTGTAGAGAATACCAATACAGACCAGGATGAGTTAAAAAGCGAGAAGGTAAAGCGGGTACACCGGCGGGTGAAAACCGTAAAAGACAGTAAAGAAGTGGAGGCGAGGTATATGAAAATGTTAGTGCATGAAAAAGAGATTGCCATGGAAGCAAGGGAAGAAGGACTTGCAGTGGGAGAAACAAAAAGGAGCATTACCATTATCCGGAAGAAACTGAATAAAGGATATGATGCTGCCACAACAGCAGATATGTTAGAGCAGGAACCTTCTTATATAGAAGATATCTATAACCTGCTCCAGAACAATCCGGAATATACAGATCTGCAAATCGCAGAGATTGTATTAAAAAACAGCAAAGATTTTAACTAAGAGATATTCTGGTTACACTTCACAGACAGCTGAAGGAACAGCTCAAACAAGCTGTTCCTTCAGTCTTGTGATAAAGCTTCGCATGTAAATTGCCCAATTCCAATCCTGTTTTAGTCTTTTTTACGGTCTGCATAGCAAAGTGTGCGGACCTACCTAGCAAGTATCAAACTTGTGAGTGAACAGTAAATATCATTTCTGCTATTTCTAAATCTGTTAATCCCGGATAGGCTTCCAACAGGCTGTAGATTCTTTCCACATAAGAAATCTCCTGTTCTAGCATATCTGCTGTTTGGGCAACATCATATCCTTTGTTATATATCTTTCGGATAAGGGAAACCCGTTCCTCAGCAATTCCAGCTGCATGTCCCTCAACAATTCCGGCTGCATGAGCTTCTTCACGTTCTTCTTCAATCAGGTTCTGCAATGTCATATATTGATCCCTCGCTTCCTTGTCCTGTTTTACTTTCTTCAGGCGGTTATCCAGTCCCTTTATGCGTGGTTCTTCTAATATTATGTCCGGATTCTCCAGATAATCCAGTAATTCCGCCAGTGCTTTTGGTATTTCTTCCCTGTTTTTCCCTTTGGTATTCAGAAAAATTCTTCTTGTTCCATCTTTTAAGGTCAGTCTGGGTTCTTCCAGGCACCGGGGTTCAAAGGTATATATGCATCTGTCTTCTCCTATAGGATCAAACATACATATAAAAATAATAATACTCTGGTTTAAGACATTATAATTCTTACATCCTGATGGCAGAATCTTTGTGTCCAGTATCCCCTGATAATACCAGCTTCTCTTTGGTATATCCGATTTATATGCCACCTGCATCTCCAGGTTGTAGATAGTATCTGCCTGATCTTTCAGATATACATCAAACCGTACTCCTCTGTATCCCGGTACATTGTCCAGAGTCTTTTCCTTTTCATATACCACAATCTTCCCGATTTCTTTTCCAAGGATAACTTCCAGTATGTCCTTTCCCGCCTGTTCGTCTGCAGTAACAGTTCAGCCAGAGGCTGACCTGTTACGGAATTGGGCAAGCTTCGCATGTAAATTGCCCAATTCCAATCCTGTTTTAGTCTTTTTTACGGTCTGCACAGCAGGTGTGCAGACCTACCTGAACTGTTACCGTCTGCAACTACTTCCCCAAACATAAAGTTATTGCAGAGTGTCAAGTCTTCAAAGTTAACCCACTTTTTCTCTGTTTGTTGTGCTGTTTCTTTCTTTTCTGTCATTCGTATCTCCTTTTCTTGTAGTATTGCCATAACAGCCTAGCCCATAGTTGGACCGCTATGGTCTGCCTGTCTTAACAGGAATGCATGTTTACAGTTACCGTTTACAAGAAAAAGAAGTCCAATAAATAATTCTAACACCATTCCGTTGAAGGATGGAGAGGTATTATTATTTTTATTATATCAAATTTTCTTGCAAACTTCTATCAGTGATTTGAATTTTCGTATGAAATATACGAAAGAAAACCAGAATAGCCAGCAGAATACTGACATGAGTATTATGTTATCATAAATGCAAAGATAATACAAGATAATTTTTCCAGGATTATCACGATTGTTATAACAGTTCAGCCAACTGAGCTACAATTTTCTCTCTTTTTTATTGTGCGACCTATATGTACGGTTTAATGAGAGGGAAATAACATTTACTGTTATTTCTCTACTCTATTATTAGGAAGTATGCCGATTTGTGGTGTGTTTCCTGTAGCATGGTGATTCTGGTAAAAAGTTACAAAAACATAAAATTATTTTGTTTAATTTTATAAAAAACAAAAAAAGTATTGAAAGTATAAAGGTGATATGGTAAAATTGTATCAGAAACAAGGAAAAATTAACAAAAACTTGTAAATATTTCATAATTATCACATGAGTGTAACATAAACATTACACTTTGTTACAAAAAAATGAACAAAATGTGTTATTTTCTAGAAAATGAAACTTTCAGAGAAAACAAGCATACACATTAGTAAAGAGGGGGGAGAGAAGATGAGGAGAATACGGGATGGTGACAAACAAAGATACAGACAAGAAGACAGACGGGAGGACAAAATATGAACATAGCAAAAGTGGCACAAGGTATAATAACCGTTTTGTTATCAGGGATTATATTGGTGCTTTTGGGGGTATTCTTTATACCTCAATGTATTGGTTATCAGCCATACAATATACAAACCGCCAGTATGACTCCCAAATATCCGGTAGGCAGCATGATTTATGTAAAAAAGGCAGCCTTAGAGGATTTAGAAGTAGGAGATGTAATAACCTACCGGACTGCATCTGAAGGCGGATGGGTGGTAACCCACCGGTTAACCCAGGTGGATAAACAGACTGGTGTACTGGTAACAAAAGGAGATGCTAATAATACAGAAGATGGCAGTATATCATATAGCTCTGTCATTGGTAAAGCAACTAATTTTGCAATTCCTTTTTTAGGAGCTCTTGTTACCCGGTACCAGAATGGTTCAGGGAAAGTAATTACAGTATCCTGTATTGTGGTTTTGCTGGTATTATCCTTTATAATAGACCTGTTTGCAAAGAAGAAAAAATAATGTGTAGAAAATGGATTTGTTAATGTAAAAGGAGATGAGTGGTATGCATAAGAATAAGAAAAAGAAAACATTAAAATACAGACTGAAAAAACTTCGAATGATTATGTACACCACAGTATCCCTTACTGTTATACAGACAAGCGGCATTTTCTCCCTTGCAAAGAACGGAATATTATATGTGTATTCCAATACGGTTAGTAATGCATTTGCACCTAGGACTTATGTGAATATTGAGATTAACGAACCAGGTGGAACTACTTATTACATAAACAAAGAAAATAATAATAAAGCAACATCAACAGAAAATGGAGGAGGTAAAGAAGCTTCCATTAAAAATCCTGGTTCCAGTACAGTGAAGAAACCGGTACTGGTAAGGGCAAGGGTAATTGCGGTGATTCATGATCAGGATGGCATAGCACAGGGTTCTATACAGGAATTTACATTAACCGGTACAGATACTAAATGGCTACCAAAAGATGGAAATGGATACTACTATTATAATGAGGCATTAGATCCTGAGGAGGAAACAAAACCACTTTTCACAGATGTTACATTTGGTGACATAAGCAATATTCCAGAAAATGGATATGTTGAACTGCATGTTATTGTAGATGCCATAGAGGTAGATACTGCAGGTACAAATGCAGCAAAAGAACATAATACCAAAAACATCAAAGAAAATTGGGGAACACTTCCAAGTGTGTTAGCAGATGAATATCTAAAAAATGCATAGTAACAATGCATAAGGATTGTTTAAAAGCGGATAGACCTGTTATGCAGGCATCACTATAAAAGAAAGTAACTTTACACTTTCCCAGTGGAATATCCGGAAGGAGGAATTTTTATGAAAAAGAAAAAAAAGAGATTTGCAAAACTGAAAAAAGTGCTGGCAGGATTTTTAGCATTGGTGCTGGTGGTTGGATTGACGATTGTGGGAACACTTGCTTATCTTAGCACTCAATCTAATAAAGTAACCAACGTCTTTACTGCAACAGGTAATATTAAATTGAATTTGATTGAACCATCCTTTGATTCGGAGGAAGCATCAAAATTCAAACCTGCTGGAGAATATCCAAAGGATCCTACTTTAGTAAATACAACAGGAGATGATTCTAGTGAGTGGGTGATTTTGCGTGTTGATTATATGGTATCACCAGATGAGGACACAGCATACAGCAATATGTCTAAAGATGATATTATATATAAAAATCAAACAACTACTAAACTTGATGCAGCTAATAAAAAAGGGTTGATAACGATTGGTGATTTTCCTGGTTCAGACTGGATAAAACTAGATTTAAGTTCTTCTTGGCTGACTAATGCATCAAAGGTTAAACAAGCAGGAAGTGAGAATGCTGTTGGTAAAAATGCTATCTGTGAATTTTATGTTTATAAAAAATCATTATCAAGTGATGGAAATGTAAAAAATAAAACTACAGCTGAATTGCATAATATGAATAACATTGGAGCAAGCGTTAAAACTTCTCCTCTATTTAGTAAGATAACAGTTCATTCACAGGAACAGTTAGAACTAAATGGATATACAATGGATACACTACCAAGATTTAAAATTGATATTGTTGGTGGAGCAATTAAAAATGAAGGTGATGATTCTACTTTAACTGGAGGAAAGACGGAATTAGATGTAGCAGATACAAAGTCTCAAACAATTATGAACAATTTATTAGGCTTGGTAGCAGACAAAACACCTTCAAATGCTGCAAACAGCTCTAGCAGCCTTGGTTAATAATAATATGGCATTTAGTACAATGCATAAAAATTTGAAATAGTAAAGGAGGAATCTTTATGAGCGAAGTAAAAAAAGAAAACACTTCAAAGAAAAAAGAGATATTAAAGAAACTTCGAGGATTTTTAGTAATAGCATTGGTTGCAGCAGTTTCCATTCTGGGAACTTTGGCATACCTTAGCAGGAAAACAGACCGTGTAACCAATACATTTACTGCCACAGAAGATATTAAAATAACAGTAATAGAGCCAAGCTTTACACCACCTCCAGGGGGCTATCAGCCAGATGTTACATATCCAAAAGATCCACGGTTAGCAAATGTTACTGGAACAGAAAACGATGATGAATGGGTGATTATGAGAGTAGATTACCGGACGTTTACAGATGGTGAACCTGAAGAAAAAGATGGAAAAAAGGTAAAAACAAGAACATATACCCAAGTTAACTATGCCGATATTACTCATGAGCAACTATCAACTCAGAGTGCTTTGCCAACAACTGCCCCAAAAGGATTAATTACTATCAATGATGATTTGGCTAATATTGCTGCCGATAAAAATTGGATTAAGGTAAAATCAGAATGGCTGGATGATGAATTACAAGCAAAAGTATTTGGTGGTACATACGATGGTACAACATATACAGCTCAGAAATGTGATTATTTTATATACAAGACAACGATAAAATCAAATACGAATGTTAATAGTGAGGCAGCAGCTAAAACTAATCTTGGCAGCTCTTCGGTAACAGCACCTCTATTCGACAGTGTAACGATTAAGTCCCAGGAACAATTAGTGCATAACGGCTATACTATGGATACACTTCCTGGATTTACCATTGATATACTTGGTGGAGCAATTAAAAATTCTGGTGATAAAACGGTAGAGATTGCAAGTGGTAACTTAGATATTGCTAATTTGGCTACTGCTGGTACAAATGAAAATCCAAATGTGAGCCGTACTATTGTAAATGAATTAGTTAAATTGCTGCTTAATGAAGACCCTGCTACGAGTGAAGAAATAGCGGTAGATTAGATAATCATTATACAAATTAGTCCATTCCATGCCAGTCAGAATGGTGTGCTTATATCAGCGAAGCTGATTCGCACATAGCCATAAGAACCTCAAGGTTCTTGTAATTACCTGTCTGGGTATGGATGGCACTCTGAAGGATAGAAGGAGGAATAATTATGGATGAGAAGAAACCTGCGGTTTCCTCGGAAAAGAAAGGAAATCTCAAAAAAACACTAACAAATATATTTGCAATTGCACTTGTTGCTGCTATATCTGTATTTGCCACATTGGCTTATTTGGGAACGAACTCAAATGACGAAACAAATACCTTTCTAGGTAGTGAAGGGATTGAACTTGAATTAGAAGAGGAAGAATGGACCAAAAAAACTACAGAAGAACCTCATGTAACAGAAGAACCTCATATAACAGAAGGACCAGATGTAACAGAACAACCTCATGTAACAACACAACCTCATGTAACAGAAGGACCATCAGAAGAAGAGCGTGCTAGGGATTATACTCCTGGTGGAGTATATTTGAAAAACCCTACATTAACAAATAAATCTAAGGGAACAACTGATGGACCACAAGAATGGGTTGCGATGAAAGTAAGCTTTGAAATAGGTTCAAAGAATAATGCTTATGATCCAGAAGATCCAACCAGTAATAGAGTAACTGCGGATGAGACCAAATCAAATTGGGGTGTATTTAATGAGATTGCAGATGTTATATATACAAAATCTGGAACTGATAAGAAACAATTTAACACAGATGACTGGCTTTTAGTTGCTACATCTTCTAAACCTAATGGTAATAAGAGTGGAGTTACTCTTACATCAGATGATTCATGGGCTATTTATGTTTATAGAACTCCGCTTAATAGGGGTGCTACAACCAATGCATTATTTAATAAGGTACAAATGAAGGATCAATCTGTATTTGAAGAAAAACCTAGTAAAGATCATGCATATATTCGTGATGGTTCTGACGGAAAGACTGTATATGAGTTACCAGCAATCAATATTAATGTAATTGGAGCAGCAATTAAAGTTGAGGATGCAAATAAGGGTACTGCATGGGCAAATTGTATTGATCAGGATAATGTAATGAAAGAATTACTTGGATTATTGGAAAACAAATAAAGAAAGGATGAGGTTTTATGGGCGAGAACAATAAAGTTATCCCACAAAAGAAGGGAAACTCAAAAAATAAGAAAAAAGGCATATTGGCAATTGTGCTTGTTTTAGCTTTAGTTATTGGTGGAACATTGGCTTATTTGGGAACAAGGTCAAATACTGAAGAGAATATTTTTACAGGAAGTAAAGATATTAGTCTTACCTTAACAGAACCAAAATGGAATGATACAAAAAGTAATGAAGATAAACCAGAAAAAGATCGTGCCAAAGAGTATACTCCAGGTGGTACATATTTGAAAAATCCAAAGTTGTATAATTCTTCAGATGATGAAGCTGCTACTGAGTGGGTTGCCATGAAAATAAGCTTTCAATTAGAAGATTTAACAAAAAGTGTGACTGGTACAAAAGGTGAAAGCTTACTTGCTCTTAAGGAGAATGGTACCATTGAACTGACAGATGCAACATGGAAACAGATGAATGAACTTATAAAAATACAAATTGCTAATACAGGTGATGATAATGCTACCATTCCATTTAAAGACGGATTTAATTCTGATTGGACTTTGATTTGTACTTCAGCGGATCTATCTGGTGGTAAATTACCAGCTAGCTTTAATTATGGAACAACCAAGAATGGTATTATAGAAGATGATGCTACATGGGCTATTTTCGTATATAAAAAGACTATTTCTAACAATACCGATAAGAATAATATAACTTCTACTAATAAGGATACATTTGATACTTGGGCTGCTAATAACAATGGTGTCACAACATCTTTATTTGACAGAATCCAGATTTTGCCTCAAGCAACTCTTATTGGTAATGGTTATAAGAAAGCAAATCCTAATCAGACAGGCGAAGAGAATTATCCAGAAGTAAATGTATATTTGCCAAAATTTGAAATTAAAGTAGAAGGTGCAGCTATTAAAAATGAGATTAAAGGATCAGATAAAAACTTAATAAGTGACCTTACAGATACAAATCTTACTGCAGTAGATGCAAATAGTATCAAAAAGGAATTAATAGGATTATTTGATGTTGACACATCTAATTTGGGTTAAATTAAGAACTAAAAACGATATACTTACATAGTAAAAAGAAACAATGTAACTGTTCAGAGCCATGAACAGTTACGAAACAATTTAATTAACAGATATAAAGTGCAGGTATTCATGGATTTATTTGACTAGTGATATAAGTACCACTCCTTCTCAACTAATGTAAATCACATTCTGTAGGGAGTGGAGTGGTATTTTTGTATCATTTGTAATATTGAAATGCAAGTTGAAAACAGATATAATATATCAGAAAATATGATAAGCACAAAGATAAGTTGATATGGAAAGAAAAAGGGTGAGGTGATACTATGGCGGTAGAAAAGAATAGAAAAAAAAGGATAATTCTTGTTATACTGGCAATTGTCATGGTATGTTGCCTAATTGTAATAGGAACCCTTGCATGGTTACGGTGGCGGACACCGGAAGCAATTAATACCTTTACTTTGGGTAATGGGGTGAAGATAAAGTTAAAAGAGGAGAAATATGAAAAAGAGGAAAATCAGAAAAGAGTAGCGAATTTTACGCCGGGGATGCTTTTGGATAAAGATCCTACGGTTTATATACCAGAAGTAAAAATGGACGAATACATCGCAGTTGTTGTGCGTTATTATATAGAAGAAGTGGGAGAAAATAATATTATTCAATTAAAGGAAGTAAGTTATAAGGAGTTTACTGAGGATTATGCAGAGATTCAATCTTTTAAGGAAACGGTAACAGGAGGTGCTGTTTCAGGGAGTGTAATAAGTTCGGCAGATGAAAAAAACTATGAACTTGGAGTGGGATTTAGGAATGGCTGGGTACATGATAAGGATTACAGGGTTTTTTACTATGGTGGGGTAAAAGGCTCTGCTGTTAAGCCAGTCGTAACTACGGATTCTACCACTGATGATATCGCCTTTACCTCTGTAACCTCAGGAGCCGATATTACGCTTTTTGATAAAGTGAAGGTAAGCCCTAAATATAATAGATTTTATGATACAAGTACTGCATTTCCTTTTGATAAATACAGATATCATACAGGAACGTATACAGATCCCAGATGTTCTTCCAATCCGGTAGATAAGTCGGAAGGATCGCTGAAAGGTTTTCAGATTGATGTTGCTGCTTATGCCGTGGAGGGTAGTAATACTAGCACAGCAGAGGGAAAAAAATTTTTAAATGACTTAATCCAGCAGCATGATGGGCTTTCCCTAGCTACCAGTAAAAAGAAATATTAGGAGGTGGTTTTCATGGCAAAAAAGAAGGGGAAAAAAGGAAAAGGCAGAATTTTTGTATTTCTATGCAGTATCCTATTTGCTGCCATTGGAATCACCATTGCCTATGCAGCAGTGGATAAGATGATAAATACTGCTACGAATGTAGCTACTGTAGGTAATGTCAGAATTGAACTTATTGATAAAAATGATGAAACTGTGAATCTTTATAGCAAAGAACCCGGGTTTAAAAATAAGGAAGTAATACCCGGAGACAAAATAAGCAAAATTGTCAGTGTAAAGAATACAGGGGATTATGCTGCCTGTATACGTTTAAAGGTGAAAAAAGAATGGGGATGGAGAAATGTTCTCGTTAGTAATGAGCCGACACCTGACCCGAAAACTATAACAACTGCTGCCATTGTTCTTAATTATGATAAAACACTGTGGAAACTTGCAACGGAAAGAAACATAGAGAATGAAGATGAAGGGTATGAATATTATTATTATAAAGACTATGTTCGTGCCGGAGAAGAGATTTTTTTTATGGATACTTTTTATGTGGATGAAAATGAGATTTATAACGATCAAATGAGTCCTAATGTAATGGGGACAATTAAGGTAGAAGCAGAAGCGGTTCAGGCTGATTATTATGCATACGATAACAAGGGAAACAGACTTGAGACAGGAAAATTAAAGACAGATGCTGAAGGTTATGTGATTGGTTGGAAAGGTGTTAGTTTTGGACCGAACTATACCAATGATGAGCCGAATATCCAAGTGGCTACTGGTGGGGCAGTAACCGGATCTGCAGTAACTGCTGGAGCAGTAAACTTTGATAGCGATGCTGGGGATTTTGTTTCTTTCCCTGGTGGAAATCCTGATTTGTTTATTAATGTCAAAGGTATTATGCCCGGAGAAATCAGACAACAGACTATTGATATTGAAAATACTATGAAAAACCAAGAGTTGGAAGTATATATGTTTTCATCAATAGACGGGCTGGAGTTAAGTGACATGGAATGGAAATTGTTACAGGAACTACAGATAAGAATTACAGGCTGGGAAAGGAATTTTGAGAAAACAGGAAATGCCAAAAAAATGGCAGTACAAACTACCACTCAATCTGAATGGCAACCGCTTTTTGATAAGAATAATTCTGGCAACCGTACTTTATTGGGAAAATTTGCACCAGGGGAGAAAGCACGTCTTACAATAGAGATTATGCTTCCGGGAACATGGGAACATTCTTACTGCCAGACACAAGTGAACTGGAATTTTATTACCAGTAAGATGTTGATAACACCTCCACCATATAATCCATCTCGCCCTAATCCAACACCTTCTCTGACGGCAGAACCTTCCGAGGAACCAACGGAGGAACCGGTTCCGGTAGAAACTGTAGAACCTACAGACATACCTATTAATGCGGATCCGCCAAAGGAGACTCCAAAACCGACACCAGAACCAACTCCTACGCCAAAACCTATTGAGCCTACAGTAGTACCAACACCAACTGATTTTGATATTGGTATAGATGAGCCTCCTATGGCGGATGCCAGTGCGAAACCTAAACCAAGTAAAACACCAAAGCCAAAATCTACCCAGAAACCTAAAAAAACGAAAAAACCGACGACACCAAAGCCTACTAAGAATCCTGAAGAGAACATTGATAGTGATATTCCTAGGATAGATGTGCCACCGGATGTGCCAAAGGAATCTGCTACAAAGACCGGAGATGATACACCAGTTTTCTTTTGGAGTGTTGTTTGTCTTGTATCATTATTTGGGGTTTTGTATAATGGTATTGTTTTAGGTAAGAAAAAAGAGTAATCTGGAATAGCAGTGTTGTGCAATATTAGAACGTGAATAATCAAGGGTAATGAAAACAGACAAGTTTTTCTTTGCAAAGCTTGTCTGTTTTTATATTTGTTTTATATATATTTATTATTTATGTATTGCTAATATACAAATATTAAAAATGAGGAAAACACGGTTTGCAATGTTGAAATGCAGGCGAAAAACAAGTATAATATAGCTAAGAAATAGATTATAATAGGCTGAGGATGTACGGATTGAGTAACACCATATGGCATAGATTAGGAAAGAGTAAATGGAAAAGGGAGGTGAAGTATGGCAAATACAGTATCAATAGGAAATCAGGACTTCGAAAGTATACGGGAGAAAAATTGTTTTTATGTTGACAAGACAAATTTTATAAAAGAATGGTGGGAGGGCGAAGATACTGTCACCTTAATTGCACGTCCTAGACGTTTTGGAAAAACGCTAACTATCAGCATGTTGGAGCAATTCTTTTCTAACCGTTATGCCAGCCGCAAGGATTTGTTTGAGGGGCTTTCTATCTGGGAACATCCAGAATACCGGAAGTTGCAGGGGACTTATCCAGTGATTAGCCTGTCCTTTGCCAGAGTAAAAGAGCAAAATTATACTACAACCAGAGAGAAAATATGCGAGATAATAACAAATTTGTATATTAAATATTTCTTTTTACGAGACAGTGAGGTTTTAACAGAAAAAGACAAAGAATACTTTGACAGAATATCAACCGATATGCGTGACAGTGATGCTACATCAGCATTATACCAGTTGTCTGATTATTTATGCCGTTATTATGGAAAGAAAGTTATCATTTTGTTAGATGAATATGACACACCTATGCAGGAAGCTTATGTCTATGGATATTGGGAAGAGCTGGCAGCATTTACCAGAAGTCTGTTTAATGCAACCTTTAAGAGCAATCCATATCTGGAACGTGCCATTATGACAGGGATTACAAAAGTGAGTAAGGAGTCTGTCTTTTCAGATTTGAATAATCTGGAAGTGGTTACTACGACTTCTGAAAAATATGCAGATTGCTTTGGGTTTACAGAAAAAGAGGTTTTTGATACACTTGAACAGTTTGATTTATCAGATAAAAAAGAAGATGTGAAATATTGGTATGATGGTTTTACTTTCGGTAATATTTCTGATATTTATAATCCTTGGTCCATTATTAATTATCTGGATAAAAAACAGTTTAAGCCATACTGGGCAAATACCAGTTCCAATAATTTAGTAGGGAAACTCATAAAAGAAGGAAGTCCGGATATCAAAAAATCTATGGAGGATTTAATAGAGGGAAAATCTCTAAAAACGGAGATTGATGAACAGATTGTTTTCAACCAGCTTGGGCAAAAGGAATCTGCAATCTGGAGTCTTCTTCTTGCCAGCGGCTATTTAAAAGTGAAAAATTATGCCTTAGACAATACAAGGACAGGATTCTTTTATGAAATGGTTTTAACAAACCATGAAGTATTATTTATGTTTCGAAATATGATTAAAGACTGGTTTTCTGATTATACCTCAGACTACAATGAGTTTATTAAAATGATGTTTGCTGGGGATTTGGAAGCCATGAATTATTATATGAATGAGATTTCTTTCAATGTTTTCAGTTATTTTGATACAGGAGAACGGCCTTCTAAGAGAAGCCGCCCGGAACGTTTTTACCATGGATTTGTACTTGGTCTTTTGGTGGATTTAAGGGACAGATATGTACTTACCTCTAACCGGGAAAGTGGTTTTGGACGTTATGATATTATGCTGGAACCGATGCAAAAAGAGGATGTTGCATTTATTATGGAATTTAAAATATTTAATCCAAACAGGGAAAAGGAGCTTTCCGATACCGTAGAATCTGCCCTTGGACAGATTGAAGAGAAAAAATATGAACAAGTTCTTGTGGGAAAAGGTATTGCCAAAGAGAAAATCCGGAAGTATGGGTTTGCTTTTAGAGGAAAGGAAGTGTTGATTGGAGAATGTAATAATTGAGGATTATTTAAAATAACACATTCATGTGGTATTGAGTAAAAAAGGAAGGGAATATATATCATGAAAAGAAAAATTCGTATTATTATACTAATCAGTTGTGTTGCAATTTGCTTATTTTCTGCTTATAAACTTATATCAATTCAAATGAATTATAAAAAAGGAGAAAAACTTTATGAGGATATTAAGCAGCAAGTAGTCATGACAAAAACACCAACAGAAGCAGAAGCAGTAACAGTAACACCAGACGACAGCGAGGAAACAAAAGACCGGCAGACCGCTTTGGATATTTCTGTAGATTTTGATGTATTGAAAAAAACGAACCCGGATATTTTTGGATGGCTTTATCTGCCTTATGGCTCTATCAGTTATCCCCTTTTGCAAGGAGAAGATAATGATACCTATTTGCATCAGGCATACGATAAGACCCCTAATAATTTTGGAAGTATTTTTATAGACTATCGGAATAACAATAATTTATTAGACAAACATACTATTATTTATGGACACAATATGAAAAATGGATCTATGTTTGGAACATTAAAGCAGTTTTGCGATGAAAAATTCTACCAAAAAAATAAATATTTCTTTATACTTACCCCAAAGGTGATTTATACTTATAAGGTGTTTTCTTACCATGTAGCAGATGCTAAGGGGCGGGTGTATGATGTGTTTTATAAGGATGATGGAGAATATAAGGAATTTATTGATTTGGCAAAGCAGAGTTCTTATTTGGATACTGGAGTGAAAGTGTCTACAGAGAACCGTACAATTACTTTGTCTACTTGTACATCTTCCGATGACAAGCGTTTTGTTGTGCATGCAAAATTGGCGGAAGAGTATAAAAAATAAAGGAATAAAGGAGAAAAATATACCGGATTTTCAAATCTGGTATATTTTTTTTGCTATTTTCATAAAATACATTAGTAACCATTATAGATATCAGTCAATTACGGGGCACGTGGCAAAATAGTAATGGTAAATTGACTATAAGGAGGCAGTTATGCAAGAACAGTTTCAAATTTACAAAGATATACAAGCAAGAACAAAGGGGGAAATTTATATAGGGGTGGTAGGCCCGGTACGAACAGGAAAGTCAACGTTAATTAAACGTTTCATGGATTTGCTGGTGATTCCGGGCATTGAAGATGTACATAGCAGGGAGAGAGCCATTGACGAGCTGCCCCAATCCGCCACTGGTAAAACAATTATGACAACAGAGCCGAAATTTATTCCTAAAGAAGCAGCAGAGATTGCTATTTCCGGAGAGACCAAGGTAAAAATCCGCCTAATTGATTGTGTAGGTTATATGGTAGAAGGAGCAAGCGGCCACATGGAAAATGATGTGGAACGTATGGTGAAGACACCATGGTATGATCGTGAAATTCCTTTTAGCGAAGCAGCTAAGATTGGCACACAAAAGGTAATTAATGAGCACGCAACCATCGGTTTTGTGGTAACAACAGATGGAAGTTTTGGAGAATTGCCAAGAAATGCCTATGAGGCACCAGAGGAAAAGACTATATCGGAATTAAAAGCAATTGGAAAACCATTTGTTGTGCTCTTAAACAGCGTACATCCTTATAGTGAGGAAACTACCCGGCTGGCAAAACGTATGGAGGAACAGTATCAGGTACTAGTTATGCCGGTAAATTGTGAGCAGCTTCGTAAAGAGGATATTACACAGATTATGGAAAGGATTTTATCTGTATTTCCGATTAGCCAGATTCATTTCTTTACGCCAAAATGGGTGGAAATGCTTTCTGGAGAACATCCATTAAAAAAGGAGCTTTTAGGATCTGTCCGTGAAGTATTTTCCAAGATGGAGTTAATGCGGGATGCCATTCCGGATAATCTGCAAGTAGAAAATATGTATATCCGTAAGCTGAAATTAGATCAGATAGATATGGAGAAGGGAATTGTCCGTATTCAGATAGATATGGAGGAGTCTTATTATTACCAGATTCTAAGTGAAATGATTGGAGTAGAAATTCATAGTGAATACCAGCTTATGGAAACCCTCCGGGATCTTGCCGATAAAAGGGAAGAATATGATAAATTATCGGTGGCAGGTTCTGAAGTCCGTCAGAAGGGATATGGTGTAGTAACACCAACAATTGGAGAAATTTCTGTAGATGAACCGGAAATCATCCGTCATGGAAATAAATATGGAGTAAAAATTAAGGCGGTAGCACCATCCATTCACATGATTAAAGCGAATATTGAAACGGAAATTGCACCAATTGTTGGAAGTGAAGAGCAGGCAAAGGATTTAATTTCTTATATCAAGGAGAATGCCAGTGATAATCCTTCTGGAATATGGTCTACCAATATTTTTGGCAAATCCATAGGACAATTAGTGGAGGAAGGAATTCAGAATAAGGTTGGAAAATTAACAGATGAAAGCCAGATAAAGCTGCAGGATACTATCCAAAAAGTGGTAAATGACAGCAATGGTGGTCTGGTTTGTATTATTATTTAGTTGACAAGATTCTAGAAAATTGATATAATATACCATGTTTTGAAAAAAATTGCAGAAGATAACACATATGCCAACTTTAAGGAGGTAACATATGAAAAGTTACATAGTTAAGGTATCTGCAATTAGTCTGGCAGGAAGTTTAATGTTTCAGACGGGTACCTTGCCGGTTATGGCAAAGCAGACAATTTTAACTGACAATAATTCTGTAGCAGGAGTATCTGTAGCTCTTGAGGAATTTGCAAAGGATAAGCAGGAGAAAGAGACAACAGATAACAAAAACGTAGTAGAAGCGGGTAAAGATGCAGCTTCAGCTGCTGTGAATACAGTGGCCGCTGAAGATATCGAACTGAATATCAAGTATGACCGTTTGGGAATTGCTAATGTAGAGGAATCTTTGAACGTTCGCAAAAAGCCAGGTACAGATGCAAAGATAATTGCAAAGATGGGTAAGAATGCTGCATGTAATGTTGAGAAGATTACAAAGAGTGGATGGGCTAAGATTAAATCTGGTGATGTTCAAGGCTTTGTTTTAGCAAAATATCTTATCATGGATGAGGAAGCAGAGGAACTTGCACGCAAGGTTGGTAAGAGAATAGCAACTGTTAAGACAGAGACACTGAATGCACGTTTTTTGCCAAGTACACAATCTGCGAAGTATACTTTAGTATCAGATGGTGAGGAACTAGAAGTAGTAAGAGAAAATATAAGCGAAAAGTATGTGAGCAATTTTATTTCAAAACATTTTAACAAAAAAAAGACAAAGGCATATATCAAGGATGTAGATCAAGATGCTATGAAAGAAGAATTAGCTGACTGGATCTGCGTATCCATTGATGATGAGAAAGCATTTGTATCAAAGGAATTTGTTACATTTTCTTATGAATTAAAAAAAGCTGTTTCCACAGAGACAAAGGGAACAGGCGGAAGTGGTAGTTCTGATTCTTCCGGACAAAGTTCCATTCGGCTTTCTATGGTGTCTTATGCAAAACAGTTTCTTGGTAACCGTTATGTATATGGAGGAACAAGTCTTACAAATGGAACAGACTGTTCTGGATTCACCATGGGAATCTACGGGCATTTTGGATATGGACTTCCAAGAACTTCTTCGGCACAAGCTTCTGCAACCAGAACAATTAGTGCCAGTGAAGCAAAGCCTGGAGATTTATTCTTTTATGGATATGGCGGATCTGTCAGTCATGTAGCCATGTATATTGGTGGTGGCCAAGTGATTCATGCCAGCAATGAAAGAACAGGTATTAAGATATCTAATGCATTTTATCGTACTCCAATTAAGGTTGGACGTGTGATAAACGACTAAAAATGTTATAAAAAGAAGAAATTTTTAACATAAGTAGTTTAAAAAAGAGTTCTTTTGAGGTATAATCTCAAGAGGACTCTTTTGTTTCACATATAGGAACAGGGATGATGAGAGAATTTTTGATAATAGAAGAAAGGAATAAAGTTTGTGTTTGATAAACTTTGGAGCTGATTATGGAAGGATATATTTTAGGTGGCATTGTGGCTATTGCCATTATTTTTATGATTAAATCAAAGTATGATGAGAGACAGTTGTTTGCCAAAATGAGAAGAAAAATTGGAAAGGAGTGGGGAACTCTTCCAACGGCCAGTTACACCCAGGAGAAATTTGCTGCCATTGCAGAATACTATAAAGCAAATCCAGGGAAGCATGATGTGGATGATATTACATGGAATGATGTGGATATGGATACCATTTTCATGATGATGAACCAGACAGGAAGCTCTATGGGAGAGGATTATCTTTATGCCCTTCTGCGGCGTTTGGAGGTTTCACCAGAAAAATTAAAGGAAAGAGAAGAATTGATTTCTTTTTTTCAGGAGAATGCTGAGGATAGGCAAAAACTACAATTAGAATTTCATCTTATGGGGAAATTAAAGAATATTTCATTATATCAATATTTGAATAAGATAAAAGAGATTCCAAGCCATAGTCCCATTGCCAGTATTTTTATGTCATCTATGCTGGTAGTGTCCGTACTGCTTATGGGATTATCCGTTTTTCAGATTGTACCAGCTGTGTATGGAGTGGTTTTATTTATTTGTACTGTAGTGAACAATATTATTTATTATTTCCAGCGGAAATCCCAGATTGAAAAATATTATAATGTATTTATGTATATTATCCGTATGTTGGAAGGGGCAAAGACAATAGAGAAGAATTCTATGGATAAGGCAGAGCCATATCTAAAACGTTTAAGAGAGATTTCCCGTGATTTTGCAGGTTTTGAGCGAGGCTCTTTTATTGTATTTTGTAAAGGGGATGCTGGCTCTATGTGGGATGTATTACTGGATTATGTGCGTATGTTATTTCATTTTGATTTGATTAAGTTCGATTCTATGGCAAAAAAAGTAAAGAACTATCAAGAAAAATTGAATGAAATGTATGAAATTTTAGGATTTTTAGATGCTATGATTGCAGTAGCCTCTTTTCGTACATGGCTTGGTGAGGAAGGGTATTGTATTCCAAAACTTATTTCAACAAAGAAACCAAAGTTTTATATGGAACAAGGGTATCATCCAATGATAGCAGAGCCTGTAGCCAATTCCATAAAAGCAGACAGACCGGTTTTAATTACCGGTTCTAATGCATCCGGCAAGTCTACTTTTATAAAAACTGCTGCCATTAACGGGATTTTGGCACAGACTGTGCATACCGCTGTTGCAAAAACTTACGAAGCCTCATATTTCAAAATACTTTCCTCTATGGCATTACGTGATGACCTCCAAGGGAATGAAAGTTATTATATTGTAGAGATTAAGTCCTTAAAGAGAATTTTGGATCAGATAGAGGAAGAACTTCCAACCCTCTGCTTTGTGGATGAGGTACTTCGTGGTACAAATACTTTGGAGCGTATTGCGGCATCTTCCCAGATTCTTAAAAGTTTTGCAGATACCAATACCATTTGTTTTGCAGCAACTCATGATTTAGAATTAACTCATATATTACAAAAACATTATGATAATTATCATTTTCAGGAACAGGTAGAAGAGGGAAATGTGATTTTTGACTATATGCTCCGAAGTGGTAAGGCAATTTCAAGGAATGCCATTAAACTTCTTGGTATGATGGGATATCAGAAAGATATGATTGAAAAAGCAGAAAGCTTAGCAAATACATTTCTGGAAAAAGGTATTTGGGAACAAGTGTAGGCAATTTTGTGCAGAGTTTACATAAGGAGGAGACTATGACAGAGAAATTAACCCCTATGATGAAGCAATATATGGAAACGAAAGAGGAGTACAAGGATTGTATTTTGTTTTACCGTTTGGGCGATTTTTATGAGATGTTTTTTGAGGATGCTATTACTGCATCCAAAGAATTAGAGATTACTTTAACAGGAAAAAGCTGTGGACTGGAGGAGAGAGCACCTATGTGTGGGATTCCTTTCCACTCCTCAGAAGGTTATTTGACAAGACTGGTAAATAAAGGTTATAAAGTGGCAATCTGCGAGCAGGTGGAAGACCCAAAAGCAGCAAAAGGACTGGTAAAACGTGAAGTAGTGAGGATTGTTACGCCTGGTACAAACTTAAATACCCAATCCTTGGATGAGACTAAGAATAATTATCTTATGGGAATTTTTTATGGGATATCTGCTTTTGGTATTGCTACGGTAGATGTTACCACAGGGGATTTCTATTTAACAGAGGTGGATAATGGCAAAAAGCTTATGGACGAATTACATAAATTTGCACCTACTGAGATTATATGTAATGAAGCACTGGCTATGTCAGGAGTGGATTTGTCTGAAGTGTCAGAACGTTTGCAGATTGCAGTCTCTACGCTGGATAATTGGTACTTTGATGGAGAATTAGGGGAACGGTGCCTGATGGAACATTTTCATGTAAAAGCCTTGGAAGGGCTTGGCATTAAGGACTATCCAGTGGGTACTATTGCCGCAGGCGGTGTGATGCAATATCTTCTGGAAACACAGAAAAATGCCCTTTCCCATATTACAGGCATTACGCCTTATGCCTCTAATGCCTATATGATTCTGGATTCAGCAACCAGAAGGAATTTAGAGCTTGTGGAGACGTTGCGTGAAAAGCAGAAAAGAGGTTCTCTCCTTTGGGTTCTTGACAAGACCAAAACAGCTATGGGAGCAAGATTATTAAGAAGTTTTATTGAACAGCCTTTAATCAGGAAAGAGGATATAGAGGCAAGATTAGATGCTATAGAAGAACTGAACCAGCATGTTATTACCAGAGAAGAATTACGGGAATATCTCAATCCAATTTATGATTTGGAAAGGCTGATAGGTAAGGTGTCTTACCGATCAGCAAATCCAAGAGATCTGACTGCCTTTTTATCTTCCATTGAAATGATACCTCCTATTAAAACACTGCTTGCAGATGCCCAGTGTATGGAATTAACCAGATTGTATGAGAGTATGGATACTTTGGAAGATATTGCCGATTTGATCCGCAGAGGTATCGGAGAAGAGCCTCCAATTTCTGTAAAAGAAGGGGGAATTATAAGAGAAGGCTACCATGAAGAAGTGGACAAACTTAGAAAGGCAAAAACAGAAGGTAAAACATGGCTTGCCCAACTGGAGGAGCGGGAAAAGGAAGTTACAGGAATTAAAAATCTTCGTGTAAAATTTAACAAAGTCTATGGTTACTATTTAGAAGTAACAAAATCTTATCAGGATTTAGTACCCGAATCATGGACAAGAAAGCAGACTCTTACCAATGCAGAACGTTATACTACACCAGAATTAAAGGAATTGGAGGATGTGATTCTTGGTGCGGAAGATAAATTGTTTGCCTTGGAATATGATCTTTTTGTGGAAATACGTGAGAAAATTGCATCCCAAGTGGTAAGAATAAAAGAAACAGCAAAAGCCATTGCAGGAATTGATGTATATGCCTCTCTTGCTTTAGTAGCGGAACATAACCAATATGTCCGCCCGGCTATCAATACCAAGGGAGTGCTGGACATCAAAGAGGGTAGACACCCTGTTGTGGAAAAAATGATTCCAAATGATATGTTTGTGGCAAATGATACCTATTTGGATGAGAAGAAGCATCATATTGGAATTATTACAGGACCAAATATGGCAGGAAAGTCTACTTATATGAGGCAGACTGCTTTAATTGTACTTATGGCTCAGATTGGTTGTTTTGTTCCGGCAGCTTCTGCAAATATTGGTGTGGTAGACAGGATTTTTACCAGAGTTGGTGCTTCGGATGATTTGGCATCCGGGCAAAGTACCTTTATGGTGGAAATGACAGAGGTAGCCAATATTCTTCGCAACGCTACCCGTCATAGTTTGCTGATTCTGGATGAAATCGGACGGGGAACCAGTACCTTTGACGGTCTTAGTATTGCATGGGCAGTGGTAGAGCATATTGCTAATCCAAAACTAATTGGTGCAAAAACGCTATTTGCTACCCATTACCATGAATTGACCGAGCTGGAAGGGAAACTGGATTGTGTAGACAATTATTGCATTGCTGTTAAGGAGCAGGGAGAAGATATTGTATTTCTCCGAAAGATTATAAAAGGCGGAGCAGACCAAAGTTATGGTATTCAGGTGGCAAGACTGGCTGGTGTGCCGGATAGTGTATTGAAACGTGCCAGAGAGATTGTGAATGAATTAACAGATAACGATATTGTTGAGAAAACAAAAAACATTGCCGTAGGGAAAAAGGCAAAGCCAGTTGTGGCAGAAGAGGAAAATGGTACTGCACAAATGTCCATGTTTGATGGATTTGGTGATATGCCTTCCGGCAATGAACTTCTCCTTGAAATACGGGATATGGATTTAAATGCACTTACTCCAATGGATGCCATGAACAAACTTTACCAAATACAAAAGAAAATTAAGGAAAAATGGTAGGTAGGAGGAAAAAGCCGTGGGGAAAATTGTTTTATTAGACCAGAGTACCATTGATAAAATTGCAGCAGGTGAAGTAGTAGAAAGACCTTCTGCTGTTGTGAAGGAATTGGTAGAGAATGCTATGGATGCCGGAGCAAATGCAATCACGGTGGAAATAAAAGGTGGTGGCATTGATTTTATAAGGATTACGGATAATGGCGGGGGGATACCTGCTGAGGATATCCCTGCTGCTTTTAAGCGTCATGCTACCAGTAAAATCCGTTCGGTAGAAGACCTTCTTACAGTTTCCAGTCTTGGTTTCCGGGGGGAGGCTCTTGCCAGTATCAGTGCAGTTTCCCAAGTAGAGCTAATTACAAAGACCAGAGATTCCCTTATGGGGAATTGTTATGTAATTGAGGGAAGTAAAGAGAAATCTATGGAGGAAATTGGTTGTCCAGAGGGGACGACCTTTGTGGTAAGAAACTTATTTTACAATACCCCTGCCAGAAAAAAATTCTTAAAATCTGCCCAAACAGAGGCAGGTTATATTGGGGATTTGGTAGAGCGGCTTGCTATTTCCCATCCAAATATTTCTTTTAAGTTTTTAAATAACAACCAGCTCCGTTTACATACTTCTGGAAACGGCAATTTAAAAGACATTATTTATCACATTTATGGAAGGGATATTGCCAGAGAGTTATTAGAGATTAATACCCAAAAAGGGAATCTTGTTATCCGGGGGTTTATTGCGAAGCCTATCGTTTCCAGAGGAAACCGGAATTACATGAATTATTTTATGAACGGCAGATATATTAAAAGTAAAATTATTGGGAAAGCGATTGAAGAAGCATATAAGCCTTATACCATGCAGCATCGCTATCCTATGACAGCATTATATTTTGAACTGGACAGTAATCTTCTGGATGTAAATGTACATCCTACAAAGATGGAGATTCGTTTTGCGGACAATCAGGAAATTTACCAATACATTTTAGATGCAGTATCCGAAGCACTGGCAGGAAAAGAGATGATTCCTGAGGTAACCTTAGTAAAGGAAGAAGAGAAAAAGGAAAAAAGGGAAGAGAAAAAAATCTCTGCACCAGAACCTTTTGAGGAAAAACGGATTGAAAAAGAAAAGAAAGAAGCAGAACAAAAAGAAAAACAAAGAGAAGTGGCAGCAGATGTTCTGAGAGAACAAAATTCCTATATGTCTCCAAATTCTGCTGTGCCAGAACCAACACCGGTAACTGTAGTGGAAAATATAGCAGAACCTATTATCAAAAAAGAGAACATCCAGCAGGTATCTGTATTTTCAGAAAAACTTCTGGATAAAGAAGCCAAAAAGCAGCACCGTATTATTGGACAGGTTTTTGGTACTTACTGGATGGTGGAATATCAGGACAAATTGTTTATGATTGACCAGCATGCGGCTCATGAGAAAGTATTATTTGAACAAACCATGAAAAATATTGAGGAGAAACAATTTACTTCGCAAATGCTGAGTCCTCCGATTATTTTAACCCTTAATATGAAAGAACAGGAAGCTCTAGAACGATATTTGCCAGAGTTAACCAAGATTGGTTTTGAGATAGAATCTTTTGGCGGAAGGGAATATTCTGTGCGGGCGGTTCCGGGCAACTTATTTGGAATTGCATCTATGGATTTTCTGATGGAATTGATAGGTTCTTTATTGGAAGAGGTACATTTAAAATCCTCGGAGGTCGTTTTGGAGAAAGTAGCATCTATGTCCTGCAAGGCAGCAGTGAAAGGTAATACGAAACTTTCTTATGTGGAAGCAGAGGCATTAATTGATGAACTTATGGAACTGGAGAATCCTTATCATTGTCCTCATGGAAGACCAGTGATTGTTTCTATGAGCAAATATGAGTTAGAAAAGAAATTTAAGCGGATTATTGGATAGAGAAAAGGAGAGAGTAACTATGAAAAAACCCCTTGTTATTTTGACAGGACCTACAGCAGTGGGGAAGACGGAATTATCCATTAATCTTGCAAAAGCAATTGGTGGTGAGATTATATCTGCAGATTCCATGCAGGTATATAAGGAAATGAACATCGGAACAGCAAAGATTATGCCTTGGGAAATGCAGGGAATCCCCCATTATTTAGTGGATGAAATTTCACCAGATGAGGATTTTCATGTAGTGAAGTTTAAAGAATATGCCAAAAGCTATATGGAACAAATCTATGAAAAGGGGAAAATTCCGATTATTGTAGGTGGTACCGGATTTTATATCCAGGCAGTATTAAAGGATGTTTCTTTTGATGAAAATGAAGAAGATGAGACATATCGGGAAGAATTGCAGAATTTTGCCAAGGAACATGGAGCAAAAGCACTTCATGACCGGTTAAGAGAAATTGATCCAGAGAGTGCAGATTCCATTCATGAGAATAACATAAAGCGGGTTATCCGTGCTTTAGAATTTTATTATTTGACAGGAAAAAAGATTTCTAAGCATAATGAAGAAGAAAAGGAGAAAGAATCTCCTTATAACTTTGCTTATTTTGTTCTTACCAATGACCGGAGTGTGCTATATAACCGGATTGATAAGCGTGTAGATTTGATGATGGAGCAGGGGCTTTTGGATGAGGTGGCTGCCTTAAAAAATAAGGGATATTCCAGAGATTTGGTTTCTATGCAGGGACTGGGATACAAAGAAATCTATGCATATCTTGATGGAGAGATTTCTTTAGAAGAGGCTGTTTATATTTTGAAACGTGACACCAGACATTTTGCGAAAAGACAGCTTACATGGTTTCGCAGAGAAAAAGATGTTATCTGGGTAGATAAGTCTTTGTTTCCAAATCAGGAAGAGGTACTTTCTTTCTGCTTGGAAAAAATAAAAGAAAAATTAACTATTTAGGTAGAAACACGCATTTACTGCGTGTTTCGTAAGAAAAAGTAAAT
>CAMWUK010000015.1 GCA_947177415.1 uncultured Clostridiaceae bacterium
TTGTAAAACTCGGATTTGTCAAGCAAATCCTCGAGTATGTTCTGAACAGTTACCTCTAAACTACAAATCAATTAAAATTGTCAATATGAAATGCTAATAGCAAATAGGACATTTCCTGCATCTGGGTTATTGTGTTGTCTATCTCTCCAATAGACCGGAAATACCTTATTCTTCCATATCATGAAATACTGTGTGAGTATGTGTTTTATAATCTATTAAACGCCATACTTCAGCTTTTCTTGATGCAAAAGTAAAGGTCTCAAAAAGCACTCCATTAGAAAATGCAATGCGGATATCTCCAAAAGTTGATACTGCAACATCTAAAACAATAGCATTTAACATTTTTACATTCAGTGTCTTGGATGTGACATCAAAAATACTACTTTCCTCATCTTTTCGATCAAAAATGTCATATTCCCAATTATCCGGAACAGAATGACTATATGGCTCATAAATATCATGTGACCCTAAAATAATTGCATCATCTTTTGTAAAACGCCATTGGGTTTGAACATGCAGAGAAAAGTCTGCTACATTGATTTCTCTGCCTCTACTTACAAAAGTATAATCATCACCAATAAAAAGGCACAACATATCACTAGCACGTGATATACAATTAAATTTTTTATTCATCAAACACTTCAGATTTTCTTCAAATACATTCTTTCCAAGTTTTAACATAATTGTTTCCTTATAATTCCAATTTTATCACTTTGATATGTTTAAGTATATATCAAAAATATGAAATTTTCAACCGTTCTAGCCGACCATGGAATCCTCTAATATTCATATTGTTACTGTTCACACCTACGGTGCTAACAGTAACGGAATCCAGCCTATTTATAATTCGCCTTCGGCGAAAGGCTGGATTCTTGGCTGTTCTATGTTCTTGGCACATAGCTTGACAGCAAGTGTCAAGCTTGTGAGTGAACAGTAACTTCATATTTTTCTACCTTTTCATACTATATCACTACCCTGGATAACCCATCTTTGCTCTCCACTTTGCCTGCTGTGCAAAGTATTCTTCTTCTGTAAGATTCTGCTCTTTAAGAAGATTTTTCCACATTATTTGTGCAATTTCACTTACTGTATATAGTGGTCCACCTGGATACTCGCAACATATTTTTTCTCCATTGTATTTGGGATGTACTTTCTTATAACTATCTTCATAAGCATCCCAATCGGTTATCTTATGTAATTTTGCCTTATTTGCTG
The DNA here is from genome assembly GCA_947177415.1 of uncultured Clostridiaceae bacterium. Taxonomy (GTDB): domain Bacteria; phylum Bacillota; class Clostridia; order Lachnospirales; family Lachnospiraceae; genus CAG-411. The sequence continues at coordinate 1,216 of CAMWUK010000015.1, forward strand.
CCATAAGTTCCATCTGCATTTGATACATTTCTTCAGCCGTATAAAATTTTGTGCCCAATGGATTCATATATTGTGCCCACTGAATCTTTTCCTTATCTATATACATAGAATCTCCCACAGTAATGGAATAGTCAGGAACCCCTTTATTTGTTCCTTCCACAAATTCCATGAATCCATCCATATCAATCTCATCATTCAAAAAATCTGTCCAAAAATTTTCATGAGCCGCAAACCTCAGATTCCAGTCCGAAGGAAACTGACCAATAAATTCCATAACTTTATCATACTGTTCCTTATTATCAAAGGTAATAGACCACTCATATCCTTCTAATTGTCCAGCTTTCCGACAAAAGATATCTTCCTTGGTATACCAGGTAACATAGAGAATATGCTCTTTGGGATTATTCGTTGGATAAGAACAGAAAGTGGATTCTATAGTAAGGAGGCTGCTTGCATTCTCAATAACAACTTGTTCTTTCTGCACCTTCTCTATCTCTCTTCTTTGCTGTTCTTCCCTCATCAGTTCCTTAATAGCTTCCTCTATGGAATCAAACTTCTCAAGGAACTCATCCCACTCTTTTTCTGTAAATGACTGTGCACCTATCTGGTATGTAGCTTCTGTATCCCCATTCTGGATTTTTATAAATATTTCATTGATTTTTTGTTCCAGAAATTTCTGATAGTTTTCTGCCTGTTCTCCCATCTCTGTAGAAACGGTTTCAAAATGGTCACTCAGCTTCTTACAGTCTTCATACTGGTTATAAATACCAGCATCCATCATGGCATTTCCTAAAACTTCTTCATCCTTACATTCTGCTATGGAAACTGCACTTGTGCTGTCCTCTGGTACATTGGTATTCAAGACACCCATCTGAAATGATTTACCTGGTTTCGTGCCCTCATATAGGCTACATTCCGCACTGTACTTTGTATTTTCTTTTCTTTGATAGGATGGTAAATAGGCGGAACTTACATAGTTGCTTATCTGCATACTTTCTCCTTTCCGCAGTCCTTCTGGCAATCAGGACTGCACCACTTTCCTAAAAGGTCCAAGTGATATATATTTTTTATAGAACAAAGTGGGCAAGCCCACATCAACTCCCCTAACCCCTCATTCATGAGGAGATTGCACACTTTGCGTGACAGATGCGTGTTGCATGTTTTTTGCAACAATATTCCTTACGCATCTGTGCACATCCTAAGCGGAGCGTTTTTACTTTATAGGACGAACTTTCCTATAAAGTAAAAATAGCATTATGTTTTCATTTGCATTACTCATCCATGAAAACATAACGCTATCCTTAGCTAAATTATTGTACGAGTTCAGCCAGGTTCATTCATAAAGTGCCAGAATATACAAATCGGCTAAGAATATTCTTTTTGGCTGGACACTTTATTCATGAATGACGTTAAGCACATAAAAGTATATGCACAAATTGCCCTCTATGAGCAAGCTCACTCGTGCAATTTGCACATATACTTTTACCCGGCTGAACTGTTACAAATTATTTATTCAATTTGCATAATAATCTCTAATGCAATTCTCTCCTAGTATATGTATCGGATAATACTTATAATTAATTAATACATATCCTTGTATCAATTAGGCTCACCACAAAAATCTCATCATCTTTGAATCAAACTGTAATATTTTTCTCTGTTACATAACTCCAGACCCCTTTTGTAAGATATCAACAAACTAACACTAAAACTGCACATCCCTTTTCTGACATTCTCAGATAAAACTTTTTCATACGTTCAAAGCAATCACGCAATTCCTCTATAATCTCATCTTCTTCATCTTCGTATTCCCAAATATCAGGATAAATATTATTTTTAGCAAAATCACTCATATTGAATTTCTCAATATATTCTTCAAAATTAAGTTCCTGTAAAGCTTCTGCAATCGCCTTAACTCTATCTGCTCGTATACCAAATGCATCTTCCGAAATCACAAACTGCCCTACAATCGCTTCATTAATCAAATTATTTTCAACTGGCTCACCAGCTGATTTACCTAACAGTAGAAAATGTAGTGCATCCCACATTTTATCTATATCACATGAATCTAAATTTCTATTTTCTTGTAACTCCTCCACATTCCTCCAACCACTCCCAATTTCTTCATAGTTTTTGAGTTTTTCTAATTCTTCATCTGTTGTCTGCTGATAAATTGCAATAATACCCATTTGTTTTCCTCCTAAATAAAATAATCATTCCGCACCTTATTGTACTATGTAATAAATTTCCTGTCTACTCTATTTTATAGACTATAATTTGATCCATTCTATAACCCCAAATTTGTAGTTATGGCAACCAAAATAATAAATCCAAAACACATATAATAGTATTTTTTAATTTATCATTTGTTTTGCATAATTTAAATATAGCACCTAACAAGAGATAGACACTAATAACTATTATATCTTATCTTCATACAATCCGCAACCACTTAAATATGCCCACAACACTTAATGACAACTTACAAATATCAGAAAATATATAGGATAGTTGGAAATATAATAATATCATATTCCTACAAAATTCGCGATTTTTCAATTGTTTAATAGTCAAAATATAACATATTGTTAATAATAGTAGTTTGCTCAAAATACAATGAAAGGATTTAATATGAGTAATAAAGCTAAGATACAGAAAGAAGCCAAGAAATTAAATCCTATGGATGATTTGATGACTAGTACTATTCTCACTACTGATATTCTAAAAGAGGACGGTTATCCCGATGTGCAGATATTTATGCGTACTTTCCGAGAAATGGAAAGCGTTGTGGAACAGTATAACCGTGACCTTGCCGAGTGGGAATACCAAATCAGCAGGAAACCGACAACCGCCGCTAAAGAACAGTGCAGACCGCCTGAAAAGCAGAGCGTGTTAAAACATCTGCGTGAGATACAGGAACGCAACAAGCAGAAACCGCCGCAAAAACAGCGTAATAAATCCTTTGACAGAGATAGCCGTTAGGCATTGAAAAACCGCCATTATGGTGTTATCCATAGTGGCGGCATACATAATCATTTACTGCCTGCAAGTGTAATTTTCATATCCTGAACATCGATGATTGTTTCTTTCTTGCACTTCGGACAATACAGAGGGAAATTTTTTAGTTCGGTATTTTCCCGTATCATTGTTCGGGTTTTATTGCCACAGACAGGGCAAAGTATCCATTGTGTTTTGCTCAAAACTTTTCCCTCCAAACTATTTTGCTTTTTGTTTTTTCAAAACTATTCCACATACAATTACCGCTGCAAAAAAGATAAAGATTAGATACCATAGATTTTCAAAGCAAAATCCATTATCCAACATCAATCGGTATCCCCAAGAGGCAGGGAAAATACGCCCTATGGCTTCAAGAAAATCGGGTAGCAAGTCGATAGGGAACATAATCCCCGAAAGCATAATTGAGGGCAAAAACACTAATTGTGCTATCATCGTCAGTTTCGCTTGATTTTTTACCGTCAACCCTAAAACACTTCCAATGCTTAACGAAACAATAATGTATATAGCAAGTGCAAGAAAGAAAAACGGAAGTTGCGTCGGCAAAGTTGCTTCAAATAGAATAGGGGCAAGTAGCACTATCATAATACAGGTAATCATCAAATGAACAAATGCCGAAAGGAACATTGTAACAAGTCCTAAATAGATAGGTACTCCGTTTGCTTTATAAACCTTTTTTATGTCGCTTCCGTAAGTTTCAATCAACGACGGCGGTAATCCGATAAATGCCCCCATTGAAACACTCATTACAATCATAGATTGTATTAGTGTACTTCCCATTTCGGGCATAACGGAAGTAAAAATACCGCCCATAAGAAGAAAGAAAATAAGGGGAATGATATAGCAGGTAACTAAGAGGGACTTACTTCGTATATCCAATTTCCACTGTAACGCTACACCATATAAAAAACCGTTCATTCTGTTTCCCTCCTTGCCATTTCGATAAAATGTTGTTCAAGTGTACCACGGTCAACTTTAATATCCAATATATGAATTTCTTTTTGCTTCAAATCATTAAGTAAGGAAACCAAAGTATCTTCAATATTATCTGTTTCAAAAGTGCTGTTCCCTTGTTGCGTTTTGATATGGATAAAATACTTTTCCCCAATCTTATCTGTCAGTTCTGTCGCTGTGCCACAAAAGGCAATATTCCCATTATTCAAAATTACAATGCGGTCACATAAGTTTTCCACTTCTGCCATATCGTGACTTGCCAAAACAATCGTTTTCCCTTGTGACTTGAGTTTACGAATTTGCTCGTGAAGTGAAACCCTACCCTCAACATCAAGCCCCGCAGTCGGCTCATCAAGAAAAATAATATCTGGATTACCAATAAGTGCAAGGGCAAGATGTAATCGCCTTTTTTGTCCTGTGGATAGTTGGATGTACTGTTTCTTCTCAATTTCTTTAATGCCAAGAGCGTTAAGCATAGTGAAATCAATCTTTGCCTTGTTCCATTGTGAAAATAATCTTACAGCCTCCATCGGTTTGATATGGGCAGGTAAAGATGATGATTGCAACTGAATACCCATTTTCCCGTTTACCGTAATTGTACCGCTATCATATTTTCTCAAACCCTCAATACATTCAAGGGCTGTCGTTTTTCCTGCACCATTTACACCAAGCAGAGCGAAAGTTTCTCCCTTTTCAATTTCAAAATCAAGTCCATTGAGAACAATGTTGCTGCCATAGCTTTTCTTTAATCCACGAACTTGTATTGCACCATTCATCATTCCACCCCCTCAAACGGATTTTCTCCAAGTCTTGAAAAGTAGACTTGCAAAGCCGGTTCTAAATAGTCGTTTACAATTTTTTGTCTTTCTTCCCAAGCATTTGTAGCGGTATCAATATTGCCGACCTCCATCAATTTTGGAAGCATACTCATATCACCGTTCGTAAATTCTGTAATCAAACCCCAATACTCTTTTACAATTCGTTGGCATTTCTCACTTTCAGGGGACACACTTGCCTTTTGAAGTTCTATAATTTCATTACTCAAACGATTAAATCTATCCATAAAATTCAAACCGCTTTCCTTATCAAACCGATTACGGATATGGTCAAGCGTATCATCATCAAAACGCTTAATGAGATAGTAAGAGTCGTTTTTCATTTGCAGATTGACAATAATATCTGCATACTTCTTAAAATTGACTGTCTGCATTTGTAACACTTCTTCCTTTAACTGTTCGATTGCTGTCAAAGAAGCTGTTAGCTCTTCTATTTTCTCTCGTATGCTATCTGCCTGTTCGGTAAGGGCGGTTGCCACATCAGTCGGTGTTTCTAAAGAAATTAAGCGATGCTTTATATCATCCAAAGAAAAACCCAATGATTTCAAAGATATAATTTGATGAAGTATAACTAAATCTTTATCTGTATAAAGTCTTCGCCCACCTTCACTTTCTGCCGAAGGGGATAACAAACCTTCCTTATCATAGTATTGCAATGTACGGACAGTAACTCCTATTTTCTTTGCAACCTCTCCAACCGTCATAAACCCAAGCGGTATTGCTCTGTGTTTTGCCATAATTGCCTACCTCCTATGATATATTATACATCATTACGTTACGTCACAAACAAGACCTTTTTCAAAAAATTTGCGGCAGAGATTTCTCCCTGCCGCCTTTCTACTTATGCAAAGATAATTTCCTTTTCTACAATTTCCTTTGCACACGCTCGTATGTTATTCATTCTCTGCACCCATTCTAAGGCGTTTTCCGACTTTAAGTTCTGTAATACCTTGCGACTGCTTCATTTGTTCTGTGAGCCTTTCCATACGCTCTTGCACTCATCACTATACGCACCCTTTGAAATCCCAGATAACAAGTTCCACCTCTTTGCTTTCTTTTTCACTAATAAAATACTTCATTTGCTTCACCATAAAATAGGAATTTAATCAACTGTTGCAATATTTTGCAAAGAAACCATAACACACCCATTTTTCAATGTAAGCAACAATTTCCTTTTTGGATTTGGACGAAACATATTCTAAGGGACAATCCCACTTATAATCTTTGACAAGCATTAAAATATAATTTCCGTTTGCATCATAATTGGGATACCACCCTAAATCAATAATCAAATTTTCTTTTTCATGGCAGAGCTGTAATAGATCCTCGTGCAATTCAAACAAATCACTTTCTCCATGTATCTCTCTATCATATTCTGTGAAATTATTGTATTCTATTTTCCATCCTGCTTGAAGCCGTAGCGGTTGTAATTCGTAATACATTTACCTTCCTCACAAATTCTTGTTTGTATACTTATAACATAGATGCTCTTAACTCATCCCCACTCTTAGAACTCAAATACGCTGGAGCAATATCAAATACGGTCTTACATCCGCTTTGTCCTTCCTTTGACAAACGATGGGCTGCTCTTGCATAAGCAATCAATACACTAGAAGTAAACTCAGGATTAGAATCCAGCTTTAAGCTATACTCAATAAGATGTTTGTTCTCTTTGTCCCAGCCTGTTACACCGCTTCTCAACACAAGACCACCATGAGGAATTCCACTATGATTTTTCAATAACTCTTCTTCGCTGATAAAGTGTACTGTAGTATCATAATCCGCAAAATAATTTGGCATAGTCTTAATTTCCTCTTCCACTTTTGTAGCATCTGCACCTTCTTCCAAAACAACAAAACACTCTCTGGTATGCTTTTCTCTTGTAGTAAATTCAGGATTACTTCCAGAACGGACTGCCTCTAAAGCACTCTCTACAGGTATGGTATACTGTTTTGCATTTTTTACACCGTTAATACGGCGAATCGCATCAGAATGACCCTGACTTACTCCTTTGCCCCAGAACGTATAATCATTTCCCTCTGGCAAAATAGCATTTGCGTATAAACGGTTAAGGGAAAACATTCCCGGATCCCAGCCAACAGAAATTATACCAACATGTGAAGTCTCCTTAGCAACAGCATCTACATTAGCAAAATGCTCTGGAATACGTGCATGGGTATCAAAACTATCAATTACATTGAAATATTTCACATACTCTGGTGTCTGCTCTGGTAAATCCGTAGCACTTCCGCCACATAAAATCAAAACATCAATCTTATCTTTCCAATCTGCTATATCTGCTACATGACAAACTACAGCCGTTTCTGTAAGAATAGAAACCGTTGCAGGGTCTCTACGGGTAAATACCGCAACTAACTCCATATCATCATTTTGACGGACAGCACACTCTACACCACGTCCCAAATTACCATATCCTAAAATTCCAATTCTTGTATTCATAATTCTCTCCTTTACTTTTATTATTATCCTATTACTTCAACTATTGCCACAAAAATATTTCCAACTACTTTAACCACTACCTTCCTAATATAAAACAAACGCAAATTTGATTAATGTATATTTTTATTATAAAAATTAACAAAATCCTCGAACAACTCCAAATCCAATGAATTGCACCATTTCTCCCTGTTAAGGTTTTTGTGCATATAATCGGCTTTATCCTTTGAAAACTGTTCCTTGTTTTCGGAGGCATTATAGTCGTAGTCAAGCGTTTCAAGCCACTTGTCGAATTCCGCATTAAACTCATCAGTATAGGTTTCATCATTCAAATAGTTATGTCCCTTATCCTCAAAATGAATGAAACTGAATCGGGAATCGTCCTTATACTTTTCATAATAAACGTCATAGCCATATTTGGCAGGAACAACTTCATCGTCGAAGCTATGCAAGATCATAACGGCGGCATCGCTCTTTGCAAAGCCGTCCATCGCAGTATTTGAGGCATAGCCGCCATATTTTATCCTCTCATGCAGCTTCACAAACGGCAGCATCAAATAAATGCCGGCTCCCGCCTGCTTTTTCCCTTCCGATTCAAATAGATCTGGTGAAGAATTAAAACCCGAACACGCTATGACTGCCTTTATTTCAGGATGATATGTAAGTACACTACAAACGCTGTAGCCACCCCAGCTATGCCCAAATAAAACGATTGGCAGATTTGGAAAATTCCCACTTTCTTCCACAAATGTGATTGCATAGTCAAGGTCTATTACTCCTTGCGGAAGTCCTCCGACTCCATCTCCTTCGCTTTCATCATTTCCCGTAGCGTCATAAGCAAAAACGCAGTAGCCATGATGTGCAAAATAATTCGCACAGTTCATATAAGAGTTGTGTCCACCACCGCCAAATCCGTGAGCCATTACGATTATGCCACGCGGATTTTCCTCCGAGGTGTACATATATCCTGTCAGTTTCTGTCCCTTATTGGAAACAAACTCATATTTCGTGCGTCGCAATCCATCAAAATCATCAACATATCGCATAAGCGGCTCATAACTTTCAAAACGCTTATTAAAATTCTCGTTGTATATTATCACAGACAATGCCCAATCTCCGGCAATAATTAGTACAACCACAATAGAGAATACAATAATGAGAATTTTTCTCTTAGATTTTGTTTTCATATTTTTTATCATTCCTTTCTCTTCGCTCAAGGCACAAACAAGACATGAAAAAGCTTGTTGTGTCTCTTCTCCACTTTGTTTATAATAGTCTTAGGAATAGCAATACACTACAGAGCACGGAGAGGTGAGTGGCAAATGTATTTTCGACCCCGTATATAAGTGTGTCCAAAAATCCACTTTATTTTTCACTCTTCATCTCTTCGACCTATTGTTATTCGGAAAATTTCGATTTTTAGTTCCATAAGCTGGAACTTATGTAATGTGCTTTGCATCAGCGATAAAATTCGGGATGCTCAAAAAGCAAGCCGTATTTTAATTTAGGAAGTTCCAGCAATCTGTTGTAAATTGCCTTTACTTCTTTGCATGTTGGAAGCCAAAGAGATTCGATATTTTCAAGCTCAAGTATGGGTGTATAATCCTTGCTTGCAACTCTCGCTACCATTAGATAAAAAGACCGTAACTGCTTCATGTCATGAAGGAAATCCAAAGAATCAACATGGATGTATTTTGGTGATAAACCGTCTCCTGCGATAGAAAGCAGTTCCAGATTTTCAAGTGCAGTAAGCGGACGATAATCCATTATTTTCTGAAAATTTTCCACAGAAAGCACAACAAGATTTTTCAACTGTGCAAGGGGTGCTATGCTAAGCACACCGGCACCCGATCCTATATGCAGATATTCGAGCTTTTGCAGCTCGGCGATTGCCGAAATGTCGGGATATACGCCCCATTTTATGTACAGACTTTTTAAGTTCTTTTGCTTGCAAACGGCATTGAAAAGTTCTTGTGGCATTCTCGTTCCAAAGGATAACGCTGTAAAAGCTTCCGTGTTTTCCGTCAAAAATTCACACCATTCAGATAAGACACGCTTCTTTTCTTTAGCTTTGGCGTATTGCGGATACATATATCCATCAAGCTGTGTACAGTTTATACTCAGTTCTTTTTCCCCTGTGTACTCAACCACTTCCACCACGCATTTTGGCTGCGGTTCATGATTATAAAAGTTTTGAATTCCGTCCCTAATCCATTGCTGTGTCAAATTTTGCATACTTTCCCTCCTCAAATTAGCAACTTCCGATTTGTTCAGCTCTAAAAACTTGAATTTATTTTTAAGTTAAATCGTAACTGTTCAGAACCATGAACAGTTACGTTAAATCTAAAAATCCGCTCGCCAGTTTATATACCTGTTTGATTTCTTTAGATGATAAATCCCATGAATTTAATTCTTTCGAAATCAATTCAGGATATTTTTTGCTAATATCTCTCAAAGCATTTCCTACCGATTTTCGCACATATTCACTTGTATCTTCTCTATGAGCAGATAACAACTGTATTGCTGTTTGAGGATTATTCTTAAAATAAGGACGACTTGTCCATACTCTTAATCCTTCTGAAACAGCTCTGCGGACATTAGCACAATCGCTATTTAACCACTCTTCAATTAAAGGTAAAGCTACATCATACCCAATAATTTTGCAACGATTATCAAAAGCCATAGCTAAAATTTCTTGTACTTTCCAACTATCATGTTGGCTAACGCTATTTTTCAAAAAGGATAGTGCAGAGGTATTGTGATGTGCAGAATATCCCAAAAGAAAAATACCCACTTCTTGTATTTGAAAATTATCCGACTGATAAAGTTCAATCCCCATGTTAAAACAGTCGTCAAGAGAATGTGATTTGTAATATTTCTCTGCTTCACTTTTTATAAGTTTAAGACTATCTTTTTCGGGGATCATTTATGCTAAATACTTCATATATTCATTTGCCATTATCAGATGCCTCCTCTGTGCCATTTGTAATCATATGGATCCCAAACATTAAATGCACAAATTTTCCACTCATTTTCCTCTTTTTTCAGTCGAAAACGATGATTCAAATCTAAATATTTTTTCATAGTATTATGAATTTCAATAAATGGTTTTATTATCGTTTCACTTTTTTTATCCACTTTTTATCACCTCAAATTCCTATTTGCTCCATTCATCAAACTGGAAGTTATAGTTTCAGACTTTTTATATAATCGCTTTCACTCCCATTCCAATAACAATAGATGCATTTCCCGTTTTTAAAAACATGGTTGCAATTTGGATAACCATATAGGTAATGGGAACATTCAGGACATAATTTCATCATCTTTGAAGTTCCTTTTAGAAACTCGCTCCCACATTCATCACAAATGATGATTTCCTTTTTGTCCATAAAATCTCTTCTCCTAATGTAGTTTTTTTATTTTACTCAACTCACCAACAAGCTGGAATTTATGCTCTAAACAATTACACAATAAACCAGATTTTTGAATTAGGGTTATAGTCCAAATTTCTCCCAATCTTTGACTGACTCAATAATTGGTATCCAACTATCAATTTCAAATTTTTCTTTCGTATACGGTTCTGCATAACCATCAACTATAAGAGTTCCACTGCATTTGATATGAGCTTTATTAGTTTTTATTTCAAGAATTTTCAATTCATAGCCAACTAATGGTTCATGTTCATAAATGTAAAATGAATCTTCCCTGTCACAACTCTCTTCCATTGTCATTACTGAAAAAGATTCACCTGCTAATTCTGCTACTGATTTCTTATCTGTATCTATTGGGTTTATACAAAGGGATGGTGATATTTTCTCACCATTGAAATCACCCATAGCAAATCCAATTTTTACAGACCATGATGCTGCTTCATCCTCATCGCCTTCAAAATACATTAGTCTGCTCTGTCTTCGGCTCCAGTCATCTTCAAATACGAAGGATTCTCCTATTTTTAACATTGCACATAGTTCCTTTCTTCAACAAATTTCGATTTTTTAGTTCCATAAGCTGGAATTAGAGTTTCTAAATGACTCCATTATATATTCAGTGTTTCAAGAACAATCTCTTTCCAATACAAAAGATACATCATATGTCCAACATCATCTATTATATGTAACTCTTTAGCATCATACTTTTTTGCCAAATATTCTGCATAAGAAACAGGGGTTGTATCGTCCTTTGCTCCATTCCAAATGAATACAGGAATAGAACAATTGATACAAACTTTATCTCGTTTTTGACATAATGCATACGCATCATAATAGATACCCTTACCATCATTTTTTACCGCACTGATAATCGCATTCTTAACTAACTCATAGTTATCATTAATATATGTTCTTTCTTTATTAGATACTGTTTTCAACATTCCTTCAAATTGGCTGTCAAAATTTTTAGTAATTCCTTGAGCTGCTTTCTTAAAAAAGTATTTGGAGATTGCTTTCAAATGTAGTGTCAGAAAATTATTTCTCTTTATTTCACTGTTAATGATACTTTTTGTTTCCTGGCAATTATATGGAACCATACTGCTCACTAAAGATAATGCCTCAACCTTATCTGGGTTGTTCTGTGCATACACTTGTGCATAATATCCACCTGCACTGTGTCCAATCAAATGGACTTTCTTAACACCATGATGCTCTAATACCGTATTAACACTTATGAAGAACTCTTCCATTGTATAATAATCCCAAACATCCGATTCTCCAATCCCTGGTCTATCAAAAGAAATAATACATGTATCAGACAATTCTTCTATATCTGGAATATAATTTTTCGAACCTGTAAACCCATGAAAAAATAAAATTGCTGTTTCTTTCCATTCACTTCCATATCTTGCATAAGATATTTTTTTATTATTCACTACATATCTTTCCTGTAAAATCATTTCCGTTCTCCAATCTTTCAAACTCTTTCATAACAGTATTTAACTCCTCATCTTCAAAAGATTCAATCATTTCCTTTAATGTCATATCATGTTGTTTTATATTTAAATCTAAACCATATTGAAGAAATACTCTTAAAAAATCAGGATTTGTTTCATGTATGCTACCAATAGCTGACATTATTGGCACGCCACCTTCTTTGTCTTTATAATTGGGGTCTGCTCCCTTTTTCAATAGTAGTTCTGCTACCTTCAGATTATGAGCAGTGCAAGCCATGTGGAGATAAGACAATCCAATTTCATCAACAAAATTAACAGATTTTAATTTTCTAATATCATCTATCAGCTGCTCTGAATCCTCATGTCCAATCCTCCAAAACATCTCATCTCTTCCTAAGTGATAGCTCATGTAATTCCCCTTCCTGTGCCTATACAAATTCCTATTATCCTTTTTAAAAACTAATTCCTATTTTATTCTAGAATAACATATACAAACAAATCTCCTATTTCACGCAACCAATCAATTCAAAAATATCTTTTACCCCATTGTTTTCCATAAATTGGCGAATTCCTTCTATTACCTCCAAGGTTACATTTGGATTATGGAAATTGGCAGTTCCAATAGAAACAGCTGTTGCTCCAGCCATAATAAACTCTAAGGCATCTTCTGCATTCATAATTCCACCCATACCAATAATAGGGATATTTACAGCCTGTGCCACCTGATAAACCATACGGACTGCCACCGGCTTAATTGCAGGACCAGAAAGTCCTCCTGTTTTGTTGGCAAGAGCAAATTGTCTTCGGTTCACATCAATTTTCATACCAGTTAATGTATTAATAAGCGAAAGTGCATCTGCACCTCCTGCTTCTGCTGCCAAAGCCATTTCTGCAATATTGGTTACATTAGGACTAAGCTTCATAATAACTGGCTGCTTTGCTCTCTTCTTCATTTCCTTGGTAATGGCTTCTACGGCTCTTGGGTCTTGTCCAAAAGCAATTCCCCCCTCTTTTACATTCGGGCAGGAAATGTTAATCTCCAACATATCTACTGCCTCATCCGCAAGACGTTCTACCACCTCACAATAGTCCTCTGTACTCTTTCCACATACATTTACAATAATTTTAGTATCAGAATATTGTTGAAGATATGGGATATCTCTTTTTACAAATAAATCAATACCAGGATTTTGCAAACCAATTGCATTTATCATCCCCCCATAAGTTTCTGCAATACGGGGAGTAGGATTTCCTTCCCATGGAATATTTGCAACACCCTTTGTTGTCACTGCACCAATCTTATTTAAGTCCACAAAATCACTATATTCTGCCCCAGATCCAAATGTTCCAGAGGCTACTGTAACTGGATTATTCCATTCTACTCCAGCAATCTTTATTTTCATATTCATTATAATTCAATCTCCTCTGCATAGAATACCGGACCATCCTTACAAATCCGTTTATTGTTTACATTGGTATGATGGTCTTTATCCTTTGATTTACATACACAAGCCAGACAGGCTCCAATACCACATGCCATTCTTTCTTCCATGGAAATCTGTGCCTTTATATGATTTTTGGATGCGTATGCTTTCACACCTTTCAGCATTGGTGTAGGTCCACAGGCGAAAATCATATCTGCATCTAACTCATTTGCCATAATAGCATCTATTACATTTCCCTTTGTTCCCACACTTCCATCCTCTGTAGAAATATAAACTTCTCCATAAGGCTCAAATTCCTCTTTTAAAAACAAATCTGCATCACGGTATCCTAGTACAATCTGTACTTTACCTTTTAAACTCTTGGCAAGTTCCAGCATTGGAGGAATACCAATCCCTCCTCCAATTAAGATACATTTCTCTCCTTCCAGAGTGAAACCATTACCCAAAGGTCCCATAATCCGGATGCTGTCTCCAACATTCATTTTTGAAAATTCTTCAGTTCCTTTTCCGACCACACGATACACCAAACGAAGCAATCCTTGTTCCTTATTTATCTCACAAATACTAATTGGTCTTGGAAGTAACTGGCTTCCCTCCTTACAATAAATGGAAATGAACTGTCCCGGTTTTGCATATCCGGCAATCTTTGGTTCCTTCACCCACATACTGTAAATGCCTTTGGTTACTTTTACAATGCTGGTAATTATTCCTTGTTTCATTGCTTTATCTGCCATGACTGCCTCCTACATTCCTTTTTTTATTTTCCTGTGTAACTGTTCAGAACCATGAACAGTTACGTTTAAGCCCATGAATATTCGCCTTCGGCGAAGGGGCTTAAACATTGTAAAATTTACTTTTTCATACGAAACACGCAGTAAATGCGTGTTTCTACCTGAATAGTTATTTTCCTGTTAAAGTTTTGTTGATATCCTCTTTCATATCGAGAACTGCCTGTCTGGAAGCATCCGCATAATTTGCTTCCCCAAATTTACTGTACTTCTCCTGTTTATATGCAGCAATAATGCCTCTGGAGGAATTAATAATTGCACCCAGACCATCCTTATTGAAATATGGCACTAAATCTTCTGCTTTACCTCCTTGTGCCCCGTATCCCGGTACCAAAATAAAAGTCTTTGGCATAATCTTTCGAAGTGTCTCACCCATTTTCGGATAGGTAGCACCAATCACGCAGCCAACATAGCTATAGGAATCTCCCATAAGAGACTCTCCCCACTCAGCCACCTTCTCTCCAACTAATTCATACAAAGGTCTGCCATCCACCATTTTATCCTGAAATTCTCCGCTAGATGGGTTGGATGTCTTTACAAGTACAAAAATTCCCTTCTTTTCTTCTTTACACACCTCCAAGAAAGGCTTCACACCATCCGAACCAAGATAAGGATTTACAGTAACAAAATCCTCATCAAATGCTGCATACTTTTTAGAGCCTACCTGCACTTTTCCCACATGGCCTACTGCATAAGCAGTAGAAGTAGAGCCAATATCTCCACGCTTAATATCCCCAATCACTACTAAATCTTTCTCTTTACAGTAGTCCACTGTCTTTTTAAATGCAATCAATCCCGGAATGCCAAATTGCTCATACATAGCAATTTGTGGTTTCACAGCAGGAATCAAATCACTGGTGGCATCAATAATTCCTTTATTAAACTGCCAAATAGCCTCACCTGCCCCCTCCAGGGTTTCACCATATTCTTCAAATGCAAGCTTTTTTATATCCTCTGGTACATAAGCTAACATCGGGTCTAAACCTACAACAATTGGTGCATTTACATCCTGAATCTTTTTCACTAATTTATTTATCATAATATCCTCCTATAATGTTCAATATCTGTAACTGTTCATGTTTCTGAACAGTTACCAATATCTATCAAATTATTATCCATAATATATCTCAAATTTGATGGGTTTAACATCCACTGCTTACTTCTATCTCCTTCTTTATAATCCTTCATCTGTTGCTGCCATGTATCATTTAAAGAATCATAAATCTTTTTTGCTTTATCCCGGACAAACTCATTTCCAAAATGTAGTGCCACATATTCAAGCCTTATATCATATCTATCAAATATTTCATCATCCAGCAAGCTTTTGACTGCTTCCAGAAAGTCATCCTCAAATTTGTCAGTTAAAGTTATTGCGTATTTATTAATATCTGTAGCTAACAGCTCCATAATTTCAGATAAATTAGATTCTGTTGAAATATCATAGTAATAGTGTTTAGGGTGCTGAAAGCTATAACCACCAACACGACTTTTATTATCGCTGGTTTTATCTAACTTCTTACTCCATATCGCCAATTCACAATTTACCCTAACACTTTCATAAGAACAATTCCATTGTGACGAAAAAAACGAATCTCAAAAACCAAATCGTTTATAACTTTTTTCAAACATCTTCTGCTCTTTAGATATTTCCATCCTGTTTGTTCAGACAAGTATTTACATAATCGTTCCCTTGCATCTTCCACAGATAATTTCCTATTTGCATTATCCATTCTGCTGCCCCCTATTCATTTATAACCATACACAATCTTTTTATTCATTTATAACCATACACAATCTTTTCATTCGCAAATATTTTTAATCTCCTTCCGCTTAAATCTTGTGAATCTTTTCAAACCCATTTGTTTCTAAAAATTCATCCAACAAATCAAAGAAAACCTCTATAGCTTCTTTACCATCAGGAATATTCTGTAAAATAGCCATACACCAACCCATACTACTAGGATATAATCCATATTTCCTTAATACAAAGTCATCAAATTCTTCAGGAATTATACAAAATTCCTTATCTAAATCATGATCTAACAAAGCTCTTTTATATCCTCGAAGAAAACACTCTATTTTATCTAGCGAAAATTCCCCCACAAACATTGGCGATCTTTTTCGTATTACACTCAATAATCTTCTCTCTTTAGGAGGTATATCCATAATTTCATCTGCCATGTTATTCTTCCTTCCAAATTTTTATTTCTATATATTCACTGTCTTCAGGTAAACCCCTGCACTCTGCCTTTTACTTTCTTTCCACCAAATGGTGTATTCTTTGCTTATCTAAATCAGAATTTAGCAATTACTTAATATCAAAAGTTTCTGTTTTCAAATCACAATAATATCTACCACTTTCGGCAGTAAATTTTAAAACGCAATAATCTGGATCAGTTACACCTTTTTTATAAAACATTGTATCGCCCCTTTTCCAAATCATGTTTTTAGTTTCCTGGTCTGTTAAGACTTCCATTTTACCTTTTAACATAACACCAACATATTTAATTAATCCTTTGTGATAGAAGTAAATACTAGCACTTGAATTATCCTTATATTGTTTTACTCTCATAGATGAAGTATTAGTAGAAAAGTAAAACTCTTTTAGCCCTATTCTTTTTCTGGGGTTTAGCATTGCTTTTACATTAGGACAATTTTCATCATCAATAGAGCATATAAAACTAACTTTTTGTTTATCAATAAAATTTTCTATTTTCTTTAAATCCATAATACTTTAACTCACTTTCAAATTCCAATATGTCTCTCTACACATCTTCCTGATAAACTGGAATTTAACACTGACTATTTTATAGCAACAATCATGTCTAAATTTGATATGCCAAAAAAGCTGTTATTTTTTATTTTATATCCCCGTTTTTTCAATTCCTTTATGAATACTCTCATATAAAACCCATGTGTAATAAGATAACAATCCTCTTGATGTTCCTCTAACATTTTTATCATTCTTTTAGCTCGCATTATAGTTTCCGTTTTACTTTCTGCCTGTCGGTCATTTTGTAAAAACCATTGAAACCTTCCCATGAAATTCCATAGCCATAGAGGATACATCTTATTTGTATCCTTAAATGATTTTAGTGGAACCTCATTTAGTAATGCTGTTTTAAAGAACTCGTTCTTTTTGAATAGTCTGCAAGCAGTTTCATAAGTTCTTGATAACTCACTTATATAAACCGTTTTAGTATCATCTATTTTAGAATACCCTTTGCTTGGTAAAACAATTGGACATTCATCATATTTTTTACACGCCAAATCATATGTAGTAGAATTATATTTTTTATCCCATAACATATCAACTTGCTCATGTCTTATCATTATTAACCTCAAAATTCTCACCTTTATTATATTACGATTGTGGTTTTGGTTAGCTAACAAATCCCGATTTGTTCAGTTCTAAAAACTTGAATTTATCTCTGTAATGAATTTACAAAATTTATTATTTCTTTACACATCTCATCACTCTTATAGTGGTGAATATAATGACCACAATCATAAATAATCAATTTAGCATTAAGTATTGATGCAAATTCCTTCTGACATTTTATCCAATGTTCTGATAAGGGTTTTCCATTTGAGCAAAACAATAATGCTGAACATTCTGGATATCCAGTTTTGCGTACTAATTCTACATTGTTTAATACTTCCTTAGCTTCATTTATATAACAGATATTAAATGCATTTCTTTTTCTTAATAATTTATGTTGTCTTATTTCAGCTTTAGTTAAACTACGATTGTTCAACAAACATACCAAACTATTAAACTTATATTTTGTTGCAAATCTCATCAATCTTATTCTTTTTTCAACTTTTTCTTCTGTCCACATACTATAAGTCAATGGAGTTGCCATATCATTTCCAATTATTGCACTTACATCATTAGGATAAATTTGTTTCCATCTTAGTGCCTCTAATCCAGACATTGAGTGTGGCATTAAAATAAACGGACCATTTTCTCCAATAAAATCTAATGTTTGTTTCTGTATTGAAACAAGTGTATCAATATCACTTGGATAATCACAAATATCCGAATATCCATAACCAAATTTTTCTATTATAATAATTCTAAAAAAATTTGATAATTTTTCGTAGATAACTTTAAAATCATAAATGGGAGCAACCGTTGCTGAACCAGCCATAAGTACAATCTTCCGCTTATTTATATCTCCAAGTCTATATATATGAATTTTATGACCGTTTATATCCACAAGTTCTCCTTTACACTTCAGTATTTCCTTCATTATAAGCTCCCCCTACAAATTAAAATTTAACGCTTCCTTAGTTCAGAAATGGCACCATAATGTAATATATCAAATTCGTTAGGAGCGATTTGTTCAAGAAGTTTTTTGTGTTCTTGCTCCCACATTGAAATCTCTTTTTCAGTAAGCGAAGCTCCAATCCCACGACAGGCTTTCATTCTTCCATTCCAACTTTCACGGGTAAATGATACTTTTAGAGTAAATTCTTCATGATATGCAAGTTCAAAGTTCTCTTTATAGCAATCAGGTATGTCTATTTGATGTATTGTTTCGCCAGCCCCACTCCAATTTGGATTATATTTTAATACAAGACTTTCACTGGCTCCTGCAATCTTATCTTCAAATGGCAGCCACGCCATATATAAAACAAGAATACTTCCATCTTTTTTAAGCATACGATAAAGTTTAGGCATAACAGTTTCATGATTGAAATACCAAAAACATTGGCAAGCTGTAATTACATCAAAAGAATTATCACAATAATTTATATCCTCTGTTGATACAACATGATAGTCTATATTCATACCTTTTGAAAGAATCCTGGCTTGTTCAATTTGGTTTTCTGATATATCCGTCCCCGTCCACTTTGCTCCATATTGATACATATTTCTGGGAAGAACGCCTGTCCCTGTTCCGATATCAAGAACTGATTGCCCATCTAAACATAATTTGCGGTCAACAATTTTTTGATAAAACTCCTTGGGATAAATATCACGGAACTTTGCATAATCTAAAGATGCTTTCCCCCAATCAAAGGGAGTTCCACTATCTATATTTTTATTGATTATTTCCATACCATACCTCCATCAATTCTTATTTCACTGTAACAGGTCAGCCAGAGGCTGAACTGTTACATCTCACTTTTTTGTATAATCATATACCACTTTACCATCCACGATCGTTTGATATACTCTGCCTTTTACTTTCTTTCCACCAAATGGTGTATTCTTTCCTTTGGAAGCAAATTTACTGACATCAATTGTATATTCTTCATCAAAATCTGCAATAACAATATCTGCTGCTTTTCCTTCCACTAACTGACCTTTATCCACACCAATAATTTTCGCTGGATTATAACTCATCTTTTCTACCAACTGCATTTTGCTTAGATATCCCTGTTCCACAAGTTCTGTAACAGATAAACAGAATGCCGTTTCTAAGCCTACAATTCCAAATGGTGACTCTGCCATGGATTTTGCCTTTTCTTTGGCACTATGAGGTGCATGGTCAGTAGAAATCACTTCCATAATTCCATCCTGCAATCCCTTTTTCAGTGCTTCCACATCTGCCCTGCTGCGAAGAGGTGGATTCATCTTGTAATTACTGTCATCACAAGGAATATCCTCATCTGCCAGAGTAAAATGATGTGGACAAACCTCACCGGAAACTGCATACCCAGCCTCCTTTGCCAGTTTAATCATTGCCACACTATCCTTGGTAGAACAATGACATAAGTGTAATCTGACTCCTGTTTCATTGGCAAGAAAAATATCCCTGGCAGTAATCACATCCTCTACTGCATTGGTAATTCCTTTTAGACCAAGTTCTTCTGCTTTCGCACCTGCATTCATCACACCGCCACGCACTAAATTCTTATCTTCACAGTGTGCAAGTATTACAAGATTATTCTCTTTAGCAGCCTTCATACCTTCCAGATACACTAAGATATCCATAACAGATTTCCCATCTTCACTTAATGCTTTAGCTCCCGCCTCTGCCATTCCCTTGATATCTGCAAGTTCCGTTCCAATTTGTCCTTTGGTTACAGCACCAACTGGTAAAAGGTGAACCAAGGATTCCTCTTCTTCCTTTTTTAGCAGCCATTCTACCATTTCTTTACTGTCAATAACCGGTTTTGTATTTGGCATAGGAGCCACAGAAGTATAGCCGCCTCTTACTGCTGCCATAGCACCAGTTTGAATCGTCTCTTTATACTCAAAGCCCGGCTCTCTAAAATGCACATGCAAGTCAATAAATCCCGGCATTACATACTTTCCTTTGGCACAAATTACCTCATCTGCATTTTCTTTGGTTAAATCTTTTCCAATTTTGGCAATCACGCCATCTTCTATACAAATATCTGCTACCTCATCCATATTGGTAGAAGGATCCAGAATATGCCCATTTTTGATTATTGTTCTCATTGTGTACTCCTTCCTTCCTTATTATCTTCTACTTAGGTAATTGCGAAACTCTCATTAATTTAAATTATTTTGTGTAGATTTATATGTCACAAGCAAGGTGCTTTTGAAACCGTCGGTTCTTAGGTGCTGTATTTTAGCACCTAGCAAAAACGCTTCGCATGCATACAGTAAAGCAGCTAATCAACCTTCGCCTTTTGGCTCGGTTTCTTAGGCTTTACTAGCATATGTACCGCTACGGTTGAAAGCAGTGAAAACGTGCCTTGCAGTGATATATGAATTCTGCACAAAATCAAGAGAGTAACTTGAGTTTTGCAATTACCTACTTCTACTAAACTCAACTATCAATAATTCTACACCGATTTGGTCTAAAAGTAAACCAGTCTTAACCCCTTCCTCCACTTCTACAGAGCGGGATAAATTCTCTTTTAAACTTTCTATAGAAAAATTTTTTGCTTGTCCCATATATTTTTTAACCGTAAAAGGTGGAATTCCTATTTTGGATGCCATTTGTCCCGATGGTGTACCACTTTTCTCCAATTCTTTTATCTGTAATAAAATATTGAAATGACGGATTAGCAAAAACAATATGGACATCGGTTTTTCCCGTACTGCCAGCAAATCATAATACAAAGCCAATGCCTGATCTTGCCGTTTCATTCCAATCTCATCAATCATCTGGAAAATTCTGCCTTCTGTCTGAACTACACAAACTTCATCAATTGCTTCTCTCGTAATAATTTCTTCCTCACCAGAATAACAAATCAACTTTTCCAGTTCATTTTCCAGATTTTTCATATCAGCTCCTGTTTTTTGTAACATATACAAAACATCTTGTTCTGTAATCTTTTTTCCTTCTCTCTTTAGACTTTGTGCAACCCAAAGCTTCAAATCTTTTTCTGACAGACCGTTCATTTCTGATACAGTCCCTTTCTTTTGTACTGCTTTGTACATACGGTTTCTCTTATCCACTTCCCGCTCCACAAAAATTAGAAAAGTACTTTCTGGAAAATCACCAATATAATCCGGCAAATCACTTTGATTCTTAAAGCAACCGCTATTCTCTACAAGAATCAGTCTTCTCTCACTAAAAAAAGGCACTGTATGGGCAATGGAAACCAATTCCTTTACTGGAAAGTCTTTTCCCTCAAAATAAGAAAAATTCATGGTATCATCTGGTGATAGAATGGCATTCCGAAGCTTATCCCGATACAATCGCTTTAAATAATCCTCCTGCCCAAATAACAAATAGATATGGGAGAAGGTGTTCTCTTTAATATGTTGTTTTATATTTTGCATGCTTTTCCTCCTCCAGCTAAATAGATTTTAAGATAAGATTACCTACAACCAAAATTCCGAAAACACATAATTACTCACATCAATTCCCTTATCTGTCAGAAAAACTCTATCATCTTTTATTTCTAATAGCTTTTCTTTCTCCATTTTATGCAATACTTCTCCGAAGATTTGTTCCATTGTCTGTCCAAAAGCTTTCATAAAATCAGTTTGGGAAACTCCACACATTCTTCTAAGTCCAAGAAACATAAATTCTGACATTTGGTCTTCTTTTGTCAATGCCTCAACAAGATTTCTTCTTTTTTCTGTATCTGCTGCATATTTTAAATAACCTTGCATATCACTTCTATTTTGATACCGGTTATTCTCCAAATAAGAAGAGGCTCCAAGCCCTACTCCTAAATAAGGAACCCCCATCCAATAAGAAGAATTGTGTATAGATTCATATCCTGCTTTCGCATAATTGGATATTTCATACCGTTGATAGCCATACAAAGACAAAATTTCTTTGGTTGCCTTATACATGGCTCTATCCATTTCTTCTGTAGGCAGTTCCTTTTCCTTCCTTCCATTCTCTCCATATAAAGCCCAGAATGGAGTATTTTCCTCTACAATCAAACTATAGGAAGAAATATGCTCTGGTGAAAGTTTTGCTATCCGTTCCAAGGATATCCTATACTTATCCAGACTCTGATTAGGCAGAGCAGACATTAAGTCTATACTAATATTAGCAAATCCAGTTTCTCTGGCTCCATAATAGTTCTCCAAAAACTGTTCATAAGTGTGAATCCTTCCCAACAATTCCAATTCATCATTGTGAGTGGATTGTACCCCCATACTAATCCTCTGTATTCCCATTTTATGGTATTCCTTCCATTTTTCCATGGATACAGTTCCTGGATTAACTTCTAACGTAACTTCTTTCATTCTTGATAAATCAATCAAAAATACATTCTGTACCTTTTCCAGAATTTTCCATAATAAGTTTATATCCAGTACAGATGGGGTTCCTCCACCCAAATAAATGGTTTGCAATTCATAGGAGTTGGTTATTGTGCGGACACTGTCCAACTCACTTATAAGTGCATCTACATACTGTTTTTGTATCTCACCAGATGCTTTCATGGAAAGAAAATCACAATAGGCACATTTCTTTACACAAAAAGGGATATGAATATAAAGTCCTAAAGGGCTTTTCTTATTTCTCATAAAACTCCTTTCGTTATTATTCTTCATCCAGTTTCAGTACACTCATAAATGCCTGTTGTGGAATCTCTACATTTCCAACCTGACGCATACGTTTTTTTCCTTCTTTTTGTTTTTCAAGAAGTTTCTTTTTACGTGAAATATCTCCACCATAACATTTTGCCAATACATCTTTTCGCATTGCTTTTACCGTCTCTCTTGCAATAACCTTACTTCCAATTGCCGCCTGAACTGGTATTTCAAATAAGTGACGTGGAATCTCTTTCTTTAATTTCTCGCACATCTTTCTTCCACGTTCATAAGCAGTCTCCGCATGCACAATAAAGGAAAGTGCGTCCACTTCTTCCTTATTAATCAAAATATCCAATTTCACAAGTTCAGAAGGCACATACCCTTTCATCTCATAATCAAAGGATGCATATCCTCTGGAACGTGACTTTAATGCATCAAAAAAGTCATAAATAATTTCATTCAATGGCAGGTCATATTTCAACAATGCTCTAGTTGTCTCAATATACTCCATACCAAGGTATACTCCACGCCGTTCCTGACAAAGTGTCATAATTGGTCCAACAAATTCTGTAGTCACCATAATTTCCGCAGACACAATCGGCTCTTTCATGTGGTCAATTACAGAAGGATCTGGAAGATTGGATGGATTGGTAATCTCAAGCATCTCTCCATCAGTCTTATACACTTGGTAAATAACACTAGGTGCTGTGGTTACAATATCCAGATTATATTCTCTTTCCAAACGTTCCTGAATAATCTCCAAATGAAGCAGTCCCAGAAAACCACAACGGAATCCAAATCCTAACGCAATAGAAGTCTCTGGTTCAAATTGGAGAGAAGCATCATTTAGCTGCAATTTCTCAAGTGCATCTCTTAAATCAGGATATTTTGCACCATCTGCCGGATACATACCACAATAAACCATTGGATTTACTTTCTTATACCCCGGTAAAGGAGCCTCACATGGATTCTTTGCATTTGTAATAGTATCACCTACACGGGTATCCTTTACATTCTTTAGGCTGGCAGTAATGTAACCTACCATTCCTGCAGTAAGTTCCTCACAAGGAATAAATTGTCCGGCTCCAAAAGTTCCAACTTCAACAACTTCTGCTTCTGCTTTTGTTGCCATCATGCGGATCTTTGTACCCTTTCCCACTCTTCCGTCAAATACACGGCAGAATACAATAACCCCCTTGTAAGCATCATATAAAGAATCAAAAATCAAAGCCTTAAAGGGACTGTCTAACTTTCCGCTTGGTGCTGGAATTTGTGCCACAATCTGCTCCAATACATCTTCAATATTTAACCCCTGTTTTGCAGAAATCAGTGGTGCAAATTCTGTATCCAGACCAATAACATCTTCTATCTCTGCTTTTACCCTCTCTGGATCTGCACTAGGCAGGTCAATTTTATTAATAACCGGAAGTATTTCCAAATCATGATCCAATGCCAGATAACAATTTGCCAATGTCTGTGCTTCAATTCCCTGTGCTGCATCCACAATCAAAATGGCTCCTTCACAAGCTGCCAGACTTCTTGAAACTTCATAATTAAAATCCACATGCCCCGGTGTATCAATTAAGTTAAAAATATATTCTTCTCCATCCTTTGCTTTATATACAATACGCACAGTCTGTGCCTTAATGGTAATTCCCCGTTCTCTCTCCAAATCCATATTATCTAATACCTGTGCCTGCATCTCTCTGCTGGTCAATAATCCTGTTTTCTCAATAATACGGTCTGCCAATGTAGATTTTCCATGATCAATATGTGCTACAATACAAAAATTTCGTATTTTACTTTGTTCTATCACAATGTTCGCTCCTTTATCTATTCTTATTTCTATATATTCACTATCTTCAGGTAGAACCTTGCACCCCGCTGCAAGGTTCGTATAAGTGCCAAGTGCTGCTTTTGCACTTGTGTACATCCTCGTTTACGAAACTCCCATGCGGAATATATTTATGGTGGTGCCTAATTGTGCAAGGCATGGGAGTTTTGTAACTGTTCAGAACCATAAACAGTTACCTTATTCTTTACCGTCTTTCGCTAAATAGACATATATCCCATATTTTAGCACATTTCCATTATTGAAACAAGTTGTTAAGTATTTATAGTAATTTTTTTATTTATTTGCTATACTGCTTTTAGGTACAATATGCCGATATGATTTATAGATAATAGATTATGAGTTACAGTTCAGACATGCAAAAGTATATGTGCAAAGCACATAGCAATCAACTTGCATTCATAGTATTCTGGTCATGTTGTATATTTTAATAAAATATGGTAATTATTCAGGTAGAAACACGCATTTACTGCGTGTTTCGTAAGAAAAAGTAGATTATGTAATGTTTAAGCCCCTTCGCCGAAGGCGAATTAATATGGGCTTAAACGTAACTGTTCATGGTTCTGAACAGTTACAAAACTCCCATGCCTCACACAATTAGGCATCACCATAAATATATTCGCATGGGAGTTTCGTAAACGATGATGCACACAAGTGCAAAAGCAGCACTTGGCACTTATACGAACCTTGCAGCAGAGTGCAAGGTTCTACCTGAAGATAGTGAATATATAGAAAATATGAATGACATAGCTGAACTGTTATGAGATAGGAGTGCGTTTTATATGAATTTATCCAGCAACCGAATCCAGCAAAATGCAGCACGGAATAGCCGTCCTGCACCAAATAGACCAACTGGTCAAAGACCACCTGTTGCACAGGCAAATACATTAAGCAACTACGGCACTACCACAAGAGTCCGTTCTTTATATGTGGGACAAGTTTTAAAAGGTGAAGTCAGTGACTTGAGAAACCGTGAAATTGTCCTAACTTTAGAAAATAATACAACTGTTTCTGCACATTTGGAAGGCGGAAACTGGCTTGCTATTGGAGAAATATCTGCTTTTAAAGTTCTCTCTGCTTCACCGGAACAAATTACTTTAGAAGCACTTCCAAGAACAGATATGGCTCTGGCAAATAGCACTGTCCAGAAAGCATTAGAAGAAGCAGGTTTGCCTAAAAACCCTAAGAACCAACAAATTGTATTAGAGCTTATGAAGAATCAATTACCTATCCATAAGCAATCCATATTACAAATGCTGCAAAAATCCTTTCAGTACCAAGAGGTATCCGTACCTACCCTTGTACTTATGAGTAAACACCAGATTCCCATTACCACCCAAAATGCAATACAATTTGAACGTTATCAGAATAATGCCCATTCTCTGGCAAATGGATTGGAAAATCTGGCAAAAGATTTAAGTTCTATGATTCGTGACCTTGCTACTACCTTATCAGAGGTCAACGATTATGTACAAATTTCAAACGCAGCGGACTCCTCTTTGGATTCCATATTACAGCAGACGGACTCTAATAGTCCTCAAAACCATGTATTACAGCAGTTATTTCAGCACACAAATACACCGGCTCCAACAACTGCAAATAATACCATGCAGACTACCATTTCCAGAATTCTTTCTGCTGTCCTGAGTGGAGATTCCCATAAGGCATCCCTAAACGAAAATCAGGAAACTGCCACAAATTCTCTTTCTAGCCCTCCAGACCAAACTCTGGAATTTTTAAAAGAATCTGACCGTACAGAATTAATTTCTATTTTGGAAAACTTTGATTTATCTGATACACTTCGGGAAGGGATTTTAGACGGAACGGCTTCTCTTAGACAAGTAACTGCCCAGATACAGAAAGATTATGAACAAGCCATGCTATTAGATAAAGAGTCTCAATCTTTGGAATCTTTAGAGGATGCTCTTTCCCAAGAAGATTTATCTAAGGCAACTCCATCCAAAAACGAAGGATTTATGCTTCGTACTGCACTTTTTGATAATCCTGTTATTAAGGGTTTAGAATCACAGTTACAAAGTTTACAAACCCAAACTGACGAAATTGGCAGCAGATTTTCTATGGAAGAGCGAATTTTACTGAGAGAATATTTACAAGATTTTCCAATTGATAACCATGTAAAAGAGCAAATTGTAGATGGTTCCTTAAAAACAGAAGATTTTCTCCGAACTATAAAAAATGTACTACCTTTTACCGAAAAGGAGGCAGCCACTCCCCTCCTATCTTCCCAGCTTTTCTCCTCTCTCATTGAGGATACTTTTTTGGAGCAGCTTTTTCTGACACCAAGCGAAATTTTTTCTCAAGGTGGTGTCAATGCCTATTATCGTAGATTATCAAAACAACTAGAAGATTTAGATTCACTTTTTGAAAAGAACTTACACACCAAAGGCTCTAATAATATACAACAAATTATAAATACCCTTAGTATAGAGCCAAAAGAGCAGGTTTCCCAGCTAAAAGATAATTTAGACTTTATGAAATTGCTAAACCAGTTTTTTTCTTATGTCCAGCTGCCTACAAAACTGCAAGAAAAAATTACTCATGGAGATTTATATGTTTACACTAGGAAAAAAAATCTAAAGCAACAACAGAATCCAATTCGTGTGTTACTTCATTTAAATATGGATAACCTTGGGGATTTAGATATACAAGTTAGCCTGAAAAACCGGGATGTTACATCCATTTTTCATACAGAAAATGATAAAGTAGGTAAATTACTTTCCACAAATTTTTCATTGCTGGAAGAAGCACTTGGCAATCTAGGGTATACTTGTACCAATCAAATTGCAAAACTAGAAAAAAAAGTAGATATTGTAAATGATTTTATTGCACCAGAAAGTGCAGGACATTCTATTTCACGTTATTCCTTTGATTTACGTGCATAAAAAAGGATGTATGTAAAACCCCTCTCTTATATAGAAAGGGGTTTTATATGTTAGTTGTTATATTCTATTTTCCATCTTTTTCTTTGCCAATCAAAGCCTTCACTTCTCTTGCCCTGTCTTTTAAACGATCACTGGCAGATCTGGATACCAGAATTTGAGATATCCATCTTCCAGCTTCCTCTAATTTTCCAACACGTCTGGCAAGTTCTGCTACTAAGTAAGTAACTGTACTCTCATCCATACCACACATCGGAAACGCTTCCTGAGAAAAAGCACTATTAAATCCTTCATACGCATTTGTAAGACATTCTATCTCTGCATCCTGAAGTTCTTTAAGTACAGCATCTTTATTCTGCGTATCATCTGGCAACGATTCTGCTTTTCCACGATATACCCATGCCATTTTCAAGCATACAAAAGCTTTTTCGCTATTTTTTGCACCTTTTACTACAGTACTTGCCAAAACAAGTTTATAACGCATAATTGCATCATCATAGGAATACGCACCCTCTGGCTCTTTTATTCCCTTGAAATTGTTAGATATGTTCTCTTTAATCAATTTCTCCTGTGCTGATGATAATGGCTTAAAAAATTTACTCAATGCTGCAAAACCACATGTTCCACACACAACTGGATCATACTTTGAAACATCTGCTGTATCATATTTTGCCCTAAGGTCAAGATCCTGGGCAACCAACTTATTTCTACCTGTACGTATGGTTTTAGAAGTAAATTCTTTTCCACATACCGGGCAAACATAAGTCTTATCAAATAAAACATCAGCCTCATTTTTTTGTTTTGTCTGTGCTTGTTCCTTGTTTCCCCCAGCAGCAGCCGGCTCTTCCTTATCATAAACCTCCTTCTCTTTGATTTTTCCTAATCCTAGTGATTCTAAACCTGAAAATAAACTCATAACTTTGGTCCCCCTTCTTTAACTTTAACTGTTCAGAACCATGAACAGTTACCTTTAACTTTTAAACTGGCTTATAAGAACTCTTTAAAGAAACAATTCTATTAAAAACCAGTGCATCTGCTTTACTATCCTTGGCATCGGCACAGAAATACCCTTGCCGTACAAACTGAAAACTATCATAAGCCTTAGAATTCGCTAACTCTGGTTCTACATAACAGTTTTCTAATATCTGCAATGAATTTGGATTCAAATTCACACTTCCATCTTCATTGTATACACCTTTTTCTTCATCAACAATATTTTCATACAGACGGACTGTTGCAGTCTTTGCTGTAGTTGCCTCTACCCAGTGAATAGTTCCTTTTACTTTTCTTCCAGTAAATCCACTGCCACATTTTGTCTCTGGATCATATGTGCAGTGTACCTCTGTAACTTTGCCATTCCCGTCTGTAATGTACTCTTCGCACTTCACAAAATAGGCATTCATCAAACGGACTTCATTACCAGGATACAAACGGAAATATTTCTTAGGAGGCTCAATCATAAAGTCCTCTCTCTCTATATACAATTCCCGTCCAAATGGCACCTTACGTGTTCCTAATCCTTCATTTTCCTGATTATTAGAAACATCCAAATATTCTATTTGTCCTTCTGGATAATTCGTAATTACAAGTTTAATTGGATCAAGTACTGCCATCATTCTGCTACGTTTCAACTTTAGATCTTCTCTAATACAATATTCCAACATAGCATAATCTGCCGAAGCCTGAGATTTGGAAACTCCACTAAGCTCCATAAACATCTGTATGGACTCTGGTGTAAATCCACGTCTGCGCAATGCCGCAATGGATACTAAACGAGGATCATCCCATCCATCTACAATCTTATCTTCTACCAGTTTTTTAATATAACGCTTACCTGTAATCACATTAGTCAGGTACAATTTCGAAAATTCTATCTGCTTTGGAGGATTGGTAAACTCCAATTCACGGAGTACCCAATCATAAAGAGGTCTGTGATCTTCAAATTCCAAAGTACAGATAGAGTGGCTAACTCCCTCTATTGCATCCTCAATTGGATGTGCAAAATCATACATTGGATATATGCACCACTCATCACCTGTATTATGATGATGCATACGGGCTACACGGTAAATAATAGGATCTCTCATATTCATATTAGGAGATGTCATATCAATCTTTGCACGAAGAACTTTAGAACCATCTGGATACTTTCCTTCCTTCATCTGTTCAAAAAGCCTGAGATTTTCTTCTATGGTTCGTTCTCTATAAGGACTATTCTTTCCCGGTTCTGTTAAAGTACCGCGGTACTCTCTCATTTCTTCCGGACTAAGATCGCAAACAAAGGCTTTCCCCTTTTGAATTAGCTTAACCGCTGCTTCATACATCTGCTGAAAATAATTAGATGCATAAAAAATTTCTTCTTTCTTTTCACCAGTCAGCCATTCTACATCTTTAATAATAGATTCTACAAATTCTGTTCTTTCTTTTGTAGGATTGGTATCATCAAAACGAAGGTTCCATTTTCCACCATATTTTTTTGCCAATCCTGCATTTAACAAAATAGATTTTGCATGCCCAATATGCAAATATCCATTTGGTTCTGGAGGAAATCTGGTTACTACCTCTCTATATTGCCCCTCTTGTAAATCTTTCTCTATAATTGATTCTATAAAATTTTTAGAAACTACTTCACTTTTTTCTGAAACATTATCCACAGATTTCTCCTCCTTAGGTATATCAATCTTTATGTGTACGAATCAAATCTGACTACTACACCAAAGCAATTATATCATACACCGCTGAACTTTTCAAGAAACTACTGGAACACTCATTAAAAAAGATGACTGGCAATTTGCAGTCATCTTTTTTTCTATCCACTATTTAAACTGATGGTTCTTTATCGTTAATCTTTTGCCTTTGACATAAGTACTAAAATAATAAAAACCTTTCATATTATATGTCTTAGAACGATATTTTACTTTCTTTGTACCATTTAAAGCTTCTTTTGCTGCCTTAATACATTGTTTTTCTGCTGATGAAGTAAACCTTCCTGCATCATATTCTTTAAGGGCACGATTTAGTGATCCATTTCTTACAGGTCCAAACTGATACTTTTGATAAATGACACCTTTCACAGTGTTAGGGAATGATTTTGAACTCTTGCGGTTCATAACAACAATACCAACCGCTAATTTACCTGCATACGGTTCACCATTTGCCTCTGCATAAATAATACAAGACATGAGTCTCAACTCAGAATTGGTGTACTTCTTCTTTGTTGTAGTCTTTGTTTGTGTACTCTTCTTTGTTTCAACCTTTTTTTCTGTTGCAATTGTTTTCTGGTCAACGTTTTGATTTGTTGTAACGTTTTCTGTCTTTTCATCTACCGAAGCCGGATTAGATACTGCCGGTTCTGTAACTAGTGTAACCGCTGCATCACTTACAACCTCAATTGCTCCTTGAGACACTACTGTTTCTTTCTGTAGTGTTTCATCTTCCATAGTTAAATCAACAGTTTCATTACTTATGTCGTTCTCTTCCGTCATTTGGTTGCTTATTACAGCATCCTCAGCAGATGCTTTGGCAGTTGCCGAATGACCTACAATACATAGTCCAGCCAGTAACCATACTGTAATAATTTTTTTTAATTTCATAGTTAATCTCCTTTTCCTGCCTCAGTGCAATATGTAATCTTTCACATAACACACATCTTTGTTTCCAAATTACTTTTTATTCCCTTGGTCAGTAACAGTTGCTTACTACGCCTAAGAGTATAACGCAAGTGTTTGTTCAAAATCAACCCTTTTTCCAATAGCAGGAATTTACATTTTTTTACAAACCTATTTTTTTATGTATTTTTTTCACAAACATAAAGGAAATCAACAAAATATTTTAGTACTTTTTGATATTGCATTTTTTTTCTTACTTTTTCTTATAAAGCATAGCCTTAAAATCCTCG
The DNA here is from genome assembly GCA_947177415.1 of uncultured Clostridiaceae bacterium. Lineage (GTDB taxonomy): Bacteria > Bacillota > Clostridia > Lachnospirales > Lachnospiraceae > CAG-411. The sequence goes on from CAMWUK010000015.1 coordinate 33,175, forward strand.
AAATAATTTTGTTAAATTTGTAATATTTTCTTAAGAATTTAGCATTTTGCACAGTATTTTGTGTTATCTCTGCATTTTTTTAGTACATCTTCATATTTCATGCTACCTCCAAATAAGTCTAAAGCACTACCAATTGTTACATGAATTTTATCATTTCCAAGTTCCTTTAACCTCTCTAAGTCCCTAAAACTGCCTACTCCCCCAGCATACGTAATAGGAATCTTATCAAACGCAGATAGAATTTTTAACAAATCCTCTTCTATGCCATTTGCTTTCCCTTCTACATCCACTGCATGTATCAAAAACTCATCACAATACTCTGACAATTCTTCTAAAATTTCCAAATCCAATCTTGTATCTGTAAATTTTTGCCAGCGATCTGTGACAATATAATAGGATATTTTTCCATTTTCTTCTATTTTTTTACGGCAGCTAAGATCTAAAACCAGATGGTTTTTACCTATAGCTCTCACCATTTTTTTTAAGTTTTCATAATGAATCTTTCCATTTTTAAACACAAATGATGTCACAATAATATGAGATGCCCCCTTGTCCAAAAACTGTCTGGCATTTTTATCATTCATTCCACCACCAATCTGTAATCCTCCTGGAAAGGCAGACAAAGCCAGAAATGCCTGTTTACAATCTTCTTCGTAATATACACTATCTACTGGATTTAAAAGGATAATATGCCCCCCCCTGATTCCAGCTTTCTTATATAAATTTGCATAAAATGCTCCATCCTGAGCAGATACAAAATTTTCTTCTGCCTGATTATTGGCATCTTTCAGACTTCCCCCTACAATTTGTTTTACTTTTCCATTATGTATATCTATACATGGTCGGAATTCCATAATATACACTCCATTTCTATATATGATACTATGTAATGTAATGAAAAAATCTTATTTTGTCAACCTCCTTTTCGTATTTGCATTCCATATTTTCCCAGAATATACAGTATGGCTAAAAATTTTATGAATTGTCTGGCATAGATAAGGGAAATCAATAGTAATATGTAATGTAGATGATATCTGTTCAGTACCTGAACAGATACGAGATTTTAGCCCATAAAAATTCGCAAAGCGAAGGGCTAAAATCTTGTAAAACTCGGATTTGTCAAGCAAATCCTCGAGTATGTTCTGAACAGTTACTGTAGATGTAACTATTCAGGTAGATAAATTTTGTTATTTCTGTTATAATAATAGTAGAAAATAGAAAGGACTGTATACACATTTGAGGTATGCAGGCAGGTAAGAGCCTATGCAGGTATTAGATTATCTAAATCAAAAAAAGATTGATACGGTTCTGAAAGCACCTCACCCACTGCTTCAAGCTTCCTATACGTTTAAGTCCAACTATGCTTTCGGACTTGCAGTGCTGGTTTATGGAGCAAAAGAGCAATTTCCTATAACATTAGAGTGCCTTTCTTCTATATTAAACAGTTTACAAGTTGATAGTGACACCCAAAAAAAATTAGAAACTCAAGTACATAATCACTTTGATTCAAAAATCCGGGAAGTGTTTCGCTCCATTATCACAAAAGATGAACAATATTGCTTTATTGCAGATTTATTAAGACTAACCTACTTTGGCACAATTTCTAATGTATTTGCTTCTGAACTAACAGAAGGGTATATGCAGGTTTTTAATTTTTCTAATGCTGAAAAGAATTTTATTAAAAACTTTACAGATATTGGCTGCCAGATATATGAAGAGAAACAAAAACAAAACTCTTCTTATATAGATACCAAAGAAGAATCTGCTATTCGCATGTATCAATATTTTATAGAAACTGGATATGAGATATCACCTTCCATTCTATCCTATATTTATCCGGACTTTTCTCTGGATACTACTTTCCGAAGTCTTCTATTAGAAGATGGTAAACTTCACCATATCACTTCTAACACTTACATCGATGGTTCTGTTCAGGTATGCAATTCCAGTACACTCTTATTCGATCATGCAAGTGTCTGGATAAATGAACCAATTAAAATTGATTATGGAAAGATTATTATTAAAAATTCCGATATACATATTATGAATACAGCCAGTGACTATGCAATATATATTGAAAATTCTCCTGCTTTCTGTATAGAAAATTCCACAATAGATTGTCAAAACCATGGTGCTCTTATTTATCAGGAAAGTGGGTATCTGAAAATACAACAGTCTGTTATTTCTAATACATGTGGAGAATATGCCATTTTATTTTCTGGATCTGTTGCAAATATTAATACCACCAGATTTTCTCATTGCCAGAATGGTGCTATTAAAAATCTGGCAACCCAAGAATTATTTCTGGCATCCTGCCAATTTACGGATTGTCAAAGTATACATGGAGGAGCGGTTTATTCCAATTCCCCAGCTTCTTCTACTATATATAATTGTGAATTTCAAAATTGCCATGCAAAATACATTGGTGGTGCTGTTTATTTTGCCCAACTGCGTTACGGACAAAGGGTACTTCAATGCAGCTATGAGAATTGTACTCCAGTGGATAGTGTGTTATTTAATAATTACGAATGCAAAGAGACTTAAAAATGAGAGGAGGAACTTTTATGCGTACAGGAATTCTTACCAAATTTAATCAAAAAAAGAATCTATGGATTTCCAAAAAACATCCATTATTTATGGAAAATAATGGTTTTAAAACTTTGTATGCATCCGCTCTTCTTATGCACACCAGATTAAATAATAATGCAAATCCACTTAGCAATTTAGAACTGGAACGTCTTATTGTCAGAGGATTTCAATTGACTTCCAAAGAAATGATTTCTATGATGACACTTTCCAAGAATGTAGAAATGCTGGTAGACGAAATTATAGATGCTCTAGATACCCAAAGAAAAAAATTGCTCTTTTATTTTGATTTAATGAATATGTCCATATCCTCTGTGGAAATTTCCCAGGAAGAGCAGAAATCTTTAGATTTATTTGCAGAATTATTATCTATCAGTCCTGTCGAAAAGGAATTTATTTCCCAGTTCATTTCTGCGTCCTACCATAAACAATATGAAGATTGTATACAACTATTTAACCAAATGGAATCTACAGGATTTCCAATTACTATAATGGATATTTCTTATTATATGATAGAATATACCTACCAGAACCGTATTACACCTAAAGACATTTATTCAGGTACTACAAACTATTTTAGTGGTGACTGCCTGTTTGAGGGAACTTTTTACCTTTCTGCAAATACAACTATTCACATTTCTAATGCACTTGTAAAGGTAGAAGGGAATTTTGTAATAGATAATGGTACTCTTCACATTGAAAATAGCTCCATTGACTTTTCCCAAAAAAACCATATACATAAAGAAGATTCTTACAACGCATTTCTTTTGGTAAAAAACCAAGGACATGTGCAATTAAAAAATACTACTTTACAATGTGCTCATAATGGTGGTCTCCTATATCAATCAGATGGGATATCAACTATTGAGCAATGTACCATAAAAAACACTAGTATGGTTCCTGCTATTGTAAGTAAAGGTCATACCCTTTCCATTCAACATAGTACCTTTTCTCATTGTTTTGCTAAGCAAAAAGGTGGTGCTCTATTTATAAAAAATGGAAGTGCACAGGTTCAAAATTGTATTTTTACTGATTGCATGGCTCATTATGGTGGTGCTATCTATGCCAACGATCACACTATGATTCTTGGCTGTTCCTTTGAACATTGCTATGCAACAGAATATGGCAGTGCTATCTTCTATCATGGAGAAATTCACTCAAATGTGGAAAAATGCAATTATACCAACTGCTATCCAAAAGAAAATGCCATTATCCAGTATATTGGCGAACAACTTTCTTCCTATACTATTACCAAAGAAACCAGCTTTACTTATTCTACCATTTTTGATTGCCCTGTTTTTATTGATGAATTTGGCATTTTCTCTATGGAACATGCTACCTTATATCTGCATCATCACTTAGTCTGTTATGGTATTATCAATTTAAAAAAAGTAAAGGTTCGGGAATACCATTTGGAAGAGCGGGACTTCTTTCAGTTAAAAACCCCTAAAACCTGTCATTTTAGTAATTGTGAGTTTGATGCCAATGGTGGTCATGGTATTTTTTATGCAGTACGTGCCAGAATACGTGTTTCCAATTGTATCTTTAAAAATACTGCTGGCGGGCGGGCAATCTATGATGCATTTATGCCAGTAATTGATGGCTGTATTTTTTCTTATTGCGAAGAAGGGGCTCTCTACTGCAATGCTGGAAAAATCACCAATTCTACTTTTATTAATTGTAGAGGCAGAAGTGGTGCTGGTATTATTATGTATGGGGCTAGAGGACAAATTGAGAATTGTCATTTCCAGAGGTGTATTTCTGAATATAGTGGTGGTGCTATTGATATGTCTGGAAGCCGCCATATTACTGGCTGTTCCTTTGATGAATGCCGCCCTAATAATATTTCATAACAGCATATTATTAATATCTAATTATGCATTTTCAAACACTCTATATACACTATTATCCAAAAAAGACGAGATTATTCTCGTCTTTTTAAATATTTTTCTATATATTCACTATCTTCAGGTAGAACCTTGCACTCTGCTGCAAGGTTCGTACAAGTGCCAAGTGCTGCTTTTGCACTTGTGTACATCATCGTTTACGAAACTCCCATGCGGAATATATTTATGGTGATGCCCAATTGTGCGAGGCATGGGAGTTTTGTAACTATTCAGAACCCCTCATTCGGATTTTTCCAGAATATACATAATATCTAATAATTTCCTATAATGGCTGGTAAAAATCCTCATGTGGGCATCAGCCCAATAAAAGTGAGTATACAAACTGCATAAATAAATTTATTTATGCAGTTTGTATATCACTTTTGCAGGTTCTGAATAGTTACATATTCTTCTTGAAATTTTTTCCGATACTCTTTCGGAGTCATCTCATATTTCTTTTTAAAGAGCCGGTTAAAATAGGAAATATTATGCATTCCTACTTGTATTGCAATTTCCATAATAGAGTTTTCTGTATTCATTAACAATTCAATTGCCTTATTCATACGAAAATCATTGATATAATCTACACTGGTAACTCCTGTATGCTTTTTAAAATAACGCATAAAATAGGGTTCACTAAAATGTAATAAATCTGCCAGTTCAGCAATTGTTATAGGATTTTGGTAATGCTCATGAATGTAATCTATTACAATTTTTACATTTGTTGTATTTTCCTTCTTCTGCTCTAATCTTTCTTTTCTTCTTGAAAAAATATCTTCCAAAAGACAATAAAATAGTTTCCCAAGTCTCCATTTTATGTCTAATTCCATATATTCTTTCTTTTCATCCCATACTTGATGAAGTTCCAACAGAATATCTTTTAACTGGTCGTACCCTTTCATGCCATTTGAAATAACTGGAGGATATGAAAATTTATCTTCCATAAAAGGTTTGAAACACTTTACATAACAGGCATCAGTAATTCCATAACTTAACATATTCAGATTAAACACCCACGAAAAACAACAACCACTTTCTTTTTTATATTGTTTTAAAGAATGCAAAGCATAAGGTTGGACAACAACAATATCACCCTTTTTGAGTTCATACCGTTGTAAATCCATATTAATTTCACAACTTCCATTTTCTACATAAATAATCTCAACTTCTTTATGCCAATGTATAGGAAAATTTGCAAAAGACCATGGCAACCATGTTACATATTGTGCAAATGGCATCATAAAATTGCCATGCTGAACATTTTCCTGTAAATCACTAAATCGTTCTGTCTGCATTAAATCACCTCAACTTAATAGCAGGTGGATTCCTCACTCCTGATAAATTAAAATCCCATTAGATTCTAAAATTCCATCTTCATATAAGTTTGAAAATAACACATCATTGTTCTTTGCCACATCAATTGCTGTATCTTCACAATTTAGATAAATATGCACTTGATGCCCTTTTGTGTCTTCTTTTACATAATGAATCAATCTTGCCTGCTCTTCTTCTATGAAATAAAACCTCGCACTGGAAAATGCAGGAATTTTTTTTCGCAGAGTAATTATTTTCTTTACTGTATTCATTGTTTGTTGATATTTTCCTTCTGCTATTTCTTTCCAAGGCATACATCTTCTACAATCCGGGTCTGCTCCTCCTTCTAATAAAACTTCTGTACCATAATAGATGCAAGGACTTCCTTCCATAGAAAATAATAATACCAGTTGTTGGAATATCTTATCCTGATTACCAATTTTAGTAACTGCACGCATGGTATCATGGGAGTCTAACATATTAAATGCTACCTGATTTACCTGTTCCATATACATACAATAACAACGCTGGATACTATAAGAAAGCTCCTTTGCAGTCAGTCTCTTATCCATCCAAAAATTGGAAACAGCACCTGTAAATGGATAATTCATAACTGCATCAAACTCATCTCCACGAAGCCATGATGTAGAATCATGCCAAATTTCCCCCATAATATAAAAATCCTCTTTTATGGTCTTTAGACGGGTACGCATAGCTTTACATAACACATGAGAAATTTCATTTGCCACATCCAGCCGTATGCCATCAATATCATACTCCCGAATCCATTCTTCACAAATATTTAAGACAAATTCAATCACTTCCCGGTTGTTAGTATTTAGTTTTGGCATATTATCAATAAATGCAAAGGAAAAATAATTCTTCTTCTTTGCATTAGATCCTAATGGCTCAAACGGCCAGTTATGCACAAAGAACCAATCAAAATAAACAGAATCTTTTCCTTTTTCTACTACATCCAGCCACATTGGACAAAAACAGCTTGTATGATTAAATACACCATCAACCATCACCCGGATTCCTCTATTATGTGCTTCTCTGACTAAAGTTTTCATAGTGGATTTATCACCAAGATCCGTATCAATCTGCTGATAATCTAAAGTATCATACCGATGAACAGAATTTGCCAGATTAATTGGTGTCATATATATCCCTGTAATCCCAAGTTCTGATAAATAATCCAGTTTTGAAATAATTCCAGGCAAATCACCACCATATCTTTGTTCATTGTTTACTTTTTGATTAGGTCCTGCCCATGGAAGTACCTCTTTTTTATTCAAGCTGCTATCCCCATTACAAAAACGATCCGGAAAAATTTGATACCAAATGGTATGCTTTACCCATTCTGGAGTAACCATAAGATCAGCAGGATTCATCCACGGAAATGTAAAAAATTCCAACATCATCTCAGGCTTTTTTTCATACCCTGCATCAAAAAAACCATTCTCCATATATATTTTTTTCTCATCTCCGGATAAAAGTTCAAAATAATAACGGCATCGTTTGAATTCCGGTTTTACCCGGATACTCCACCAATATTGTTCCTTCAATTCTTTTTTTTCTATTATCTCTATCCGATCGTGTTTCCATTGCTGCTGGCTTCCCATTATTCCTGCCGAAAAAGGATCTCCATAACACAGGAATACTTGTGTAATCTCCTTTCCCGTCTTAAGGTTAATAACTAATTCCTCTTCATTTACCATATAACAAAAATTATCATTGCATCTATGTTCTACATTCGTAAAATTCATAGATACTCCCCCTTTCTATCTTGGTTTAGATTCTAGCACCTCATATATATAGGAAACGAATAAAACGCTTGCATTTTAATGCGTTTACTATAACTATAACATGTTTCCCAAGAAAAAAACAGCTTATTCCTACTCAAGAATATTACTGTTCACACCTACGGTGCAAACAGTAACGGAATCCAGCCTATTTAAAGTTCGCCTTCGGCGAAAGGCTGGATTCTTGGCTATTCTACATTCTTGGCACATAGCTTGACAGCAAGTGTCAAGCTTGTGAGTGAACAGTAACTCAAGAATAACACTATCCTAACATTTTTTTAAAACCACCCATTTTTTTATAACCTGCTTTCTCATAAAATGCATGGGCACGTTCTCTCTTTTCTTCTGATACCAAAATGCTATAATATGCATTATTATCCTTTCCCCATGTTTCCAATTCCTGAAAAATTTTTGCTGCCACTCCTAAACCACGGCATTCCTTTTTCACAAAGACATTTTCTATTACAAGAAAATTTCTGCAGTCCTCACAAATATCTTCACAAAGAATCCCCATTGCAGTTCCTAGAATTTCTTCTCCTTCACAGGCAAGACATAAATAATAATTCTCTAACTTTTCTATTCTTTGTAACTTTCTTTCTAACAGTTCCCTATCACCTGGTGCATCCACTAATTCTTCCATAAACCCTTGTAAAACTTCTGCATCTTTTATTTGTGCTTTTCGAAAATACATATTTTCTTCCTTTCTTATTCTTTTTTTATCATAAACAACCATGCCTCGCAAGTGAGGCACCACCATATATGAAAGTTGATTGCTATATCTTTGCAAGCAAGCTTGCACAAAATGTAGCCGTTTGTCAGGACTTTCATAGTAAATCAGGGTGTAAAATATCCGATTTACAAACCATCATCAAAAATTACACCCTGTTTCTACTTCTTATTGTCTTATTATATAGGGAACTGTTCAGCCCCATGAATAGTTATTTTTATGGCTGCATTTCAATATGCATTCTATCTGTACCACGCATTTCAATACGAGGTGCACCATTTCCTTCCAAATATTCTCTAGTTATGGTTACCATTCCGATGTTATCATCCTTTGGAATTTCATACATAATGTCCAGCATAAATTCCTCAAGAATAGCACGAAGTGCACGTGCCCCCGTCTTCTTCTTGAGTGCCTTTTCTGCAATTGCCTCAAGTGCTTCATCATCAAATTTCAAATCCACCTCATCTAATGCCAGCAACTTCTGATACTGTTTCACAATGGCATTTTTAGGCTCCACTAATACTTTCACCAACATATCTTTTGTCAGTTCTTCCAAAGAAAATACAATAGGCAGTCTTCCCAAAAATTCCGGAATCATACCAAATTCACGCAAATCTTCTGCTGTAACTTTACTAAGAATATTAGGATCCTTATCATATTGGTCTTTCAATTTTCCACCAAAACCAATAGACATTTGTTTTGTCAAACGGTTTTTTATAACTTTCTCCAATTTTGGAAAAGCACCACCACAAATGAACAAAATATTTCTGGTATTCACTGTAGTCATTGGCACCATGGCATTTTTATTGGTCGCTCCCACTGGCACTTCTACATCACTGCCTTCTAAAAGCTTTAACATACCTTGCTGCACAGATTCTCCACTTACATCACGATTTGTTGTACTTTGTTTCTTTGCAATTTTATCAATCTCATCAATAAAAATAATTCCCTTTTCTGCTTTTTCCACGTCATTGTCTGCTGCTGCCAAAAGTTTAGAAATAACACTCTCTACATCATCCCCGATATATCCTGCTTCTGTTAAGGACGTTGCATCTGTAATTGCAAGAGGAACTTGAAGAATTCTTGCCAGTGTCTTCACCAGAAAAGTCTTTCCGCTTCCTGTTGGTCCAATCATTAACATATTTGACTTTTCAATCTCAATATCATCCATTGTTCCGGTAGATACTCTTTTGTAATGATTATACACAGCAACAGAAATTACTTTTTTAGCAAAATCTTGTCCCACAACAAAATCATCTAATTTCCCTTTTATAATATGAGGAGCTGGAATATGATTAATATCTAAAATTGGCTCTTCCTTTGCCTTTTCTTTTTTCTTTTTTAACTTTTGTTTTTTCGGAACTTCATTAAGCGGAGTTTGAAAACCACTCATGTGCATCATATCCATGTAGGGACCCATATTTCCAAAATTTGAATTATTCATAGTATCAAATGTTTTTTGCATGCAATCACTACAAATACATATATTATTAGGAATATGTATCATCTTGCCTACCTGGCTTTCTGTTCTTCTACATATATAACAAACATCTTCATACTCTTTATTCTCTTTACTCATTTTTTCCTCCTATTACATACACAAATCTATCTTTATTTGTTTACATTCTATTATACATATTCAAGTCTTTACATTAAACTTCTGGATTATATAAAGGCTTCATCCTGCTTAAAGTTTATAAACCTCAATTGTTTACTCTTTTTATAGGATATCATAACATTCCATGGAAAATTTTTCAATAGCATATCTAAAATAGTAAATAGTCACCTAAATGTTACTGTTCACTCACAAGCTTGACACTTGCTGTCAAGCTATGTGCCAAAAACGTAAAACAGTAACACCTAAATTATTACATTTCTTCAAATCTCTCTACTATAAAGTCATTTCCAAAACAAAAGAAGCATTACCAACGTAATACTCCTTTTGCATGGTTATATACTGTGAAAGTGTTATCGATAGGTATAGAAATTGGTTTGTGCCTGCACAAAGACCAACTTCTATATCTATCGTAGAACCTGATGTGTATGAGCATATAAGGCGATAGCCTGGAATGCGAATACACATTAGGCAGTTACGGGAGCACGTAGTGCGGAGTAACTGACACTTTCATTTATGGTGCTGCTGCCAAAGGCAGCATGTAAGTTTAATATCCATAGAAATAGCGGTAAAATTGTTCCATTTCATCTTCATCAAATCCATAAGGATTTGTGCTATATCCATTTGCCCCTTGATTATCCTGATTACCACTTCCACCTTGATTTCCATTGTTAGGGGTCTCATTTCCTTGGTTATTTGGAGTACCCTGACTCTTTTCTAATGAATCTAAAGTCTTTACTCCTTTTAGGGTAACTTTTATTTTGTGTTCTTTGTATTCCCCTTTTTCATAACGTAACACCTTTAGTGTTAATTTTGTTCCTACCCGATAGGAATTGACTTTCTCTGCCAACTCTTCAATTGTTAAAATCTCTGCATCATTCATTCCAACAATAACATCACCTACCATAATTCCGGCTTCTTTTGCTGCACCATCTTCACCAACTTCATATACATAAACACCAATTGGAAAATTTGGGTATTGTTTTTGCACTTCTTCTGTAATATTCTTTCCTGATATTCCTAAATACCCTTTTTCTTCATCTGTTAATACTTCACGGTTCATAAGTTCATTAATTACAGTAATGGCATCTGAAATTGGAATTGCAAATCCCATTCCTTCTACAGAAGTATCTGCATATTTTGCCGAATTAATTCCTATAAGCTGTCCATGAATATCCAATAATGCCCCACCACTGTTCCCAGGGTTAATTGCTGCATCGGTTTGTAAAAGAGTCATATTTCCCTCTTCCACTTCTACTTTTCTATCCTTTGCACTAATATATCCAACTGTCAAAGATTGTCCATACCCCAATGAATTACCAATAGCAATAGACATTTCTCCTACTTTTGCATTATCTGAATTTCCAATTTTTGCTTCTGCAATATTTTTTTGGATATCTTTTGGTATGTCTTTTGTCTTAACCAATACAACCGCTAAATCTCTTCCACTGTCTGTACCCTTTACAGTAGCTTCTACCATATCTTTTTCCGAGTCTGCTCCATAGAAACCTACCATAATTTTCTTTGCTATCCCTTTCTGCCCAGAAATTACATGGTTATTGGTTACTATTAAAACCTCATCCTCTGAAATCTTTAATACAATACCGGAACCACTTCCTGTGCTATCTTTATCATAGGTTCCAAAATATGTCTCATAAGAAGAAGTAACAGTACTTGTAATAGATACAATAGATGGCATACATTGTTCCACTACTTTTGTCAAATCACTTGGTGCTTTTATTGTGTTCTCTGATGAAGTAACTGTTGCAGAAAGGGTATTTATACCATTTCCTCCTATTTGCTGCCCTTTATGGCTAACAATTCCCAGTTTGTCTGCTGCAAATAGCACTACACAAAATCCAATACCTGCGACAAGTCCTACTGCTGCCGCTTTACCAAGGCTCTTCAAAAACTTATGCTCCTTTTTTTCTTTCTTAGGTGGTGCCATAAAAGTCTGTGCACCCATTTGCTGTTCAAAGTTGCCATTCTGCTGACTTTGATAGAGATTACCTCCCGCTTTTTCTGTCCAGAATTTATATCCTTGGTTACTTTGATTGCTGTAAGAAACCGGCTGAACCGGTTGTTTTGCCTTAGCTTCCTCAATCGGTGCAGATTGCAATACGAAATTTGGATTGACAGATTCCACAACCTCATTTGTATCTTCTGTTAATATAGTTTCCTCATTCCCCTCCTTCTCATCATCTGCAAAATCAGCTTGTTCCATATCTGGTATTATAAAGTTGGGTTGGGAAATTTGTTCCTCTTCTTTATTCATCTCTTGTTCCCTGTTTTCTGGAAATACTTTTTCCTCGTTCATCTATACTACTCCTTTCAAACTGTAAAAGCCATTACTATGAAAGCCCTGACTATTATCTTTTCCTTTAAACACTTACAGTATAACAACTATTTGTGTAAAGTTTGTGAATATCTATTTTATTTTTACTATTATCTTGCAGAAAATCTGGCAATACTGTATTATAGTAAGAGTGTTATCCAATTTAAAAAAAGGAGGAAACCAATGATAAAAGATAATCAAAAACTTTTAAATCATCTACTTGTCGTTTTAGATGGAGTATTTGTGATATTAGCATTTTCCATTGCATACTTTTTAAAATTCAGTGGATACAGCCCATTAATAAGGATTGGATTTTTGGTACCCAAATTTGGCTATTTCCTATTCAAACAATACAGTCAAGCACTTTTATATATTGTGCCAATTTATTTGATTATATACAGTTCTTTCCATTTATATGCACCAAGAAGAACTTTTGGCAAACGAATTGAGATATGGAATATTTTCAAATCAAATATATTGGGAATTCTGTTTTTTATTGGAGTCCTATTTTTTATGAAAATTTCCATACAATTTTCCCGTTGGTTTATCATTTACTTTTTTGTGGTAAATGTATTTATGTCCATTTTCTTCCGTATGTCTTTGCGGTTAATATTAAAATATTTCCGAAGAAAAGGACTGAATTTAAAACACATTATACTTGTAGGTTATAGCAACATTTGTGAATGTTATATTGATCAAATCAAGTCAAATCCTTCTTGGGGATACCGGATACATGGCATTATTTCTGACAATAAACCAATTGGCTTTACTTATCGTGATGTACCGGTTATTGCCACAACAGATGATCTTCCGGTTCTTTTAGGAGAACATTCCGATTTAGATGAAATTGCTATTACACTTGGTTTAAAGGACTACCAGAAACTAGAAAGCATTGTTGGTATTTGTGAAAAATCCGGTGTACACACCAAATTCCTGCCAGACTATAACCATATTATTCCAACCCAGCCATACATTGAAGATGTAAACGGAATTGCTGTGGTAAATATCCGTAAAGTTCCATTAAATAACTGGCTGAACATGATGTTAAAACGTATTGTAGACCTTATTGGTGCAAGTGTTGCACTAGTTATCTTCTCTATACCAATGCTAGTTATTTCCATTATTATAAAGGTAACCTCACCAGGTCCTCTTATCTTTTCCCAGATAAGAGTAGGTATGCATAATAAAGAATTTAAGATGTACAAATTCCGATCTATGTGCGAACAAACAGAATCATCCGAAAAAAAAGCATGGACCGTAAAAGACGATCCGCGGGTTACTCCGATTGGGCGTTTCATAAGAAAAACCAGTATAGATGAACTCCCACAATTTATTAATGTATTGAAAGGTGAAATGAGCTTAGTAGGTCCTCGTCCGGAACGTCCATATTTCGTAGAACAATTTAAGGAGGAAATTCCCCGATATATGATCAAACATCAGGTTCGTCCAGGATTAACCGGCTGGGCACAAGTAAATGGATATCGTGGGGATACTTCTATACAAAAACGAATAGATTGTGATTTATATTATATTGAGAACTGGTCTTTAGGACTGGATTTTAAAATACTCATTATGACTTTCTTTACAGGATTTGTAAACAAAAATGCTTATTAATAAATATTTTTCGTTACTGTTCACACCTATGGTGCTAACAGTAACGGAATCCAGCCTATTTAAAGTTCGCCTTCGGCGAAAGGCTGGATTCTTGGCTATTTTACATTCTTGGCACATAGCTTGACAGCAAGTGTCAAGCTTGTGAGTGAACAGTAACTATTTTTCATCTACAAGATGGCGAAACGAAGCGATGTGTTGGCATCGTTGTGTGAAGCCATCTAAGATGAAAGAAAACAAAGAAATTTACTGATTGGCATACATTTTCTATTTTTTTATTGCATAAAAATACAAAAGGGAGATGGAAACATGACAAACAAAAGGAAAAAAACAGTTTCCAAAAAGAAACTACGACAACAGCGACGAAAAAGAAAACGAATTTTATATATAATTGAATTTATCTTACTGCTTATTTTAATTCCTCTCGCATTTATATATATTAAGTTAGGGCAAATTCCTACTTATAATATGGATAGATCTGCTATTGAAAAAAATGAATATAATGATGCAAATATGAAAAATTATACAAATATTGCTTTATTCGGTGTAGACTCCCGGGCTAATGAATTGAAGGAAAAAACCAGAACAGACTGTATTATTATTGCCAGCATTAACAACAAAACGAAAGATGTTATTTTAGCTTCCATTTACCGTGATACTTTTGTTTATATTGCAGACCACGGATACACAAAGATTAACCACGCTTATGCTTATGGAGGTCCAGAATTGGCACTTAGTACTATTAATAAAAATTTTGATTTAAATGTAACAGATTTTGTAACAGTAAATTTCAGTGTTTTAACTGAGGTGATTGATTTACTTGGTGGTGTGGATATCGAAATTACAAAAGATGAATTAGATTATGTGAACGCCTATGCAAAAGATGTGGCAAGAATTAATGGCAAGAAAACAAAAAAAATCCCTTCTGCTGGCTTACAAACGTTAACTGGTATTCAGGCAACCGGCTACTGCCGTGTCCGCTATACTTCTGGTGGTGACTTTACCCGCTCCCAGAGACAAAGAACTGTTATGAATCAGATCGTAAAGAAAGCAAAATCTTCTAACCCAATTACTTTATACAAAATACTGGATGAAGTGTTGCCGCAAATATATACCAGCCTTGATACCAATACATTAGTTAAGCTTGCATCAAATGCATTATCTTACAATATTGCAGATGATTTTGGATTTCCTTTTGAAAAAAGTACACCAACAATTAATAAGGCTTCTGTGGTAACAGCAGAAACGCTTTCTTCTAATGTTAGTACATTACATGAAAAATTATTTGGTACCACAGGATATACACCTTCCAGTACTGTAGATTACCGCAGCAACGAAATTGCATCTATGAAGTAAGTATTATGATAACAGTTCACACCTATGGTGCAAACAGTAACGGAATCCAGCCTATTTTTAATTTGCCTTTGGCGAAAGGCTGGATTCTTGGCTATTCTAGGTTCTTGGCACATAGCTTGACAGCAAGTGTCAAGCTTGTGAATGAACAGTAACGAACTGTTACTATTATTACTAAGGCGGTTAAATAATGATGTTTTTACTTGCCTAAATTTCCATCTGCTGCGTTGTCGTCAATCGACGTAGCCACCGCTACGCCTCATTTCTCCGCCTTGCAGAATGAAAATTTATTCTGCATAAAATTCATCAACATTTAACAGCCTTAGTAATATGTATACTTTTTTCTAGTTTTTCTTGATTTTTTTTCCATTTTCTGTTACATTTGATGTAAGGCTATAAACTTTTTAAAGAGTTAGCACATTGTAAAGATGCAGATTAACATCTGACAACAAGTATCTCTGAACATACTTGAATACAAAAAGAAAGGAAAATATATTATATGAGTACAGAAAAAGAAGTTGAATCCATTACTTTAACTTTAGAGGATGGTACTGAAGAAGAATGTCTAATCTTAGAGATTTTCACTATTGAAGAACTTGGAGATCAGGAATATATTGCTTTATTATCTATTCCTGAAGGATTGGAAGAATCTGAAGAAGAGGAATTGGAAACAGAAATTAGCTTATACCGCTATACAGAATTAGAAGATGAAGAAATTAGTCTTGATTTGATTGATGATCCAGAAGAAGCAGAAATTGTAGAAGCAGCTTTTCAAGCTCTAATGGATGCAGAAGATGAGGACGAAGAATAATCGTAACAGGTCAGCCGTAGGCTGACCTGTTACGGAATGGGGCAAGCTTCGCATATAAATTGCCCCATTCCCCTCCTGTTTTATTCTTTTATACGGTCTGCACAGCGGAGTGTGCAGACCTACCTGAA
>CAMWUK010000016.1 GCA_947177415.1 uncultured Clostridiaceae bacterium
TTCTTCCTCCTTCGGTTCTTCCATAACTTCTTCGATTTCTTCTGCTATAGCTTCTTCCTCCTTCGGTTCTTCCATAACTTCTTCGATTTCTTCTGTTATGGTTTCTTCCTTTACTATCTCCTCTTTCATTAAATCTTCTTCAATTATTTCTTTATGTTTTTCTTCTTCTTGAGTAAGACTAAAATCTAATTCGTCTTGGTCTAAATTTTCATTTTTAAAATATAAGTTCATTTCTTCCCAAAATTTCGTTGGGTCTTCTAAAGGCTCTTTCTCTATACTCCCTTCCTCAATTAATTCATCTGCCTCTTCTTTTGTCTTTGTTACATCTGTATTATTTTCAAGATTTATTTCCTTTGGAATTGTCTCCATAATTTCTTGTGCTAATTCAACAGTTTCAGCCCTATCCTCTGTTGCTTCAGGTATTTGTTCTGGTTCATTTTCCGAAATAAATATTTCTCCTAATCCTATACTCTCTAAGTCACTTGTATCCTCTTCGTCCTTTGAAATCATTTCATATAATGTTTCAAGAATAGCAACATCGTCTTCTTTACCATCTGTTTCTGTATCTTTGCTCTCTTCAAGATTTATACCTTCTTGATTCTCTGTCTCCCCTTCCTCTGAACTCCAAAATGATTCATCTGGTAATAACTCATTCACCGCTTGGGAAATGTCTGCTTTTAAATCCTTAAAAAATCCCATATTATTCCCTCCTTCGTGTATTATACAGTTTTTTAGGTTTAAAAACCACCAAAAACATACTATGTTTTTTTAGTGTATATCTTTTCTCAAAATAATATTATACTCTTTCCAAAAAATTAGTTATTTTTTACTGTATCTTCCACATGAACGTGCTGAACTGGTATTGTAGTATCATTAATAGGCAAAATATTTGCTTTCAAATTTTTTAACTTTTTTAATACAATTGGTAAAGTCTCTACTGTCATTTCCTTGCCTGCACAGTCATGCATTAAAACTATCGAATTCTCGTAAGATTCTACACCTGAAATCACATTATTTACCATCTGCTTATCTGTTAACTTTTTTCCTGTAGCATCCCCATTTACAACATTCCAGTCAAAGTATGTCAGCCCCTCTGCATCCACATAACGAATTACATCCTTCATACTAATTTTACTAACTGTATTACTGCTTCCTCCTGGAAATCTTACATATTTAGGTCGCTCTCCTGTTGCTTCAAATAATAAATCACTTAATTGTTTAATATCTTTCTTATATGCACCAAGCGTTTTATAAATTGTTTTATACTGGTGTGTATATGAATGCATGGCAAGAGTATGCCCATTCTCATAAATCTCTTTATACATTTTTTTTGAAAAATCATCTGTTTTACCAATCACAAAAAAAGTTGCTTTTACTTTATATTCATCTAATATATCAAGAATTTTTTCTGTATTTTTGCTTGGACCATCATCAAAAGTCAAATATACTTTCTTTCCTTTGATTTTGGTCTGATCAACCATTGTCTCCTTTTTAGGAGCTGTAGTTTCTTTCACTTCATTGTCTTTTGGGGAGGAATCCACGTTTTTTGTTTCTTTAGATGCTGCATGCACAACAAGATTCTCTTGTCCATATTCTTCGACTGTTATTTCCTGTTGTTTCAAATCAATAGTATCTAACCTTTTCTCCATTCCCATAATTTTCATAAATAATGCCATACAGCAAACCGAAGGCAACAATATAAAAATTGCAATAATAATAATAATTGTTTTTTTCATCTGTTCTACTCTTTTACGCCTGTCATCATCCGATTGCTTTCCTATAGCATTCCTCTCACCACTCATGTAATCATCCCTTCATATAATAAAAATTATGTATCTGCTCAATATCTAAACCATTATAAACTTATAACTTTCCATATAATCACTCTGTGTTTTCTCTATATGTATTATAACCTATTTTTTATCTATTCTCTAGTAAAGACTTATTAACAAATAATACTATTTTTATTCTAACATACCTCAAAGGAATGTCAATGAAAGATTTTATTTTGTAACTGTTCAGAACCATGAATAGTTACTTTACTTTTTAAAACAGGCGGTCTCAAAATAAGTTTATAATAATAACCATAGTTTAAGACCGCCTCTTCATTTCATTCATCTGTTCCACGAACTTTTATAGTTCTTAACCTAACTGTTTTGCAACTTCTTCTGCAAAGTTTTCTTCTTTTTTCTCAATACCTTCACCAGTTTCATAACGAACGAAACCTTTAATTTCAAGCGTAATACCTTCTGCTTTTGCTACACTTTCAACATACTGTCCAACAGACTGTTTTCCATCTTCTGCTTTTACATAAACCTGATCCAACAAGCAGATTTCCTTTAACTCTTTATTGATACGTCCCATTACCATACCATCAATAATCTTCTCTGCTGCATCTGGTTTTTCTTTCATAGCCTGCACTTTTAAGATTTCTTTTTCATGTTCAATATAACTCTGATCCACTTCTGCTCTGCTTGTATACTTTGGACTCAAAGCAGCAATCTGCATTGCAACATTCTTTAAGCAAGCTTTTACAGCATCACTATTTGCATCCGTTTTCGCTTCTACAACTACACCAATCTTTCCACCTGCATGAATATAACTTTCTACAACACCATCTGCTGCTTCGATTTTTTCAAATCTACGAATAGTCATATTTTCACCAATTGTTGCAATCATTCCAGCAAGATTCTCTTTTACAGTCTTAGAGCTGTCCTCACACCAAGGCTCCTCTAAAAATGCTTCTACATCTTTTGCATTTGTTGTTGATACCTGTACAGCCACCTGTGCAACATAATTCTGGAATTTTTCATTTTTTGCAACAAAGTCTGTCTCACTGTTTACTTCTACAATTGCTGCAGTCTTCCCGTCCTCACTAATCTTAGTTGCAACCATACCTTCTGCTGCTACTCTTCCAGCTTTCTTTTCTGCTTTAGCAAGACCATTCTCTCTTAAAAATTCAACTGCCTTATCCATATCACCTTCTGTTGCAGTAAGGGCTTTTTTACAATCCATCATACCTGCACCAGAAATTTCTCTTAATTCTTTTACCATTGCTGCTGTAATAGCCATTCTATTTACCTCCGTATATTATACTTTCAGATAATTGTTCTATGATGAAGCAATTATCTTATTCATTTCTTATTCTCAAAGAATGGAATGCCTCTTGAGACATTCCATTAAGATGCTTTAATTCTATTATTAAGCTTCGGATACTTCCTCTTCTGCTCCCTCAAATTCTGCACCCTGATTTGCTTCAATAACAGCATCTGCCATTTTTGCAACAATAAGTTTAACCGCTCTAATAGCATCATCATTACCAGGGATTACATAATCTAATTCTTCTGGGTCACAGTTTGTATCAGCAATACCAATTAAAGGAATACCTAATGTATGTGCTTCTTGTACACAAATTCTTTCCTTCTTAGGATCTACTACAAAGATTGCATCTGGAACCTTTTTCATTTCTTTAATACCACCAAGGTTCTTTTCTAACTTTTCCCATTCCTTCTTTAACTTAATAACTTCTTTTTTAGGAAGAACATCAAATGTTCCGTCTTCAGACATAGCCTCAATTTTCTTTAATTTTGCAATTCTTTCTTGTATGGTTTTGAAGTTTGTTAACATACCTCCCAACCATCTCTCATTTACATAATACATTCCACAACGTTCTGCTTCTGATTTTACAGAATCTTGAGCCTGTTTCTTTGTACCAACAAAAAGAACAGTTCCACCATCTGCAACAATATCTTTAATTGCATTGTATGCTTCATCTACTTTTCCAACAGATTTTTGTAAGTCAATGATATAAATACCATTTCTTTCTGTGTAGATATATGGAGCCATCTTAGGGTTCCATCTTCTTGTCTGATGTCCAAAATGTACACCTGCTTCTAATAATTGTTTCATTGAAATAACGCTCATAATTTACCTCCATCTGGTTGTTTTCTTCTGTATATTTCTTCTCTCTATACAACTGCAATCACAGCACCATTATAGAAATCCATATACATGTATTTTTTCATACCGATATAGTATATCATATTTTTTCCAATTGCACAAGTATCATTTTGTAATTATTTTTGCTATCTGTTCATAAGAGGAACCTTTTGGAATTTTGTAATCCCCTATATCAATCGAAGATGCATAATCATTATCACAAAGAAACTTATTAAAAGCTTTTGCATCATCTACTAATCCTAATTCTTTAAATTTTTCTGCTATCTGTTCTGACCACATACCTGCTGTTATTGTTACAGAAATGATTTGCCTTTGAGGTGGGGCAGTTTTACTTGCTGGCTTTTGTGTAACCTTTGGTGTTATTGTAACAATTGGTTTTTGTGTAGGATTAGGCACAGAAGTAATTGTTGGCTTTTGTGTCGTTACTTGTTGGGATATAGTGGCAGGTTTCTGTGTTATTTCTGGTATTACTGTTGGAAAACCGGTTGGTTCTGTCGTTTCTAAATGTTTGGTAGCTTCCACTGCAGCACTTGTAGCTGTTGCCTTTAACACAGAATCAAGTGCGTCCGGTTTTTCCACCATCCCTAACTCCAATGCTCTTTTTCGTATTTCCGCATCTGTTAAATCTGCTTTGGATGAAGTTACCCCCATAACCACTGCAGATAAAATAATTCCTGCTCCCAATCCACGTAAAAAATATTTTCTCTTCATATTCTACCATCCTTAGTTTGTAATTCCCTGAAATAAATCAATCACTAATTTTACTTCACCTTGACCTTTTCCCAATAATTTAGCAATCTCCATAATCGTTTTTCCTTCATTATATAAATCTAATATAACTTGATTATTATTGTCTTCAACTATTGGCAACTCAACTTGCTTTGCTGGCTTTGGTTCCTTTATCTTCTCTTCAGAAGGTGCTTCTTCAACCACACCCTCCATTCTCTCCAAAACAGACTTTTCTTCTTTTACCTCTTCCTGTGCTATTGGTGTGATAATTTCTTTTTCTTCCAATTCCGTATTTTCTGCTGTTTTATCAGAAATATATCCTGACATCATTAAATCATCTTTCTGTCTTTCTTTTTCTTCTGTCTTTCTCTTTTGTTCTTCTAATTCTTTTTGGATTCGCTTATGCTGAATCATTTTTTGTTTCTCTAATTCCTTATGTGCAATCTCTTCCAATACAACTTTTGATTTATCAATCTCTTGTACAAAATCTTTCATTTCATTTTCTTTTTCATTTAACATATCATATAAAAACACTACTTCTTTATGATTTTTATCTATGTTTTCCAAAATCTGATCAGAATACTCACTTACTGCCATAATTTTTTCATTTGATATATGGGCAAGTTTATCCTCTACATAATTTGTGGTTTCATCGGCTCTTTCTTGTATTATCTTATCCATATCCTCACGAAATTTTGCTTCTTTTTCTTTCCATATTTTATCAAATATACTTTGATCAAATGAAAATTCTCCTTGTCTGGTTGTATCCTTTTCTAAAATTTTTTCTGATATTACATAGCTGATAAAAATAATAATAATACCAACTATAATTAGTAATACACTATTTCCTTCCATGATTTTCTCCTTTAAATCTTAATATCAAAGTTACTTAACTTAATTTCTTCAGTTCCTTTTTTTTCTTCTTCTTTATCTTTTTGATTTCTTTTATTTTTTTTTGCATGATAACTGCCATTTCCCTTTTCTTTTGCATCATACCGGTATTCTGTTTGTTCACCTTTTGATGTTTGTATTACAACTTCTGAACCTTCTTTTACATGTTTGCCAAATTGCTGTGCAACACTGCTTTGTGCTGTGGTTGCTCTATGTTGTTCATGTATTTGCTGTTGCGATGCTTCTTGAGAACGAGGTGCAACAGTTATCATATCAATTGGTCTTATTGGCATAATAACACCACCTTTCTATAACAGCAATGTTTTAATCAAAGCTCTATCTTTTACAAATTGTGTTCTTCGCATATCACTCTTCACAGTAAAAATTGCACCAGTAATAGAAATCTTTACCCCCGGATATGTAATATCTGAAACTTTTATTCTTCCATTGCTATACTTGTCCATTTCTTCCCGTAGTTCTGTTGAATGTTTTTCTGCATTCTCAATATTTTCTTTTAATACCTCAATACTCTTCTTTGCTACAAGATATTGTTTCTTCTTATCTTCGGCAAGCTTTTCTCCTGATTTTACTTTCTTTGCATATACTTCCACAATCTTATAATGCTTTTCTATTTCTTCACTCATACTCAGCATTTGCTTATCAAGTTCCTTATATTCCTCCATCAATGCAGGATCCATTCCTATTTCCAAAAATGTTTTTGTTCCCATGGTAGATCCTGCCACTTTCACAGAAATATTTGTTTCTGATTTAACAGAACCTCCAATCACAAGTCCTCTTTTACCAGTAGATATCACTTCACCTTTTGCAGCGACTTTACTGTGCATTATTGCATCTGTAGTAATGGAACCTCCTGCATATACTTCTGAGTTCTCAATAAACTTTGTAACAATATCTCCTTCTGCATGTAAAACACCTTTGTTCATACCTTGTATACCTCGACGCAAAACAATCTGTCCACCAGCAATCAATGTGGCACCTTCTACGACTCCATCTACAATAATATCTCCCTTTGCTTCTACTTTAAAGCCTGTAATAACATTTCCTTTTACATGCACATTCCCATCATAAAAGATATCACCAGTGGATGTACTTACATCTGCAGCCACCTCATAAGTATCCGATACAAATACTTGTTCTCCTGTTAGTGATACATGACCAGACACATCACTATACATTTTCGTTCCGTCATCAGATAAATGAATATTTCTTCCATGTTTTAATGTCTTAATAGCAACTTTAGCCTGCTTAATCGGTTCTCCTGTAACATCAATACCAGGTTTACCCAATTCAGCAGGCTGTAAGGTTGCAAGCAAAACTCCGGCTTCGATATGGTTAATATTATCTATCTGATGAAAATCTACTGACCCATCTTCTTTAATTGTGGGTTTTGAACTCATCTTTGTATCGAAGTGATATGTGATTACTGCATCCTTCCCCTGGATTGGTTCCGTCGCCTTTGCCACAAGAAATTCTGTACAAAATTGCCTGCATTTTAAATATAAATCTATGTTTCTTTCAATAATACCATGACAAATGCCATGATGTTCCAAATCTTGCATAATTTCCGCTCTTGTAATTAGCTTACCCTTATTTGATGGAGGAAACATCTTTACAAATACCCGTGTTCGTTTTCTGTTTACAACAATTTTCATATATTCATTCACGGGATATATTGTATCACTTGTAATCTTGTACTCTTTTGGTTCTTTTTGAAGCTCTTGAATTACATTATTCAACTCTCTTATATCAAATTCATCAATTTTGATTTGGTGCAAATATTCTGATACTTCATCTATATCCAGACTATTTCCGTCAGCAACTGCAGGATATAACTTCACGTATGTTCCATCTTCTTTGTGTAACAATTGAAAAAAACCATTCTTATAGCGCATAATTACAACCTCCTCTCATCCTCTGTATCGTTTACCAGAACATCTCCAGTTCGCCACCTAGTCTTTGTCTCATTTTCTGTAAGGCTTTTGTGTGAAGCTGGGATACTCTAGACTCTGAAACTTCAAGTATGTGACTAATTTCTTTTAATGTCAATTCTTCATAGTAATATAAAGTAATTACTTTCTTTTCATTCTCTGTCAGATGCTCTAAAGTCTCAATAAGAGCCTTCTTCATCTCTTCTTTTTCCATGGCTTTCTCTGGCTGGTCGAACTGGGAGCTGGCATTGGTATCCATACGAATTTCTGCTCCTTGTTCCATAAATTCGTCCAAAGACACTAAATTTGTTATTTTTGTTTGGTTCTGCCACATTGCCAACTCGTCTGTACTAATACCAATTTCCTGAGCTAGCTCTTCTTCCGTCCCAATCCTTCCCTGTTCTAATTCTAACTTTTGATTTGCCATTTCAATCTTTTTCTGTTTTTGACGCAAAGTCCTTGGAATCCAATCCATTTTTCGAATCTGATCCAGAATAGCACCTCTTATTCGTAAACTGGCATAAGTTTCAAACTTTGCACCTTTTAGCAGATCGAATTTATCAATGGCATCTATCAATCCAAAAGTTCCATATCCAACCAAATCATCATACTCTACTGTATATCCTAAATACATGCTAAGTCTTCCTGCAACAATCTTCACCAATCCAGCATACTCAATAATGATTTGCTCTCGTAATTGTGGTGTTTTATATCTCATATAATCCTCCCACAATTTATTTCTACTTTCTTCGTTCATGCACATCCTCCAAATAACTTCTCAAGAAGCATTCGTCTTTCTTTACAGTGTTGCCTAGTTTTCCGTCTCTAATTCATCTTCCTCTATTTCTTCTTGTTCTTCTTCCTCATCCATATTTTTTTCCATTTCAATCTTACGAAGCCGTTCTGCTTCCTGCCATTCGGCTATACGAATTGCTTCTTCTTCCTGTACTTTTTGCTCATGCATTACATACATAATAATTTTTTGAGCCTTAAATCCTATATACGTAAATATCAATAAGGTAATCAATAAAGCTTCCAAGCTATACAAAACATCATAATCTCTCAACAGACAGATTAGACATGTCACAGAACCTGCTGATAAAGCAATCCCTGCAGGTATAAATCGAATTCTCATATACGAACTTCTCTCCTCTTTAAACAACTATAACAATATTCTCTTAGATTATTTTTGGCTCTTTGCCAACTGCCTTTATTAATAATTGTCCCGTTTCTGGGTAGAACTCTATGGTCCGGCCATAAGAATCCCCTGTATCCTCTGCAATAATCCGAATACCTAGTTCACTTAACTTTTTTTTCGTTGCTATAACATTTTTCTTTCCTATAGAAAGCATTGCATTTTCTGCGGAAAATGCAAACATTTGTGCTCCTCCCGCAATCTTTGCAATCATACGTGATCTTTGTGCTCCCTTTTGAATCAATTGTTTCAATAAAGTCTCTATTCCTGTATCTGCAAATTTTGCCACATTTTCATTACTGCGTATCTGTGTACTATCTGGTAACATTATGTGAGCTAACCCAGCTATTTTTAGAATAGGATCATACAATATGATTCCCACACAAGAACCTAAACCGAGTGTAGTAATTGCATCCGGTGAACTACATATATTCAAATCTGCCATTCCAACTTTTATCATATTGCCCAACTTACATCACCTATACTCCTAATGAAGACATAATCTTTCCATATGATTCTTCTGTAGGTATTAGTATAAAGAAACCTTTCACATTATTATCTGACTGTCCAAATTCTGATTGTATAAGCAGTGCCCTGTCTCCTAACTCTCCAAAAGCAATCGCTGGAACACTAAGAACTGCACCTGCCATATCTATCGCCATATATGGAATAGACTCTATAATTTTCAAATTCATTAATGCAGATAGTGCGGAAAGATATGCCCCTGCTATTATATTCCCAATTTCTTTCAATGCAGAAAAATCCATTTCTGTAAATGCTTCCATATTTTCTTTTTCTTTACCTATGATACAATTTACAAGATAATGTGCCGCTGAATAATCCAACATAAACATCATCATTCCATCAATATCTCCACTTAGATTTATCAATATACCAACAACCAACTTTTCAGCAGAACCTACTACATCAGCCAATTCCGGAAAAGTCAATAACTCCACCTTAGGAACTGTCATATCAATTTTAGAATTGATTAATTGAGCCAATGCTGTGGTTGCATTTCCCGCTCCAATATTACCAATTTCCCGTAATATATCATATTGCACATCATCATTTTTTAATGATTCAAAAGTTCCCTTACTCGACATAATACCGCCCTCTTTAATGCCAAACCATTATTGCCAACATATAGAACCCAGAAAAATAATTTTCCGGGTTCTACACTATTTTATCACTCTTTTTCCACAATAACAGCTGCAATATTCAACAACGAAATCAAACCTTCGTTATATTTACCTACTCCATATAAATATGCTGCTTTGTCATCATTTTCATTATAACTTGGCTTGTCTATAGACTCTTCACTTAAAGTAACTACTTCTCTTACCTCATCAACAATAATGCCAATGGTTGCCTGAGCCTCCAATTTTATAATGATAATTCTTGTAGAATTTGTAAACTGGTCTGGTTCTAATCCAAATTTTAATCGTAAACTCATAACTGGAATTATCTCTCCACGAAGATTGGTAACTCCCTTAAAATACGGCTGTGCTTTTGGTACTCTTGTTATATTCTGCATACATACAATATTATCCACATATTGAATATCAATACCATATTGCTCTGTCGCAAGTTTCACAACAATGTACTGTTTTCCTTCTGAAGTAGTTTGTATATTTAATTCTTTATTGTTCGCTTCCATGTTACTACCTCCCCTAGACTAAAGTATTTGCATCAATAATAAGTGCAACTTCACCATCACCAAGAATCGTTGCTCCACTAATAATTTTATTGTTATTAATATATTTTCCAATAGATTTAATAACAATCTCCTGCTGTCCAATCAAATTATCTACAACCAAACCTGCAAGTTTTTCACCTTTTGCAACAATTACAACCGTCAAACTTTCTGGCTGTTCTTCTCTTGGTTCTACGTCAAGAATACTGTCTAATCTTATTAATGGGATTACATTGCTTCGCAAATTAATAACTTCTCTAGTCTGTACATACTTGATATCAGAGCAAGGAACATCTTCAATAGATTGAATACTTCCTAACGGAATTGCATATTTCTCTTCACCAAGTTCTACCATAAGTGCAGTAATAATCGCTAATGTAAGTGGTAAGCGAATGGTAAAGGTACTTCCCTCTCCCAAAACTGTCTTACATTCAATCTCACCGCCAAGTCCTTCTATTTTACTCTTAACAACATCAAGTCCTACGCCTCGTCCTGAAACATCCGTAATCTTCTCTGCTGTTGAAAAGCTTGGTCTAAATAACAACCCAAGAATATCATTTTCTGACATAGTCTCAGCTTGTTCTTCTGTAATGGTACCTTTTTCTAAAGCTTTATTTTTTACTTTCTCTAAATCAATACCACGACCATCATCTCTTACCTCAATAACAACATTATTTCCATCCTGATATGCATCTAAGAAAATAGAACCCACTTCCGGTTTTCCTGCTTTCACACGTTCCTCATTACCTTCCAATCCATGGTCAGCAGAGTTACGCAACAAATGCATCAATGGATCACCAATTTCATCAATAACCGTACGGTCAAGTTCTGTATCCTCACCTGTCATGTACAGTTCCATCTTTTTACCAAGTTTCTTGGTTAAGTCACGAATCATACGAGGAAATTTGTTTACAACACTTTCAATTGGCATCATCCGGACTTTCATGACAGATTCATGCAAATTTGTAGTCACACGTTCCAAATATTCAATTTGTTCATTAAAATTACCATTTCCTCTTTCGTCAGAATTCATACCTCCGGCATTTAATGATACTAAACCATTCTTTGCAATAATTAATTCACTTACTAAATTCATCAATACATCAAGTTTTTCAATGTCAACACGTACAGAACGATTGACAACTGGCTTGCCACCTTGTTTTGCAGCAGGTTTTTGTTTCGCAGCAGGTGCTGGTGCAGCTGATGCTGGTGCGGGTGCGGCAGCTGTTGCTGTCGCAGCAGGTGCTGCTGTTTGGTTTGCCGCTTCTGCCTCTGATTTCTCTATGTTTTGCTCTACTGTTAAATCCAAATTAAATGTTTCAATAATAGCATTTTCAATTTCTGAAACATTAAGTATTGCATTTTTAACAGATTCTGTACTTTCTTTTGTAATAATCAATACACCAAAGTCAAAATCAAATTTCTCATCTTCAATATCCTGAACATCTGGCATAGATTTAATTACATCACCAATTTCTTCCAATGCTTTAAACACCAAGAACGCTCTTGCTGCTTTTAAAATACATCCTTCTGATATCACAACACGGATACCATAAATATTCTGTCCTTCTTCTTTTGCTTTTTCAATGGCATGTTGTTCAAAATCTGCAACCTTCATATTGGCAAATACAGACTCTGTCTTTGTATTCTGTCTTACCTCTGCCGATTTCACTGCTCCATTTTCAGCTGGTTTTTCCTCCGCTTTTACTGGTGTTTCCCCCGATGCTTCTGCTAAGATATCATTCAAATCTTTAATAATATCTTCATTATCTTCTGTTCCTTCATCTCCACTTTCTTGAATTACATCTAAGTAATTTTCCAAAGCATCCAATCCTCTAAACAGGACATCAACCAATTTTGCTTGAACTGTCATCTTACCACTACGAATTTCAGAAAACACATTTTCCATATCATGGGTCAATTTTTGCATTCTCTTATATCCCATGGTTCCTGCCATACCTTTTAAAGAATGTGCTGCACGGAATATCTCATTGATAACATCTTGATTATCCGGTTCTCTTTCTAATATTAATAATTGTTCATTCAAATTTTGTAAATGTTCTTTTGTCTCATCAATAAAAATCTCTAAATACTGACTTACATCCATCTTATCGCACCCCCACATGCTTTCCTATAGCTCCTGCAATATCCTGAATTGGCAAAACCTCATCTGCCAAACCACTTTCAAAAAATACTTTTGGCATGCCATACACAGTACAAGTTTCTGCATTCTGAGCTATGGAATAAATATTATTCTTGGTATTTAGTTGCTTAATCCCCGCAGTACCATCGCCGCCCATACCAGTTAAAACCACACACACAACCTCTGCAAACCGACTTCCAACTAAAGATTCGTACATGATGTCTGCACAAGGTCTTAAACCATTTCTGGCTGGTTCATCTGTAAGCTTTATTAAATACTGCCCCTTATTTTCTGTAATTCTAAGCTGTTCTCCACCTTTTGCTATGTAAACGGTTCCTTTTTTTAATATTTCTCCATCTTCTGCTTCCTTCACATGAACCTCACTCATCTCATCCAAACGTTCTGCAAGAGAATTTGTAAATCCTTTTGGCATATGTTGCACGATAACCATAGGTGCATCTAAATTTTTTGGAAGCTTTGGAACCAATTGGTGAAGAGCTTTTGGTCCACCAGTGGAACACGCTAATGCTATTATTTTTTCCCCTCCAACAACCCCCTTTTGTTTTACTTCTGTAGGTTTATTTATGATATTTGGCCGCTCTCCTCTTTTCAAGTTATCCATAGTTCTTCTTTGACGTTTTTCATCCAAAGCGTTCGCCGCCAATTCTATCCGTTCTAATAATTTTTCGGAAAAATGTTCTCCTTTTGCCTGTGAAAAATCACTCGGCTTTGTAACAAAATCAAAGACGCCATTTTCTAATGCATGTATGACTTCCATTGCATCTTCTTTGATTATTCCGCTAATTAGGATAATCTCTGCATCTAGAAAAATATTACTAATCTTCTGCAATAAAACATCACCATTCATATCCGGCATAAAGAAATCCAGCAAAATAATATCATATTTTTTTGGATTAGCTTTGATTAACGACAATGCCATATTGCCATTCCTAGCGATATCTACAACCTTGAATCTCTTATCTTTATCTATTATACCAGATAACACCCTTCTCATAAGTGCAGAGTCATCTATAATCAAAACATTTTTTAACATTTTTCTCAACCCCATTCTATCTTATATAATTATATTATATATATTATATTGTGCTCCTACGCAACATTTTTCTCTCTTGTGCGAAAATAAACCTTACAATCTGTTCTCTTTCATCTCTATCTATATCTACAAATTTTACACGTGTTTCATAATAATCTGTTTTCTTTGCTAAAACAGCAGAATTCACCACTTCTCCCTTTAACTCAAAAATCCGTTCTACCCCATCTTGAAGAATTGGTATCCTTAAATATAACAATGTACTTGTCTTATGTAATGTAGAGGAGTTAAATCTAACACCACCACCACTAATATCTGTAATGGTTGCCATAAGCCATTTATTCTTAACTTCATTTAAAATCTTTTTACAACTCATTCTGGCTTCTTCATTAGCAAAATCATTCACCATAAGTCTACGTTCCAAAATTTCCTCTTCTCTTGTATAATAGCGATAATTGATATCTATAATATGCTCCAAACGATAATATTGTCTTCTCTGACATTTTTCTAAATCAGAATTAAACTCTCCTATCATAACATGCACATTTTCTTCTTTGTATCGATCTACAACTTCAATACTAGATTGAAATAATCCAGTATCTGTGTAAAAACAAACTTCATAGAAATCACCTACTGTCAATGGAATCATACGCCCTGCTTCCATTGGCATAGCAAGCTTTATCCGATCTCCTTCCATATAATCTAAAATCTGGCTGATATACTGTTTTCTAACTTGGTTTTCTGTTTCCGATTGTACAGTAATTTTGTACATTTCTACCTTATCCCCAATATGTATAACTTGTTCTTTCATTTCTTACCGCCTCCTACAATTTAAATATTTCCTTGTTCTACTTCATATCCATCTATTTTTTCATTTTCGCATGTATTAAGTTTGTGAATAATCTTTTTATTCCTTTCTCTTTTGATCCGTTAAACACTGGTTTCCCCTGTAAATTCCCTGCCAGATAGGAAACAGACAGAGCCGCTGCTGTATGAGGATATGAAAGAACAAGAGGCTTTTGCTGTATTATTGCCTTTGAGACATTTCCATCATTAAGTACAGCCCCTATATATTCCAATTTTATATTAAGAAATTTATCCGCTACAACACTTACTTTATTAAAGATTTCTTTACCTTCTTTCCAGTCATTCACCTTGTTTGAAACAAGCTTAATTACTGTTCTGGATGCTTGAAAATCCTGGGTCCGGTTCAAAGTCTTTAATAACGCATACGCATCTGTTATTGAAGTAGGTTCTGGTGTTACGACTAATAATACCTCTTCACTAGCTGCTGCAAATTCTAAAACATGATCTGCAATTCCTGCACCTGTATCTACAATAATCACATCTGCCATATCATCCAATTCTGATAACGACTGCATCACATAAAACACTTGATCTCTAGTAAGGCTTGCCAATTCTTTAATTCCAGAACCTCCTGAAATAAATCCAATGCCTTCTGGTCCAGGTATAACAATATCTTTTAAATTCTTTCCCTTAAACATCAAATCAGCCAAATTGAAAATTGGACGAACACCTAACACAATCTCAATATTTGCAAGTCCAAAATCCGCATCTAAAATAATTACTCTTTTCCCTCTTCTCTGTAATTCAATAGCAAGATTTACTGCAAGGCTGGTTTTTCCCACACCACCCTTTCCACTGGTTACTGTAATAACTCTAGATGCTTTTTGAGGTTGCACCTGCATTTTAATGATATTTCTTAACTGTTCTGCCTGATCCATATATTATTGCCCTCCCAAAAGCTGCTTTGCAATCTTCTGTGCGTCTATTTTCTCTATGTCTCCTGGTACATTCTGTCCAGAAGTTAAATAAGAAAGGGTTGCATCAGTTAACATTTTTATATTCAAAATATTTCCAACACAACATGTTTCATCCAATTTCGTAAAAATCAAGTTATATTTGATAACTTTTCCATAAGTTTCTGTTATTTTCACTAAGTCCTTATATTTTGTAGTTGCACTAAGAACTAAGTAAACATCTCTTTCCTCTTCTGGTACCACTTTAATTAATTTCTCAATATCTTCTGTCTGTTCCACGTTTTTATGGGAACGTCCTGCTGTATCAATCAACACAATATCATAATCCTTATACTCTTGTTTTGCCTTTTTCATTTCTTTTTCAGAATAAATAACTTTTAATGGTACACCTAAAATATTGGCATAGGTACGAAGTTGTTCTACTGCGGCAATACGATATGTATCTGACGTGATAAGTGCAACTTTGATCCGTTTTTGTATCTTTAAGTTTGATGCTATTTTAGCAATCGTTGTTGTTTTCCCTACACCAGTAGGTCCTATAAAATATATATACTTAACTTTCTCCTGGTTTTCTTCAACTATCTTTGTTTTTCCAAGCTTTAACACAATTTTCTGATAAATACTTGCCAAAATATTATCAATGGTAGTATCCCTTTTCAATGTTCCTCTAATCCCTTCCAAGATTGCATTTGCATACTGTTCTTCTACCTCATTATCAAGAAGTTGTTCCTTTACCAAACGAATACAAGCATCTGCTTTACTTTCCTCTTTTTTGGCTCCTTTCTTTTTTTCAGTCTTTGCTACTTCTTTATCTTCTATCTGCATCTGTCTTTCTATCATTAGTTGTAAATTATTTAGTCTATTCTCAATCCCTTTGCTATTGATATCTGCTTCTTCTGATTCTTTTATAATATTTTTGCTACTATTCAGTACTTCTTCCTGCTTCTTTGCCCGCTGTTCTTCTTCTCGCTTTTTTGCTTCTTCCAGAGTTTTTTGCAGTTCCTGCATTTTATTTAACATACCTTCTCCGGTGTTATAATTATTCTCTTCATCCACCGCTGCAGTTACCTCTACCCTGGCTTTCCGAAAAAACTTTTGTAATCCTTTTGGCTTTACTGCCTTAATGTTCATAACAATTGCTTCTTTACCTAATTCTTCTTTCGCCTGCATAATTGCATCGATTTCTGTCTCTGCCTGAAACTTCTTTATAACCATTATACTGTCACCATCCCTACTGATTGTAATTCCACATTAGATTCTATTTCGTTGTAAGAAACCACAATTAAATCTTTAAAGTAGTCTTCTGTCAGTTTCTTAAAATACATGCGGACAATTGGAGACGTAATAATAATTGGATTTTTTCCTAAATCTTCTAATTTTACTACCTCTCTTTGTAATGAATCAATAATAGCCTGCTTTGTATCTGGATCCAATGTCAGATATGCTCCCTGTTCTGTTTGTTTTACAGACCCCATAATTTCCTGTTCAATTCTTGGATCAAGTGTAACTACACTTGTCATCTCATTAATAGGAAAATACTTGCTGGAAATTGCTCTCTTCAAACTCTGTCTTGCATATTCTGTCAACACGTCTGTATCTCTTGTTGTTGGTGCATAATCCGCTAATGTTTCAAATATTGTAATCAAATCCCGGATAGAAATACCTTCTCTTAACAGGTTTTGCAATACTTTTTGAATCTCTCCTACTCCCAAAAGCTTGGGCACTAATTCTGAAATAAGTGTACTATTTGCTTCCTGCACATTGTTAATTAAGTTCTGTACATCCTGTCTGGTTAGCAACTCATCCAAATGATTGCGGATTACTTCTGTTAAATGTGTAGCAATAATAGATGGAGGATCTACAACCGTATATCCCATAGATTCTGCTCTCTCTCTCTGGCTTTCCGTAATCCAGATTGCTGGTAAATGGAAAGACGGTTCAAAAGTCGGAATACCAGTAATCTCTTCTTCCACATATCCCGGATTCATCGCC
Organism: uncultured Clostridiaceae bacterium; assembly: GCA_947177415.1. GTDB lineage: Bacteria > Bacillota > Clostridia > Lachnospirales > Lachnospiraceae > CAG-411. The sequence goes on from CAMWUK010000016.1 coordinate 17,388, forward strand.
ATATAATGGTCGAACAAAATCTCACCATCACTAACAGGTACACCTTTTATCTTAATCACATACTGATTCGGATTCAACTGAATATTATCACGTAAACGAATCATTGGTACTACACATCCTAGTTCCAATGCAATCTGTCTACGAATCATAACCACCCTGTCTAACAAGTCTCCACCTTGGTTTACATCTGCCAAAGGAATAATTCCATATCCAAATTCCAGTTCAATGGGATCTACCTGTAATAAAGAAACTACATTTTCAGGTCTTCGAATTTCATCTGCCTGTACCTCTTCTTCATTGATTTCATCCTCTATATCCTGAACTTCAATCTTTGACTGTATCATATAGCCAGTGGCAATAAAAGCAGCAGCATACATAAGAAAAATCAAAGTATTTAATGGAGTAACGACACCTAAAAATGCCATACTTCCACCTACGATATAAAGCACTTTAGGAATAGAAAATAATTGTTCAAAAACAATATCACTAATATCTGCTTCTTTAGATACCTTCGTTACCAAAATACCTGTAGATAAAGAAATCAGTAAGGATGGAATCTGACTTACCAATCCATCACCAATTGTCAGAATCGTATATTTGTCTAAGGCTGCATTCATTTCAAGACCACCAAGTATTACTCCAGTAGCTAATCCACCAACAAAATTAACAAGTGTGATAATCAAACCCGCAATGGCATCACCTTTTACATATTTTGTGGCACCATCCATAGCTCCAAAGAAACTTGCTTCATCTTGTATCTTTTGTCTTTTTTCTCTTGCTTGTTCATCTGTAATTGCACCTGTATTCAAATCTGCATCAATCGCCATCTGTTTACCCGGCATAGCATCCAAAGTAAAACGTGCGGAAACTTCTGCTACACGCTCTGAACCTTTGTTGATTACCATAAACTGGATTAATATCAAAATAACAAATACAATAACACCAACAACAAGACTTCCTCCGCCTACAAAGTTACCAAAAGTAGAAACTACATTTCCTGGTTCTCCAGTGGTTAATATTAATTTTGTTGAAGAAACATTCAAAGAAATACGAAAAATAGTTGTAAACAACAGTAAAGTAGGAAAACTCGACATGCTAAGTGCTTCCTTTGAAAACAATGCATTAAATAATACAATTAATGCAAGAGAAATATTCAATGCCAACAATACATCTAAAAGAATAGAAGGCATAGGTACAATAAAGAATATAATAGCAGCTAATAAGTACAATCCCAATACAACATCCAATTTCTTCATAAATGTTTTCCTCCTTTCCTATCCTTTCAATCCATATACATAAGCTAATATTTCTGCCACTGCCTGATATAATTCTGGTGGAATCTCTTGATCAATATCCACATTATAATACAGCATTCTGGCTAATGGTTTATTTTCAACAATTTCAACTTTATGTTCTCTAGCAACTTCCTTAATTTTCTGTGCCAGATAATCTGCACCTTTTGCAATCACAATTGGTGCCAAAGAAGATTCTTTATCATATTTTAATGCTACAGCTAAATGTGTAGGGTTCGTAATAACAACATCTGCCTCAGGCAAGGCCTGCATCATTCTTCTTTGAGATGCTTCTCGCATTCTCGCCTTAATCTTTCCTTTAATCTGCGGGTCTCCTTCTGAATTTTTATATTCATCTTTTATCTCTTGTTTTGTCATTTTCATATCTTCACTAAATTTATGTTTTTGGTAAAAATAATCTACCATAGCTATAACAAGAAAACAAAAGGAGATTTTTATTCCTAGGTTAATAATAATAGTTCCTATAGATATCACTGCACTTGGAAGATTATAAAAATAAAATTCAAAGAGTAAAGTATACTTATCTTTTAGTGTATCATATACCACATAAGTCAATACACCGACCTTTGCAATGGATTTTAATAATTCCATAATCTTATCTTTAGAAAACATTCTTTTAAAACCACTAATTGGATTAAACTTTGAAAACTTAGGTTTAAGTGGTTTTGCTGTTACCATCCATTTTACCTGTGCTACATTGAATACAATGGCAAATACTACTGCAATAAGTATAATCGGCAAACTGATAAGCAACATTTCAGTAATTTCATCCTGAAACAAGCTGTGTGATGTATTTAGTGTAAATTCTTCATTTACAATCTCATCTATACTTCCATAATATTTTATAAAATTTTCCAAAAATCCAGTTCCAATATAGCCAACAAATATTTTTAATCCCAAAAACATTCCCAAAAGCATAAACCCGGTAATCAAATCCATACTTTTTGCCACTTGACCTTCTTTTCTGGCCTCATTTAATTTTTTAGGTGTAGCGGCTTCTGTTTTTTCTCCTCCCGGTCCCTCCTTGGCAAATCTTTGCAGGTCATATCTCCATCTATATTTATGTGTTAAGCCTTGCGGCATCTTATTTTCCAATCTAATCCCTCGTTTTCTCCACTAAGGGGACAATACCCTGACAATTTCATTCACCATCGTCTTCATCTCTCCATATATCAAATCTGCAACATCTGGTATATATTTCCCTGCCAGACAAAGTATAACAAGCCCCACAAACACTTTCAATTGCATACCAATTACAAACATATTCATCTGAGGTGCAACTTTAGCAAGCACTCCCAATACTACATTTACCATTAAAGTTGCTGCAAACAAAGGTAGTACAATTCGAAATCCAATGATAAAATAATCCTTTATAAATGTAACCATAACCGAATAGATACTCACCCGGAAAACTGCCTGCCCCACAGGTATATATTGAAAAGCATCCAACATCGCAGATAAAATATATCTATACATATCTGTTGCGAGCAAAATCAGCATTACAAAATAAGTATATAATGTTCCTGTTACGGTTGTAGACATATTTGCTGCGGGATTCATCACATTTACCATAGAAAAACCAATCTCCATATCAATAACCTGACCAGCAAAATTAAGAATATAAATACAAATACTTGTCATATAACCTATCATAATTCCAAGCATTAATTCGACTACAACAAGTTTTCCATATCCAATTACACCAACATATTGCAATGGATATTTTTCCATAGTACTAAACAAAAGAATAGAGATAAAAACACTTAATCCAATCTGCACTCTTGTTGGCACATTAGACAAACTGTAAAATGGTGCCGAAAATATAAATCCACTCATCCGCACCAAAATAAGAAGGAAAAATTCAAAATTTTCAATTGTAAAATTCATCTTTTTCCAACACCCTTCTCTTTATCCAATCTCTCATTCCAGAAAACAACTTTTTCCAATACAATTTATCGGATATACATGCTAAAATTCTGACAAAGTTCTGTCATATAAGCTACCACATTCTCCATAATCCAATTGCCACAAAGCACCAACGTCAATAATATAGCAACAAACTTAGGAACAAAAGTAAGAGTTTGTTCTTGTATAGAAGTTACTGTCTGAAATACACTGACAACCAGACCTACAATTAAAGAAATCAAAAGCATTGGAGCAGATACTTTTAAAATCAACCAAACCGTAGCCATTGTAATATTTACTACTGTATCCTGTGTCATTCCCATTCCTCCTTTTTTAAGATGAAAACCTTACAGCATCAGTAAAACGATCGAACAACTTCACCAATAATCAAATTCCATCCATCTGCCAAAATAAATAATAAAATTTTAAAAGGCATAGAAATTGTAGTTGGCGGTAGCATCATCATACCCATAGACATTAAGGTCGATGCCACAACCATATCAATAATAATAAAAGGCAGATAAATTAAAAATCCAATGATAAAAGCTTTTCTAAGTTCACTAATGATAAAAGATGGAATAATTACAGTAATTGGAATATTATCTGCAGATTCTAATTCCTCGTCTGCAATTCCAGCAATACCTATAAATGTCTTCAAATCTTTACGCCTCGTTTGTTTGAGCATAAAAGTTCTTAGTGGTTCTATTCCTTTTTCTAAAGCTTCTTCTTGTGTAATCGTTCCTTTTGAATATGGTTCAATTGCTTCACTATTAATTTGTGTAAATACAGGTGCCATGATAAAGATAGATAAAAACAACGCAAGTCCAATTAAAATCTGGTTTGGAGGAGTTGTTTGTGTTCCTAATGCTGACCTTGTAAAATGCAAAGTAATTAATATTCTTGTAAAAGAAGTAACCATTATTAAAATAGAAGGTGCTAAAGAAATAATAGTGAGTACTAAAAAAATCTTCAATGCCCCAGACAAAGAAGCACTACCTTGGTTCGTAGAAATACTCAAATTAAAATCATCTGGACCCTCAGAATCTAATACACCACTTCCATCAATTTCATCTACTCCTGCTGTGGCATACCCAACTGGCACATCATGGAAAGGTGTATAAAAAAAGGTCAGTATGCACACAAAAAATAATACAGTCAGAATTCTAGTTACAAGCCTACTCATTCTTTTTATATATTTTCTCATGCATACCAACCTCTACTTGTTATTTTTCTTTGTAGGAAACGTCTTTTCTTTCATCTTGGCCAAAATCTGATTAAAATCCGGCAAAGGCTTCATAGTATCTTCTGAAATTACTAATTCTTCTTCTTTCACCTCACCTAAGCATGAAATTTCATCTTTTCCAATACCAAGTACAAAATATTTGCTGCCTACTTTTACAATTTCTACAAACTTATTTTGTCCAACCCTACGCCCTTCAATAACTTTTATATTCTTATTATTCAGTTGTGCATTGCCCATATTTCCAATCCATCTTGTGACAAAATATGCCACTACCATAATAACCAACAAAAGAATAACCGACATAATAAGTTGAAAAAAATTATCAAATGAGTTTAATGTTGAATTTAAATACATTATTTACCCCACCACTTTTTTAATCGCTTCTAATACACGATCAGCCTGAAAAGGTTTTACAATAAAATCTTTTGCTCCTGACTGAATTGCTTCAATAACCATTGCCTGCTGTCCCATAGCAGAACACATAATCACTGTTGCACCAGGATCAGTTTCTTTAATCTTTTTCAAAGCCTGGATTCCATCCATTTCCGGCATAGTAATATCCATCATTACCAAATCCGGTTTTGTTTCATTGTATTTCTCAACAGCTTTTAAACCATTCTCTGCCTCTCCAGCAACATTATAACCATTCTTAGTTAAAATGTCCTTAATCATCATCCTCATAAATGCTGCATCATCACAAATCAAAATATTTTTAGCCATATTACTCTCTCCTTATCTCTATTATTTAATAATCTCAGTAACTCTGATACCAAAGTTTTCTTCAATTACTACAACTTCCCCTTTTGCCACAAATTTACCATTCACCAATACATCAATTGGTTCACCTGCTAATTTATTCAACTCTATAATTGTTCCAGGTGAAAAATCCAAAATCTCCTTTATGGATTTATTTGTCCTGCCCAATTCCACAGTAACCTCTAAAGGTACATCCATAATCAATTCTATATTTTCCTGTTGATTTAATGGTGTTACCATTTGATTAAATGGTTGGAACTGCACCGGTTGTATATTCACATCCGGCATAGGCATACCATACATTGGCTGTTGCATCATCGGTTGCTGTTGCATCATTGGCTGCTGTTGCATCATTGGTTGTTGCATATTTGCATCCATAACCGGTTGTGCTGGCATAGGTTGTGGTTGAGCGGCTGGTGCCGCAGGTGCAGGTGCTGCCTGTGCTGGTGCAGAATCCGCCGGTTGTGCCGGTGCAGAATCTTCCGTTTGACCTCCTGCAAACTTTTGATACAAGTCTTTTGCAAAGTCAACAGGATACAATTGCATAATGGTACTATCCACTAATTCTCCAATCTGCATACGGAAAGAAACCATTATAAACTCATCATCCAAAAAAGATATTGTATCATCCTGGATACTGTCACCCAAATCTATCAAACTAGCCTTTGGTGGACTTATGTCAATCTTCTTCTCCAGCATAGAAGATAACGATGTAGAAGATGCTCCCATCATCTGATTCATAGCTTCACTAATTGCACTCAAATGCAATTCTGATAGTTCATCTGCAATATTGCTCCCATCTCCACCCATCATTAAATCTGTAATAATTTTAACATCATTTTCTACCAATATCAATACATTACTTCCATCCAATCCTTCTATGTATGCAATTTGTACAAAAACACATGGACGGCCAAATCTTGAAGAAAGCTCCTCCAAATTAACCACCGAAACTACTGGTGTTGTAATTGAAACTTTAGTATTTATCAATGTAGATAAATTTGTAGCCGCAGATCCCATACAAATATTAGCAATTTCTCCAATCGCATCTGCTTCTACACTTGTCAGTTCCTCACCTGCATTCCCAGATTGTTGTTCTCCTCCTCCATTTAGTAAAGCTTCAATTTCCTCTTGGGATAACATTTCATCCATTCTAATTACTCCTCCCTCACAACTGATGTCAATCTAACTGCATATACATCCGAAGAGGCTCCCGGAAGTGCAGTAAACTTATTAATATTGCCCACATAAACACTCAGTTCTTCATCTGTTTTTGTGTCCAATCTAATAATGTCACCTACCTGAATATTCACAAAGTCATTCACTGAAATTATACTTTTACCCAGAACAGCTTTAATTGGAATTTTTGCTTTTGATATGGTATGCTCAATCATTTCCTGATAAATTTCTTCATCTTGAACTTGCATACTCGCATACCAATATTTTGTATTTAACTTATCAATAACATCCTCAACAGTTGAATATGGTATACACACATTCATTAAACCATCTACATTACCTATTTTGATATTCATGGTAATAATTGCAATCATTTCACTTGGTGAAATAATCTGAGCAAACTGCGAATTCGTCTCAATACGCTCTAACCTTGGTTCAATGCTAATCACACTTTCCCATGGTTCAATTAGTAAATTAGTACAAATATTGATTATCCGCTCTATGATAATCAGCTCAACTTCAGTAAAATCTCTGGATTTTTCAAGAGGCTTTCCTCCTCCACCTAGCATTCTATCAACAATAGCATAACCCAAGTTATCTGCCAGTTCAATAATTATATTTCCTTCTAACGGTGCAACACCTACCACACCTAAAATAACTGGGTTCGATAATGCATTGGAAAATTCTGAATAAGTAATTGCTTCAGAGTTCATTACCTCTACCTGAACATTCTTCCGGAAATATGCTGGAAGGTTTGTTGATAAAAGTCTTCCATAATGCTCAAAGATAATTTCAAAAGTTCTTAAATGTTCTTTTGAAAACTTAGTTGGTCTGGCGAAGTCGTATACTTTTACACTTTTCTCTGCACCTTCTTTCATCTCTTCGGCATCAAAATCCCCACTATTGAGAGCTGCAAGCAAATTATCAATCTCATTTTGCGATAAGACATCGCCCATTCATCTCACCTCAACTTGTTTATCAACTACTTAACCATAGTCTTAGAAACTCTATGACTTTATACATAATTATATAATATCACACTTTTCGTCTAAATCAAAGTAAAAAAATCGCATATTCCGTATTTTTTTCTTTTTTTTACTAATTTATGGTATAACTTCACGATTTAGAAAACTTTATATGCGTTTTTTGATTTTACAAATATATTATTCACGAAACAACTTAGACCTTTGTAATCATTTCATCACAAAGGTCTAATGATTAATACTTACTCCTTCATTATTGAAAACGCAAATTGTCAAATGATACATCTATAATAGATTCCGTTTCAAAATGTTCTTGCAACTTTCGAACAATTTCTAATTTCATTTCACTTTTCTTTGATGATACAGCTTCATAGTCCATGCCACCAATAACATCGGAAACTATTGTAAGCACATCGCTCCCTTTTCCATCAAGATTTTTAACCAGATTCTTGTAATCTTCACCAGCCTTATTTACTGTCACATATACAGAATCCAATTGTGCCCAATGTGCTTTTCCATTTGCACTATTTTGTAAGTTAATTGTAAGTGTTCCTGCCGAACTGTTAAATTGACGATTCTCTCTATCTTCAATGGAAACACTATTATCATCAGTCTGTTCACCAGATTCCAACTCCAAATCTACTATTTCAGTAACTTTCTTTATTAAATTATTGGTCCGGTTCATAGCAGGAACTGCAGAAAATAACACCACTGCTGTCAAAATCACATTGATAACTGTCAAAGCCATGATAATAATTGTCAAAATATTTTTTTTCATAACCAACCTCCTCATATACCGAACAATTCTATCTTATTCAAAGATTCCTTGTATATAAACTATCCTTCATTTCCTGTATATATCTTAATCTCTACACGCCGGTTCTTTGCCCTGCCTTCTGCTGTATCATTTTTTGCAATCTTAGAATACTCGCTTCGTCCAGAAGCTTCCAACGTTTTAGGATCTAAATTTTTTGTATTCACAAAATATCTCCATACACTAATGGCTCTTGCTGTGGATAATTCCATATTATCCCTAAATTTTCCACTTGAAATTGGCACATTATCTGTATGACCTTCTATTTTTATCAGAGAGCCCTTATACAATTTCAGAATATCTCCAACTTTGCTTAAAACAGGTCTTGCATCCGGTAAAAAATCCGCCTGACCAGATCCAAATAAAATTGCCCCGCTTAAGGATATTTTCACATACTGATATTGATCATCCATCCCCAGGCTCACTTTATCCGTTAATTGTTTTTGTCCAATCATTTCAGAAACTTCATCATATACCTGTTCTGTCCGCTGTTTTTGTTCTTTGTCTAATTGATCTTTATAGTCTTTTAAAGGATCTCCATCGGTTTCTTCTTCCTCACTTGCTTTTCCCATATCATTATAATAGTCATCTAATTCATTCAGCTGACTCACACCATTAGATATCAATGTTCCTTCTCCAATAGCAGAACCGCCTCCACTAAATATACTAAAACTATTACTTAAAGAAACAACTAACTCCTCATACTTTGCTTCATCAATAGAAGACATGGAAAATAATAAAACAAAGAAGCAAAGGAGCAAGTTCATCAAATCACTGAATGTCGCCATCCACGCAGGGGATCCTTTTGGTGCTTCCTCTTCTCTCTTCTTTGCCATTATACCTCACCGCCTTCTTGTTCACCAATCGTATTCCTATCCTTAGGCGGCAGGAATGATTTCAACTTTTCCTCAATTACACGAGGGTTCTCCCCTGCCTGTATAGACAGCAAACCTTCTACCATAATATTACGTAAGGTAATCTCTTTTGCATTATTTGCCTTCAATTTTGCAGCAACTGGTGCACATATCCAGTTTGCAAGCACAGAACCATAAAATGTAGTAATCAACGCAGTTGCCATGTTGGGTCCAACAGTACTCATGTCACTTAAATTCTTCAACATGTTAACCAATCCAATCAATGTACCAATCATACCCCAGGCAGGTCCCATTGCTCCTAGATTCTCCCAAAATCCAATTACGGTCTTATGTCTTTCTTCTACTGCTATTTGCTCTGTTTCCATAATACTACGAACCAATTCCGGGTCAGTACCATCTACAATAAGAAGCAAACCTTTTTTCAGGAAGTCATCATCAATGCCATTTGCAGCTTCTTCTAAAGCAAGAAGTCCTTCTTTTCGCGATACATTCGACAAATCAATGATATTCTTAATCATCTCTGTCTCATTCATATTCTGTGTCTTCATAATCAAAGTAAAACTTTTAAGATTAGCCAGATATTGTGGTATACCATCTGTCATCATAAGAACACACATAAAAGATCCACCAAAGGTAACAAATATTGATGTTAAGTCATAAAAGTTACCCAACGAAGCAACTCCAGCAGGTCCTGTTATAATACCAATAACCATAAGAACCATACACATAATCAAACCAATTAATGAAGCTATATCCACAGTGTCCACCACCCCTCATCACATAAATTTTGAAAAAATACTTTTTTTATACTGTATCACTTTATCAACAACTTCATCTGCTTTTTCTTTGACTATGTATTTATTGCCTGTTGTGATAGTAATCACAGTATCCGGTGTCTCTTCCACCGTTTTTATTAATTCTGCATTCAGAACAAATTGTGTATCATTTAACTTGGTAAGCGTAATCATACAAATCCTCTCATTCCTTATGCACCATTCCCTTCTATGGTACATTTTTTCCTCTTATTCGTCAATACTATTCATGACAGAAATCTCATTTTTTTTAATTTTTATAATTTTTTATTTTAAAAAATATTTTTTTTGTAGTCTTTGTTCAATTCTTCTGCTAATTTTTAACAAACCAGCATCTTAGTTATTCACTTTTCAAGTCAAATACCCCGCAGCAAGCTACGGGGCATGACCTAGCTTCCTTTTAGCAAGTTCGCCCCAAGGGGCGGGGTATTTGACCCTTGCGGCAGTCGCCAAATGCGAGCAAGCTCGCACTTGGCTCGTTGCTTCGCGGGAATAAAAAGCAAAAATCAAGGAATTCCATATGTAAGTTTTACAGTTTAACCTTACTGTACATTATATACCTAATATGGAACTCCTTTCTTTTATTGGCACATTTTATTAGTGCCTAATTGTTACTGTTCAGTCACAAGCTTGACACTTGCTGTCAAGCTATGTGCCAAAAACATAAAACAACTAAAATTATCTCATTAACGTTTTAAGTTAATCAATTCTTCCAGCATAGTATCAGAAGTTGTAATAATTCTTGAATTTGACTGGAAACCTCTTTGTGTTGTAATCATTTGTGTAAATTCTGAAGATAAATCCACATTTGACATTTCCAGAACACCAGTAATTAATGTTCCACCAGTTTCTGTAATATCTTTACCAATTCCATCAAATTCTCCTGAGTTCTGGGTTGTCTTAAACATACTGTCTCCAACCGCCTCTAAACCTGTAGCATTTGCAAATGTTGTTACTGCAATTTGTCCCAAAAGCTTTGTAGTACCATTGTCATAAGAACCAAAAATCTTTCCTGAAGCATCAATGCTAAGACCTATCATCTCACCCATGGCACGCCCTTTACCTTCACCACTTCCATCAGCTGCTCCGGAATAACCCTCTAAAGTACTTTTACCATTAGCTGTAAACTGAGTAAGTGTAGAGAAGTCAATCTCAACATCTTTAAAGGCCTCAAATCCAGCAATAGCCTCTTCTCCTTCTCCTCCCCCAAAACCAAGGGTCAAAGTTTTATTGGCTGCTCCCTCTTCTCCGCCTTCTTCTCCACCAACAGAACGGAATGCACCAGTCCCTGAATCAAATAGTAAACTAGGACCAGTTACCTCCTCACCAAAAGTAAGATTTCCAGATTCATCCAGTGCCGGTGTATAAGTAATTCCTCCAAATGTAAAACTCATTCCTTCTCTTACGGTTGTAGTGACCGTGCCATCTTCTTCGGTTGTTGTCTGCAAGAAAATAGATTTATTTTTTGCATCCACAATATCTTTTGGAACAATCGTATATGCCCCTGCAGTTGTAGTTCCATCTTCTCCTACAGCTGCCTTTACTCCCAACTGAAGACTATATTGAGTTCCCAGATTATCAAGGAAAGTCACCTGTACGTCAGCCCCATCTTCCTTTACTAAAGCAGGATCGCTCTTATCAACATTACCAGTTACATACGCCTTTGTAGTAGCCTCAGGAGAGGAAGTCATATTCTCAGGAGACATTACTGTCAATTTTGATACTGCACTACGAACAATGTCTGTGCCATCTTCACTCACCTGCCATCCCATTACTGCTGCACCTGCAGCAGTACACAAAGTACCTGCGGCATCCACCTTAAAAGAACCAGCTTTTGTATAATAGTTTGCTCCACCATAGTTAACAATAAAAAATGCTTCTCCGCTTATCATACAATCTAACGCTTCGTCTGTTCTTTGTGTTCCACCTGTACCCTTTACATTTGCAGTAATAGAAGCAACCTGAGAACCAATACCAATCTGCTTTGCATTTTTACCAGTAAGTCCTGTTGCTTCATTCGCACCAGATGCCACTTGTGTAGTCTGATAAAGAACATCTGCGAAATTTACTGAACTAGATTTAAAACCTACTGTGTTAACATTTGCAATATTATTACCAATTACATCCATCTTTGTCTGATGCACCTTTAATCCGGCTACACCAGAAAATAATGATCTCATCATAAGACATTTCCTCCTAATTATCGCACCGAAGTGCTTCCCAATTCTGTGTTCACCTTATCTGTCATTCAAAGGTGATTAGCCCCCAGATAGGTCCGGCTAAAAACACGTTTTGATTTCCTTGTTACTATTCATTTTAACTAATTACGGCTCCATCGATATTGGTAAATACGGCATCTTCTGTATCATTCACAGCTGTAATCACCACATTGTTTTTTACATTTACAATAAAAGCCAAATCGTCTACCATAACCAAAGATTCCTGTATACCCTTTTCCCTGGCTCTATTCGTTCCATTTTCCAAACGTTCCATCTGTTCCTTGGACAAATCAATATTCCGATATGCTAAACGGTCATTGGCATGTTTAGAAAAACGAATTCCATTGGTATCTTCTACTTTTGTCTTTTGCTTAGTAGATAATACTTCTTCAAAGGAGATACTTTTTTTCTCTAATTCTTTTATATTAGAATCCTTTGGCATCTGTTGCGTCAACTGTTGCCGCATACTTTCGATGGAAGAAAAATTGCTATTTCTTACATTCATACCCTTCCACCTCTTCTTTCATTTTCATTGTACATACTTTTTTCTAATATGTAAAGTAATTAATTATTCCTCGGTATTCTCTTCCAAAGTATCCGCTGGCTGATTACCGGTTACTTTTAGGCTAACTGTTTCTGTTATTGTAGTGTTTGCTGCATCATCAAATGAAAAACTTATATCATAGGTTTTTCCTGATGTTAATCCATAAAATGCATCTTTAGAGATAGTTAATATTTCTTTTTCTTTATCATAGGACAAATAATTACTATCAATTAACTGATCTCCTATTGCCACATACATTCCATTTGCTGCATATTCTTTACTTCCCAAAGATACTGATACTTTTGCACTTGTTCTGTCATCATAATTATAAGTAATAGTTTGTTTAGGCACTTTAGGACCATATTTTTGCTGTATATATCCTGAGCTAAGTACAGAATTTACTTTACTGGATTCGTAAGTTTTACCATCAATAGACACATAAGCTGTTCCATCTGATATATTTACATAATCTACAACGCCCTCTATATTTCCATCCTCTGTGGTCACCTCAACCGTCTGACCAATCAATGAGAATGCCTGTGAATTTGTTATTGTAGCATTCATATTTTGCATTTGCTCTAAGGATGAAAACTGTGCCATCTGAGAAACCCATTCGGTATCACTAGATGGATTTAGGGGATCCTGATATTGCATCTGTGCTACTAACAATTGTAGGAATGCCTCTTTGCCCAATGTCCCTGTACCTTTTGTTTCCTTTTTTGTTGTGGACATTGATGTATCTTTTACTTTATATTGACCATTTTCATCTTTTTCAACTGGTGCTATCAAACTCATATTCTTTCCTCCTTTTTATGCAGTATAATCCACTTGGTTTCCATTATCTGCCATAATTCTTGCTGCCAGCTGCTCTTCTTCTGTCAAATCATTTAAATTGACAGCATCATTCAAATTCAGGTTTCTTTGTACCCTTCTTTGCTCCTGGCTATGATGTTGCTTTTGTTCCTCTGCATTTGCCTGGTTACTATGGGAAAAATCAAAATTTGAAACAGACACTTCTACTTCATCTACTTTCAGTCCCTGTTCACCCAAATTCTCTCTTAACTGTTGAATCTGTCCTTCTAAAGCTTGCCTTGCAATTTCACTTTCTGTAATAAACTGAGCAGTAATATGCCCTTCTTTGGCTACAACAGTAAGATTAACTTTTCCTAAGTTTTCCGGATTCAATTGAACCTCCATGGATGTGGTATCTGCATTCACTCTGACTTTAATTTGTTCTACCACTTGTGTTACAATCTCTCTCATTTGAGCAATTGCATCCATCTTCATATCTGGTTGCTCCACATTACTGCCTCGGTTTACAAATAAATTTTCCACAAAGTGTTCAAATAAGCCATGTGCATCCTCTCTCTTATCAGAATGAGAGAAGTCTTTTTCACCATCCGGTAAATTTTCCTCTGTTTTTTCCACTGTTACTGAAATCTTAGGTTCTGCCTTTTCTTCACTAACATCATACGTTGTTAAAACAGAGTCTTTCTCTGTAGACATTTCTGCCTTTTTCATTTTCAGTGTGCCAGATTCCCCTTGATTTATAGCAGATGCTTCTGTCAAAGCAACTTCTGTAACATTGTCTTGCTGCAACAATTCTTCCTCAGTTGCTTTTCCATCATCAAGTTTGTACTCCATTTTGCCATCTTGGGTTTCAGAAGATATTGGAATCTTATCCTCTGCCTTTTCGTTTGGCATCATTTCCTTCCAATCTGTTGCCACAAATTGATGCTCTTTGTCTAATGGCTGCTCCTCCACATTTGTCAAGCTATCCATTTCCTCTAGTTGTGCATCTTGTGCCAGATAATTCGTTATTTCTTCATCACCCATTTCATATTCCTGCATAATTACTGTAGAAATCTGCTTAATGGTTTCTTCCAAAGAACTAACCTGTTTAGCAAGTACCTCATTTGTAAGTAATGCTGTCTTATCATCACTTCCTGCAACAGCCAATACAAGTTGTTGGATATTTGGTAAATTTTGTAAATCAACAAATTGCATCCCTAATTCAAACATAATCTTTTCCAAATCTTCTTCTGTAAGGTCAAACTCTTCACATAATAGTTCTTTTACTTCTTCTTTCCATTCTTGTACAAAAGCACAAGAATCCAAGTCATTATTTGCGTTTTTTTCCTCATTTGGAATTTGAACTTCCTGCATAACAGACTCTTCATTTCCTGTTCCATTCACCGCAGATGATACAGTATTAGCTGTTTCTGTTCTTTTTGCATTCTGTTCTGTTGATGCATCTGCTGTCATATTCCGGTTATTCCCTAACTCTTGTATTTTGACACCAGTGGATTCATTTTGTTTTGTTGCATTTGACATATAATCTTGAAATGCAACTCCACTTTTCCCATTCACTTTTTGACTGCCCATATTTTTTGCTAGGGAATCAGACCCAAACAATCCCATCATCTGTGTAAGCATACTTTGCATCTCCATCATCTTTCCTCCTTTCTTATTAAGTGTCAATTTGTGTCTCATCCTTGCTTTTCACATACATTGCCAGATGATACTACACAAACTAATCTATATCTAAGGCTTTTATATTATTACTAAAAAATATAAAAACACTTAGTACCTATTATTCTTCTGCTGACATTCTTTTTGTGATTTTAGCAGCTACATTTGAATCCAATTCTTGTAATATCAATGCACTTGCTTCTGTTTTCATATTTTTCAATATAGCACACACTAAATCCAAATCAGCAGATGCCATAGTGTCTAAAATTGCTGCTGCTGCTGCTGGCTCCATCTTAGAATAACGATCTGCCTGATCAATTATCTCCTGATTATATCGAACTTGTTCAATCACTTGTCTGTATATTTCAGCAGCATTATCTGGATTCATATTTTCATAAAACTTCTGATACTCTGTGATATCTGGTGCCGCATCTGCATATACTACTTCTTCGTCAAATTTTCTCTTCTCTTCCGCGAACTTTTCCTGCTCTTTTTCAAAAACCTTTAACCGGTTTACTTCCGCTTCCAGCTCTGCAATATAATTAGAATCTACACCTGTAGAACTGCTTTGGGATTCTAACTGCATCTCTAATTCTTGTATTCTCTTTATAGCTTCCTCTAATGATCCATATTCTTTTTGACCAGCGTTTGTACTTCCACTTGGCAAAATCCGGTTAACAAGTGGCACATCCTTTAACACAGGAGCCAATACATTGCTGCCTAGTCCTCCTACATCCAGCTTTATTGCAACTGCAAAAGCTCCAAGCCAGATTAAAATAATAAGAATAACTATAAGAATTGTGACAATCTTACTTCCACTACCCTCTTCACCTGCATCAACAGATTTACGTTTTCTTTTTTCTCCTATATCTTGTTCTACATCTACATCTAATTCATCGTCATTTTTTGCCATTTTCTACACCTTCCCAATCAATTACCTTTGCAAAAATATCTTTTTGCACATTTTTCTTCTATTTTTTTGTATATTATGCACATATTCTTCTGTCATCTTTCAATCCTATTTATCACAATTCAGCTACTTTTGCCTTTTGTGTAAACTGATAACTAACCAATTCATCAATTTCTTTCTTTTCTTGTGCATTAACCTCTAACTTAAAAGTTTCAAATTCTTTTTCCCTTAATTTTTCATAAGTCTTTCTGTCGACCATAGCAGCATGCAATGCCTGTCTGGCATTTTCCACCACCCTCTCTGCTTTCCTTACTGCAACAAGCTGTTCTTGTATCTTATATTTCATAACCTCAATCGCATTTTCCATACGGCAGATTTCATGTATATGTAAAGACTCCAACATCATATCCGTAAGTCGATCCTCATACAACTCCTTTTTTTCTTCCAACTCTTGAAGTTTTCCTCTCTCTATTTCCAAGGCATGAATAGCTTCTGCATAAACACTTTTTGCCTGATCCTCCAGCTTACGTTTAATCTCCAAAATATTTTGCATTTTAAAAATAAACTTAGCCATCTGCATCCTCCCTTATTCCCCAGCCTCTGTTGCCATATTAAAAATTTCAGCCATTAATTGCTTCTCTTCTTGAAAATCAAATTTTTCATACATCCCTTGACATAAATATTGATTTACTTCATCTATCTTTTCAATGGAATAATCAATTTCCTTATTAGAACCTCTCTTATATGCCCCAATATTAATTAAATCTTCTGCCTCGTTATAAGTTGCCAGAACATTTCTTAGCTTTCCTGCTGCTTCCTTATGTTCTGATGAAGCAATGGAACTCATACATCTGGAAATACTGGCAAGTACATCAATGGCAGGATAATGATTTTTATGTCCCAATTTTCTGGATAACACAATATGTCCATCTAAAATACCTCTGGCAGTATCTGTAATCGGCTCATTAAAATCATCACCATCTACCAACACAGTATATAATCCGGTTATAGAACCCTTTTCGGCATTTCCGGCACGTTCCAAAAGCTTCGGCATTTCTGCGTATACACTAGGTGGATACCCTCTGGACACTGGTGGTTCGCCAGAAGCTAATCCAATCTCCCGTTGTGCCATCGAAAAACGTGTCAAAGAGTCCATCATAATCAAAACATCTTTTCCTTGATCCCGGAAATATTCTGCAATAGCAGTTGCTGTTTGAGCAGCTTTCTTTCTGATAAGTGCAGGTTTGTCGGAGGTGGCTACTACCACTACAGACCGAGCCATTCCTTCTGGTCCCAAATCCCGTTCAATAAATTCCCGGACTTCTCTTCCCCGCTCTCCTATCAAGGCAATCACATTGATATCAGCTTTGGTATTTCGTGCAAACATTCCAAGCAATGTACTCTTTCCAACACCGCTACCAGCAAATACTCCAATTCTTTGTCCCTTACCAATTGTATTTAATCCATCCACCGCTTTCACTCCAAGCGGCAAAACTTCATCAATAATCTTTCTCTTTAACGGATCAGGAGGCATAGCTTCAACAGAGTACCCTTCTCCATCTTGTTCCAAGACGCTTCCGTCAATAGGAACACCAAGTCCATCTAATGTTTTACCCAAGAGACTTTCGCTTGCATATACTTTTAATGGTGCTCCTGAATTTTCCACCCTGCTACCCAATCCTACTCCTTCTACATTGTCGTATGGCATTAAAAGTACTCTGTCATCACGAAATCCAACCACTTCTGCTTTTAGAGCATTCCCTCCATTTTGAGGAATAATATAGCACATATCATTTAACTTTGCATCAGGACCTATGGACTCTACTGTAAGCCCTACTACTTTTACTACTTTTCCCCAATGTTTCTCATAATTTTTTTTCAGTAAACTATTGTATTTACTAAAATCAATCACCATACGAACCCCGCCATTCCTATACTTCAATCTTTTGTTTCAGATTATATTAACAACTTTAAATCCTCAATCAGACTATCTAGCTGCACATCCAGACTACAATCTACAATCTGGTTTTCCGTTTCTATCACACATTGGTTCTTTTGAAGTCCAGCATCTGCCAACACATCAAATTGACATTGATTTCCAACAATATTCAAAAGAATATCTTTTGATGCATTTACACTTTCTATATCGTCTTGTGATACTCTGACCTTTATTGTTTGACATCGTCCAATTTTATCCAATGCCTGCTCCATAAGAAAAATTACAATATCTCTTTCTGCAAAAACCCCTGTGATTTTTTTGACCAGTTCAATTACAAGTTCTGTAAAATTAGGTTCTAAATCCGCTATCATCTGCTGATAGTGTGCTTCTAATTCCTCTTCTCTGTTTTGCAAGGCTTTTCTTTGATTGGCAAGTTCATCATTTGCCTTAATAAGTCCTTCCTGATATCCTAACTTTCTTCCCTCTTCAATAATCCGGTTTTTCTCAAACTCACCAGCAACTCTTGCTTGTTCCAAAATTTCTTCTGCATCCTTTTGTGCCTGTTCTAAAATCTGACCAGCTTGTTCATGAGCCATAGTTAATAATTCATCTGGACTAAGTTCTTGCTCCTTTGCCGGCTTTTCCTGTTCAAACATCTCTTCTGGAAATTCCGCATCAAATTCTTCTTGTTCCAAATCCCGTATTTCTACTGCTCCATGAGTAAAAATACCAGGAATAAAGTTTCCTACATTGTGATCCATATCAATCAGTTTTTTATCATCTTCTGTAACATTAAAATTATAATATTTTATTAAATTAGACAACGATTTCGTCACCTCCACCCCTTGAAATAACAATTTCTCCGGAGTCTTCTAATTTACGGATAATATTTACAATCTTCTGCTGTGCTTCTTCTACGTCTTTCAATCGTACAGGTCCCATAAATTCCATATCTTCCCGAATCATAACCGCCAAACGTTTTGACAAGTTATTGAAAATAACCGTTTGTACCTCTTCCGTTGAACCTTTCAATGCCATAGCAAGTTCATTGTTATCTACCTCACGAAGTACACGCTGTATAGATTTGTCATCCAAAGACAAAATATCCTCGAATACGAACATTTTTCTCCGGATCTCGTCAGCAAGTTCTGGTTCTTCGATTTCCAAGCTTTCAATAATATGTTTTTCTGTTCCTCTATCTACTGTATTTAAAATCTCTACAATAGCATCTACACCACCAACAATTGTGTAATCCTGATTTACTAAAGATGCTAATTTTCTCTCTAATACTTTTTCCACTTCTTTAATCACATCTGGTGATGTTCTATCCATTTGTGCAATACGTCTTGCAACATCTGCCTGTTTCTCTGGTGGCAAGGCAGCAATAATAACCGAAGCCTGACTGGAAGACAAGTAGGATAAAATTAATGCAATTGTCTGTGGATGTTCATCTTGGATAAAGTTCAAAAGTTGTGTAGGATCTGTTTTTTTCACAAATTCGAAAGGACGAACCTGCAAAGATGCAGTAAGTCTTCCGATAACATCTCTGGCCTTTTCAGAACCAAGTGCTTTTTCCAACAACTCTTTCGCATATGTAATACCCCCTTCTGCAATATATTGCTGGGCAAGACACACTTCATAGAACTCATCCATAACCTGCTCTTTTCTTTGTGCAGACACACTTCTTGTATTTGCAATTTCCAGAGTCAGCTGTTCTATCTCATCTTCTTTTAAATGCTTAAAAACATTAACTGATTTCTCAGGTCCTAAGCTAATCAACAAAATTGCAGCTTTCTCAAGTCCGCTTAACTCCTCTTTCATTCTTTTGCCTCCTTATATCCAAATCCACCCAAGCAGAGCAAGGTACACTCCACTTGGGCGTAAGCAGTGTCACAATTTAATATTTAACCCCAATCTTCGTTAATCCAGTTACGCAATAACTGTGCCACTGCATCCGGATTCTCGTCCACAAATTTCTCGATCATCTTTCTTGTTTCTGACTTTTCGCCAAATTCGATATCTTCTAAAGACTGACTTTCTTTTGTTGTTGCTAACAATTGTTCCACAGATAACTCTGGTTCTAATTCTGTCACTTCCATAGGTGCAGTTCCCTTGAATACAACAAACACCAACAATGCAACAATCAAAACAGCAAGAACAATCATCATGATGTTACTATACTCTACAGGTGTATCTACCATTCCATTAAATATTGGCTGGTTATAAGCTATTACAGAAATATTATTTGTAGCAATTCCAGTGGCGTTAGAAATCAATTCTACCACATTATCTTCCACTTCTATTTCTGTTGGTTCACTATTCTGGCTTTGGAAAGTTTCAAAATCTATACCTTCCAACTCACCATTTTTTTTCATCTGTGCCTCATCATAAACCGTGTATTTTTTCAACACAATCGCCACGGAAGAATTCCCTGCATCCATAGCACCAACTGCTTCTACAGTTGTCGTTTCCTTTTTGTTATTATCATATTTGAATTTATCTAATGTTACACTATTATTGTTAGAGCTACCATTCTGTAACATATAGTCTGTTTCATCTGCATTAGAATCCGTCCCTGGAGGTCCTCCTGAGCCACTAGTTCCTTCTGCCTTATATTGATAACTTTCTGAATATGGACCATTTTCTCTTCCTTCAGGAACAGAATATTCTGTATACAAAGAAGAAACCTGTTTCATATTAAATTGAATATTGGATGCACCAATTTCCACTTCGTTATAATTCGCCTTTAAAAGCATCTGTTTCAAATCATTTTTTATAATCCCACGTAAATTCTCAGTATACTCTGCCTGGCTAGAAGGATTCTTAAATATATCTGAACTAGAACCATCAAAAAGCAAATTACTGGCACTATCTATAATAGTTATTAAATCCGTATTACTATTTCCCACAGCAGTAGCAAGGTAATTGGCCATTCCCTGAACTGCAGAACTTTCTAATTCTTTGGATAATTTTAACATAACTGCAACAGAAGTATCTTTTTTTTCCGAAAGAATCGTTCCATCATCTTCAGGCATATTCATAGATATATAAGCATCTTCTACGCCATCTACTGTCATCAAGTATTTACGGATATCACTTTGATATGCCAATGCATATTTTTTCTGTTTTTCCGTTTCTGTGGTATCAATGCTATTGTTCAATGCTTTCTCCCAATCCATACCACCAGACATTTTTTCAACTACATCACTATTCCCCAGCAACAACATTGCATCTGTTGTCTTTGAACTGTCCACTGAAATCTCATAGCCACCAGTTGCTTGTGTTGTTTTATAAGATATCCCTTGCCCATCTAGTAATCCCTGCATCTGTGTTACACTATCTGCATCCGCTAATGTAACCAAATGTGTATATGTAGTCCGAGTTAGAGTAAATGCTAAAATTCCAATAGCTAAAAGAATTGTAACAATTACAGAAATAATAATCGCCTTTTGCTTTGCACTATATTTATTCCAAAACTCTATCAGCTTTTGTAGCACATCTTTAAACTTATCTACCATGTTTCAACTCTCCTACCGTTCCTTTCATGCACTGTTCTTTATTTTATAATCCCATCTGAAATATATACATATCTTCCTATTTACTGCCAACCATACCTTTAAAACATTGGCAATCAATTATTCTTAGAACTGCATATTCATAATTTCCTTATATGCATCAATCACAGCATCTCTTACAGCCACTGTGAACATCAATGAAGTATTCGCCTTCGATTGTGCAATCAGCAACGTATGAGTATCTTCTGATAATCCCATTGCATAATTTAATTCTTCTTCTTCTGCTATATTGCTATATTCGTTTGTTTGTTCTACAAGATTTAAAGCAGACTGAAATACATTTTCAAAAGCACTGTCATTATCTGTATCAAAACCGGATACCTTCTTATAATCGTTGACAATTCCATTCAAACTGCTTGTAGAATAATCTGTATACATATCCCTTATGCCACTCGTCCTCCACAGACTACTTAAATCTATACTCATCATCTATTCTCCTTTACTTTTTACTTTCCAATTTCAAGTGCCTGCAATATCATAGATTTTGTCCCATTAAATGCTGTAATATTTGCTTCATAAGATCTGCTTGCATCAATTAAGTTTGTCATTTCCGTCACAGTATTCACATTTGGATAATAAACATATCCATCTTCATCTGCATCCGGATGTGAAGGGTCATAAACCATAGTCATTGGTGTTTCTGTATCTTCCACAATCTGTGAAACCTTTACACCATTTCCTATTGAGCTGGAAGCCACACTTAAATAGTTCTTAAAAGTATTGGAAGGCTTCTCTTCAAAAACTACAGTTCTTCTTCTGTATACATCCCCATTCCCATTACGGGTAGTATTCACATTTGCAATATTCTGTGCAATAATATCTGTACGCAATCTTTGTGCCGTCATTCCACTGGCACTTATATCCATAGCTCCAAATGCTGACATATTACATCCTCCTCATATTAAAATCCTACACAATTATATACCACATTCCACATCTTTAATTTTCTAACTTAATTATTATTTCCCCATAGCAGTCCGAAGTCTGCTAAATTCTTGTGAAATGGAGTCTGTCATAACTCTGTACTTAATCTGATTCTTTGCATGCTCGGCATTCTCTGTGTCAATATCTACATTATTGCCATCAATACGATAACTCAAATTTGAATTATCTGTATAGATCGTCGCTGATAATGTAGACAAATCTATATTATCCACATAAGAATCCATTGTGTCTCCCCCTGCCATCTGTCCAATCAAATACGTTTCAAACTGTACATCTTGCCTTTTAAAGTTTGGTGTATCAACATTTGCTAAATTGTTTGATAATATTGTATTGCGAAGCCAACTTGCATCTGCTGCCTTCTGCAAAACATTAATATAATTATATGCATCTGAACCTATCATCAATTTCACCCTTTCTCTATTACCCTTTTCTATTCCTCTTTATATTATAACAATAAATCACGAAAAAACAAGAAATATTAACAAAAAAAAATTTTTTGAATCTATTTCTTGTTTTGTGAATTTTTTTTATTTTCTGGATTTCTGGCAAAATTTACCTTACAAAATATATCAAATAACGCAAATTTAGGGCATTTGTCTACTTCTAATTTGATCCAATAATTTAATCCAGTAATATATAAATACAGTAAATGAAAAATTAAGGATTAAATGTCTATATTTCCCAATTCATCAAAAATAATATCATTTACGACTTTGATATAAGTACCTTTCATTCCTGATGATTTGCTTTCAATAATGCCTGCACTCTCAAATTTTCGTAAAGCATTTACAATTACAGATCTGGTAATTCCCACTCTATCTGCAATTTTACTAGCAATCAATACACCCTCATTTCCATCCAGCTCACCAAAAATGTGTTTGATAGCTTCCAGTTCCGAACCAGACAAAGTACTAATTGCAGATTGTACAACCTGCAATTTTCTTACTTCTTCAGCACTTTCTTCATTCACTGCTCTAAGCATCTCTAATCCTACTACCGTGGAACCATATTCTGTTAAAATAATATCATCAATACTATATGGGGCATTCTGGCGGTAAATAAATAAAGTTCCTAGTCTTTCCCCTGCAATATCAATGGGTGTCACAATACCATTATAAGTATGCATATCTGCAAACTCAAATCCTAGCATTTCAAAATTTACATTTTCTTTGGTAGACAAAATGTTTAACACTCTCTCATTAAGCATCTTATCAATATAACTTCCTATATTTTCTTTTAACAATTCTGTAATCTTGGGAATGTTGTCCATGTGTTTTATCCCTAAAACTTTTCCCTTCTTGCTAAGTACCATGGTATTAGATTCCAAATTTTCACTTAACACTTTACAAATATCATTAAATACCACTTTATGAGAACTATTATTGTGCAGTAATCTATTAATTTTTCTAGTCTTGTCAAGCAATTGAACGCTCATATATATCCTCCTAGGTATTTTACCATCTTACCATTACATTACATGGTTAATCCTCTTTTTTTCCCTTTGTACTTGTTACAAATCCACAGGTCTCATCCATACAAACTAACTTTGCACCCTTTTCCAGTAAAACGCCTCCACAGGAAGGGCATGCTTCTTTTGACGGTTTTTGCCATGTCATAAAATCACAATCTGGATTTCCTTCACAGCCAAAGTATCTTCTTCCTTTTTTTGTCTTTCGTATCACTATATCCTTTCCACATTTCGGACAGGAAACTCCAATTTTCTCCAAATAAGTTTTTGTATTTCTACATTCTGGGAAACCTGGACATGCAAGAAACTTTCCATGTGGTCCATATTTTATAACCATATTTTTTCCGCATTCTTCACATATTACATCAGTTACTTCATCTTGTATTTCCACCTTTTCCAGTTCTTCTTGTGCTTTTTGCACAGCTTCTTCCAAATCTGGATAAAAGTTACTTACCACTGTTTTCCATGGAACTGTTCCATCTTCTACACAATCTAGTAGTGCTTCAAGATTTGCGGTAAAATGAAAATCTACTATGCTGGAAAAAGATTCTTTCATTATATTGTTTACTATTTCTCCAATTTCAGTTACGTACAAGTTTTTATTTTCCTTAGCTATATAGCGTCTTGCAATAATAGTACTGATAGTTGGTGCATAGGTACTTGGTCTGCCAATTCCAAGTTCCTCCAAGGTTTTTACTAAAGATGCTTCTGTAAAATGTGCTGGAGGCTGTGTAAAATGTTGTCCTTTTTCCAGATCTGTTAAAGTAAGTTTTGATTCCTTGGATAAAGATTTCAACATAGTAGTTTTTTCATTTTTATCTTCCTCTGTAGTATATACAGACATAAAACCATCAAACACAAGTTTTGAGGCTGCTGATGTAAAACGATATTCCCCTGCATCAATTTTTACAGAAGTAGTTTCATACTTTGCATTTTGCATTCTGCTAGCTACAAATCTTCTCCAAATAAGCTGATATAACCGGAATTGGTCTCTACTTAAATCTTCTTTTACTATAGTTGGCGTAAGCTCAATATAGGTTGGACGTATGGCTTCATGTGCATCTTGGATCTTATTCTTTGAATTCTTCTCTGCTACTTTTTCTGCAAGAAATTCTGTTCCATAAGTATTTTCAATAAATTCTCTTGCTGCCTGATCTGCCTCTTCGGATACACGGGTAGAATCTGTACGCAAATAAGAAATCAATCCTACTGTTCCATGTCCTTTTATAGCAACTCCTTCATAGAGCTGCTGAGCAATACGCATGGTTTTCTGTGTTGCAAAATTTAAACTTTTTGAAGCTTCCTGTTGTAAGGTACTGGTTGTAAATGGAAGAGGAGCCTTCTTTGTTCTTTCACCCTTTTTTACTTCTGAAATAACAAAGGTAGCTTTTTCCACTTCTTTCACAATTCTCTTCAATTGCTCCTCATTTTGAATAGAAGTCTTTTTACCCTTTTCACCATAAAATTTGGCAATTAGAGGTTTTCTCTCTTTATCAACCTTTAATACTGCATCTAATGTCCAATACTCTTCTGGTATAAATGCGTTAATTTCTTCCTCTCTGTCACAAATCAAACGCAAAGCCACAGACTGCACACGCCCTGCACTAAGACCTCTCTTTACTTTTGTCCAGAGCAGCGGACTGATACTATATCCCACCATCCGGTCAATCATACGTCTTGCCTGTTGGGAATCTACCATATCCATATCAATTTTCCTAGCTTGTTTTATGGATGCTTTTACTGCTGTTTTTGTAATTTCATTAAAAGAAATTCTGCTATACTGCTTATCTTCCAATTTCAAAGATTTTGACAAATGCCATGATATTGCTTCCCCTTCCCGGTCCGGGTCAGTTGCAAGATAGACTTTATCCGCTTTTTTTACCTCCTTGCGTAGCTTCGCAAGGAGTTCTCCTTTTCCTCGGATTGTAATATATTTGGGTTCAAAATTATCTTCAAAATCTATCCCCATCTGGCTTTTAGGGAAATCTCTTACATGTCCATTTGACGCTACAACTTCATAATTTTTACCTAAAAACTTCTTAATTGTTGTTGCTTTTGCCGGTGATTCTACAATTACTAAATACTTTGGCATCATAACACTCCCTATACTTTTCTTACATATTTCATAGTACATAGAAGAAGATACCGCAATCCGTCATCCCCCTACTATACTAAAAAATATTTCCATCATCATAAGATTGAATATAATAGTTTTGAGTGGTCTGTTTTACAAAACCATCCAATTCTAATTTTAATAAAATACCCACCACATCTGACATCAAAAGATTGGTTTCTCTCAAAATCTCATCCAGATGTTTTGGCATCAAACTTAAACTAGCATACACTATTTTTTCCATTGAATCAAGAAGAATCTTACTTTTTTTCATTTTATTATGCTCAAAAATCTGATTTATGTGAAAATTATCCCATATATCTTTGGGTGATTGAACCAATTCTGCACCATTTTTTACCAGATTGTTACATCCTTCACTGAGCTTATCTCCTATCTTTCCTGGAACAGCAAAAATTTCTTTTCCTTGTTCTAATGCTAAATCTGCTGTAATGAGCGAACCACTTTTTTCTCTTGCTTCTACCACAAGCACACCATCACAGAGTCCACTGATAATCCGGTTACGCATTGGAAACTGGAAGGATCTTCCAGGCACACCAAGTCCATATTCTGAAATAATGCCTCCTCTTTTTTGCATAGACATATATAATTCAAAGTTTTCTTTTGGATAACAAATATCAATACCACTTCCTAATATTCCAAAAGTATTTGTCTCCCCATGCAATGCACCTTTATGTGCACACCCATCTATCCCTAATGCCAACCCACTAATTACCTGTATACCTGCATTAGATAAAGATTTTCCAAACCAGAATGCCATTTCTTTTCCATACATGCTACAATTTCTTGCCCCCACAATAGCAATAGAAATTCTATTTTCTTCTGGCAATCTTCCCCTTACAAATAAAGCATAAGGTGGTTTTGCAATATTTCTCAATTTATCAGGATAATCTTTATCATGTATAGAAATCAAAGCAATTCCCTTGTTGCAGATTTTTTCATATTCCCTTTGAATTTTTGCTGGATTTCTGTTATTTATCATTTCTTCAGCTATTTTTTCTGTAATTCCTTCCACTTTCAGTAATGCCTGTTTTTCTGCCTTATATATTTCTTCTTCCGTTCCAAAATATTCCAATAATTTGTTAGTTTTTACTGGTCCAATAGACAAAATATTTGCCAGCCAAAGTTCTAATTCCTTTTGTATTAATTCCATTCCATGTTCCCCCAATACTTTTTATCCAATCCCCGATAACAAATTGCTTCATGTAAATGTCTTTCCTGAATCTTTTCTTCTCCATCTAAATCAGCAATTGTTCTTGATACCTTCAATATACGATGATAAGATCTTGCAGTCAGTTTTAATCTTTCAAAAACTTTTTCCATTAAACATTTTTCTTTTTCACCTAACATACAATACTTTTCTACTTGTTTTGGTGACAATTCCACGTTATATCTTATATTTTCTTCTTTGTAACGCATTTCTTGTACTATTCTTGCCCGCTTTATTCTTTCTCTTATTGTTTCTGACTTTTCACCTTTTGTATTCCTTAACAAGTCCTGATATTTTATCTCTGATGCCTCTACACACAAATCTATCCTGTCCAAAATAGGTATACTTATCTTTCCTAAATAATTTCTCACTTGCGTTTCTGAACAATTACAACGTTTTCTATCTGGATAATAACCGCACTTGCAAGGGTTCATTGCTGCAATTAACATAAATTTTGCCGGATAAGTATAAGTACCATGTAACCGGGAAATTGTAACCTTATGCTCTTCTAATGGCTGTCTTAACATTTCTATTGTATTCCTGTTAAATTCAGGTAATTCGTCTAAAAATAAAACACCTCCGTCTGCCATACATATCTCGCCTGGTTTTGCTGTATAACCACCACCAATTAATGATGTGGATGTAATGGAATGATGTGGATTCCGAAAGGGTCTGTTTTTTATAAATGGCATTTCTTTATCTAACAATCCTAATATACTATATACTTTTGAAATTTCCAAACTTTCTTCAAAAGACAATTCTGGCATAATAGATGGGATTCTTTGTGCCAACATAGTCTTTCCAGCTCCTGGAGGACCTATTAAAAGTACATTATGCATACCAGCAACCGCTATTTCCAAAGCTCTTTTTGCACTTTCCTGACCAGAGACTTCTTCAAAATCTAATATATCCTGGTGTATGTCTTTTTCTACTAAATCTTCTATACTATATGGTATATTTTGTTGATTTCCAACAAAATATTCTACCACTTCTTGCAAATTAGAAGCACCTATTACTTTTACCCCTTTTACAACAGCAGCTTCTCTTTCGTTTGCTTTGGGTACAATACAGGTTTCAAACCCCTTCTCCTTTGCCATACAGGCAATGGGTAACACACCTGTTACTCCTTTTATACTGCCATCAAGACTCAACTCGCCCACAAATACTACAGATTCCAAACAATCTGTTGGAATATAACCAAAAGCCGCCAATAATGCCATCGCAATTGACAAATCAAAGGCTGTTCCTTCTTTTCTGATATCTGCTGGCGACAAATTCACCGTAACATGTTTTACTGGGATTTTAAATCCGGAATTTCGCAAAGAAATACGAACTCGGTCTTTGGCCTCTCTTGTCTCTGAACTTAACAGACCAACTAAAGAAAACATAGGAAGTCCTTCACATACATCAACTTCCACATGTATTACACGGGCATCAATCCCTTGGATTGCACCACAAAAAGAATGTGTAAACATAAAAACTCCTTTCACGCAGAACCGTGAAAGTATATTATCCATTGATATTATACAAAAAAAAGACAACTTATACAAGAAAAATTTAAATATAATGCAAAAAATCCACCTTTCTTTTTAGAAAAGTGAATTTTTACAATACCTTACTGTTTATTTTGTAACATTTCAATTTCTTTCATAAAAGTATTCATATCTTCAAAATCCCGATAAACAGAAGCAAAGCGTATGTAAGCTACAGAATCTAATTGTTTCAACTGTTCCAACACCATCTCACCAATTGCAGTAGTTGACATCTCTCTCTCTTCTTTCTCATATATAGCTGCTTCCACTTTATCAATTACAGCACAAATTTGTTCCACTGAAATTGGTCTTTTATGACAAGAACGAAAAACTCCAGCTTCCAGCTTTGTCCGGTCATAAGGTTCTCTTGTCATATCTTTCTTTATCACAACAAAGGGAATGGCTTCCACATTTTCATAAGTTGTAAACCTTCTGCTACATTTATCACATTGTCTTCTTCTACGAATAGAACTATCATCATCAGAAGGTCTTGAATCAATTACTCTTGTATTCTCTTTTCCACAAAATGGACATTTCATAATCTTATCCTCTATCTTTCCACTTATTTACCTTTATCCATCTTATTATAATCCCACCTGTTTCCTCAGTCAACTATATTCTATTCTGTGTCCTCTACTTAAAATAATTGTTTATATTTTTTATCTATATATATTTTCCTTTACTCAAACATTCCTTTTCTTCTATCTCAACTAAAATTACATCTGGTCCAATATGTTTTACCTGACAAAAAGGTATAATATACTCCTGATCCCGTCCTAACACCCCCCAAAGCTTACAAGGTCCCGGAACAATAAGCGATTCTATACATCCACATTTGGGATCAAAATTTATATCACATACAAAACCAATTTTTTGACAATTTACTATATTAATTACCTCTTTTTGCCTTATTTCATAAATCCTCATAAAAAAACCTCACTGCATTATTATTTACTATATGCAAAGAGGTTTTTTCATAGAATATTATTCTTTTTTGTTCAAAAAACTTTCCACAATATATCTTGGTCGCTCTTTTGCTTCCATATAAATCTTTCCAATGTATTCTCCAATTACACCTAATGCAATCATCTGAATACCACCAATTAACCATACAGAGATTAATATACTTGACCATCCTTGTACGGTAGCTCCTGCAAAATACCGAACCAATGTATAAATCATCATTACCACACTAATCAAAGATACTAAAATACCTCCTGTTGTTACAAAACGTATTGGCTTAACACTTAGTGAAGTAATGCCCTCCATAGCGAAAGATAACATCTTTTTTAATGGGTATTTACTCTCACCTGCAAAACGTTCATTACGTTCATAAGTAACAATCGTAGACGGATATCCAATCATTGGAACAATTCCTCTCAAAAATAAGTTCACTTCTTTATATTTTTCCAATCCTTCTAATGCCCGCTGGCTCATTAATCTGCAATCTGCATGGTTAAATACCACCTCTCCACCTAAGGCATTTGTTAACTTATAAAAACTTTCTGCAGTAAATCTCTTAAAAAAAGTATCTGTATCTCTTTTACTTCTTGCACCATAAACAATATCATTGCCTTTATAATACTCTTCTACCATTGCATCAATTACACCAATATCATCTTGTAAATCAGCATCCATAGATATTACCATATCTGCACATTCTTTTACGGTCATAAGACCTGCTAATAATGCATTTTGATGCCCCCGGTTGCGGCTTAGGTTCACACCACTAAATATTTTATCTTGTTGATGTAAATCTTGAATAATATTCCATGTAGAATCCTTTGAACCATCATTTACAAAAACAATACGACTTAATTTACTAATTATATCCTGAGAAATCAAACTCTCATATTTTTCCTTTAGTTGCTTTGCAGTCTCTGGTAAAACTTCCTCTTCATTGTAGCATGGTAATACCATATACAATATATCACTCATTATAAGTTCCTCCTCAGCAGCAAGATAATGTAATAAACCAAAAAATATTATAGTGGTTACCCTATTCCTATTATAGAAAATGTGTTGATTTAAAACTCAATCAACACATCATCTAGACTATAAAATGCACTCGGAGGGACTTGAACCCTCACCCCTGTTACAGGACATGGACCTGAACCATGCGCGTCTGCCAATTCCGCCACGAGTGCCTACTTTTTAAGTATATCATATTTTTTGTACTTTGTCATCTATTTCTGCAATTTTTTTTCAATATTGCGTTAGTGAACAGTTACTGTTCACACCTATGGTGCTAACAGTAACGGAATCCAGCCTATTTATAATTCGCCTTCGGCGAAAGGCTGGATTCTTGGCTGTTCTACGTTTTGGCACATAGCTTGACAGCAAGTGTCAAGCTTGTGAGTGAACAGTAACAGTAAACAGCGACTTATGCTTCATAATATACCATCCATTTTTTTCCAAAATATACATTTAGATTAAAAATATTATGAATCAACTGGCAAAATGTTTATGTAAGCATTAAGTACAGAACCAATATATAAAAAAAGCCCCAGTCTTTCAACCGGAACTCTTCCTTCTCTATACCTT
>CAMWUK010000017.1 GCA_947177415.1 uncultured Clostridiaceae bacterium
CCACATGAGGATTTTTACCAGCCATTATGGAAAATTATTAGATATTATGTATATTCTGGAAAAATCCGAATGAGGGGCTCTGAATAGTTACCAGAATAAAAAAAGGAGGGAACCAAAAAACATGTTAGAAGAATTACAATATTACTTGCAGTATCCTTTCGTACGATATGCTTTGGTAGTAGGAACTTTGATTGCTCTTTGTTCCTCGCTTTTGGGAGTTACTTTAGTACTTAAGAGATTTTCCTTTATTGGTGATGGATTATCCCATGTGGCATTTGGAGCTATGGCAGTAGCAACTATATTTGACTTTACTACTGATACAGTATTTGTTATGCCAGTAACAGTGATAGCAGCAGTGTTGTTGCTCCGTACAGGGCAAAATACAAAAATAAAGGGTGATGCGGCGATAGCCATGCTCTCTGTGGGTTCTCTTGCGGTGGGGTATATGGTATTGAATTTGTTTTCTACATCTGCTAATATTGCAGGGGATGTGTGCAGCACCTTATTTGGCTCTACTTCAATTCTTACTTTGACAAAAGCAGATGTGTGGATTTGTGTGGCAATGTCTGTAGTAGTTGTAATATTGTTTTGCCTGTTTTATAACCGGATATTTGCTGTGACCTTTGATGAAAATTTTGCAAAAGCAACAGGAACAAAGGCAGATGTGTACAATCTTTTAATTGCAATTATTACAGCAATTATTATTGTGTTGGCAATGAATCTGGTAGGCTCTCTGCTTATTTCTGCTTTGATAATTTTTCCATCCCTTTCGGCTATGCGTGTGATTAAAAATTTTAAAGGTGTAGTGGTTTATTCAGCCATTATTTCGGTATGTTGTGCTTTATTTGGAATGATAATTTCAATTATATCTGACACCCCAGTAGGATCTACTATTGTAGTAGCTAACATTGTAGTATTTTTTCTTAACTGTTTGGTGGGGAAGGTAATAAAGTAGATAAATTTTTACAATGGTTTTCTTCGTGAAGTTTTGGTATAAAATATGCCACAATATTTGTCAAAGAAAAAATATATTGACAGTCTGTCTGGAAAGAAGGCATCATGGATAAGTATTCATGGTGCTTTTCTTCTAATAATGTAAATAAATCAGTAATTGAGCGAATATGAAATAAAGATTTTTGGAGTGACATATAGTTCTGTCTTTTACTTTGTAAAAACTGGAGAAAATGAGTATGAAGTCTCCTTTCATAAATGCAGTGTTCTTTTAAAGTTCCTGTAAAAGTGACATTATGGGGAAAGGTAAAATAGTCTGCTATATAATGGAGAATAACACCCAGATGATAGAAGGATGTACTATTCCAGAATTTTTTTTCTATCAGAGATTTTGTATTTGTATAAAGCATACTTATGCTTTCTTTGTAAGTATGTCCTTGTAGATAGGTAAATAAGTTAATATCAGGCATGATATTGCCTAGCATGAATTGTTTTTTATATTTTTTAAAGCTTTGTTCTGAACAAATAAATTCTGCCAGATGCCAGTGATTTTTTGTTTCCATAGCAAACCTCCATTCAACTTTAATGATCAGTTATTATATGAATATATTATCACCCAAATGTGTACAAAGTATCATGAAAACATAAACTTTATATAAAGTTTGTAGCTATTTACAATCCATTTTTTCGGGAATTGCAAAAGCCGCCTGGTATTCTAAAACCAAGGCGGCTTTTTCTAAGTTACTGGTTACTGTTCCTTCATCCATTCATCCATATAGTCAGAAATTAAGGAAAATGGTGCTGGACCTATATCCAGAAGGAAAGTATGAAATTTTTTCATATTAAACTTGTCACCAAGAGTTTCTTCAGCAGTACTTCTAAGATTGGCAAATTCAATATATCCAATTACATATTGAAGATAATTTGCTGGATCATCAATTACCAAATCATAAACGGATTTTGCCGCTTCTTCATCTGTAATCCCATAATCTGCAAGGAATTCTTTTAATTCATCAAGATCCCAGCCGTCATAATTAACACCAATATCCATTTGTGCGTAAAGGCAAAGAGTGAGAATGTTATACTGTTTTGCAAACTCTGCAACATTTTCTTCTATTCCGCAAATATCATAAGAATACATCTCACAATAGGTAGCCCAGCCTTCACTATAACCACCATAGTTCATAAGACTGCGTACCGGTTCAGGTTTTTGTTGGTTAAAATAAACATTTTGCAGTAGATGTCCCGGATAGCTTTCATGAGCTACTGTTGGAAAAATTTGGGTTAAGTCATTATCTTTTCCACCATTAATATAAACACTGTTATCAGAATAATTGTCAATAGCCGGAGTAAGATAAAATGCAGGACTTAAGTGATCCTCTAAAGATTTGTGTACATATTTTATGGTACAGTTTACAGGTTCCAGAGTTGGGAAATCTTCTTTTACTGCATCTTGTAAGTAAGTAAGAATTTTTTCCGGGTCTTGCATTGGGAATTTCATATCAAAAAAATCATCATAAATACCTTCGTCATTCCGGTAAATGCTATCCATTTTCAGAGAAGCACTACGCATAGTTTTTATTAATGCAGACTTCATCTCTTTTATTGTCATGTCAGATCCGGTAATACCTTGTGCAAGCTGTTCATAATATTTTTTTCCATCAGGAAAATGACATACACCACCATCATTTTTTCCAGTACCCTTTAATTTTGTTAATTCCTCTATCAGCAGTTTATAGGCTGGAATTACATGATTAAGTATGGCATCTTTGTTTTCTTTTTTGAAGTTTGTTTTTTCCTCTTTGGTTAAACCTTCATAATTATCAATCCGGTCATTAAAAATATCAATTAAATAATTCTTTTCTGGGTTTTTTGTAAAATCTTCACATTGGGAGATAATGTTATTAGCAGTAACATCACTCATAAATAAACCTGCTTTGGATTTTTCTTTTTCATATTCCACAAGTTGCGAAAAGTAATCCTCAACACTAAGAAGAACTTTGATGTAATTTGAAATATCTTCTTTATCATAGAAGTTATATTCTGCTAATAATACGGGAAGTTGACCTTGTATTCCGGTAGTATTTCCTAATGGTTCTCCATAAAGCAGAAATTTTTCTTCGTCACCTGTCATAGTATAATAATCCATAAGGATGTCATAAAGAAGTTGTTGCTCTTTGGTTAAAGCAGAACGGGAAAAATCAGATAATGCTTTGTAAGTATTTTCAGCTTTCACAAGATTTTCTTTCATCTTTGCCACAGAAGCATCTCCCAAGGTGGGAGTAAAATTTGTAATACCATAGCTTTCGGGCTTAGCAAGCGTATAGTTCAAGGTTATACTATCAGATTGCACATCTTCTACAAAGAGTTGATCTACAAATTTGTCAAAAGAAGCCTGTGTTTCTTCTTTGTTGACAGTAACTTCCTTCAGCGTTTTATTAATGTTACTGCATCCACTGCCATGTACCAATATAATAATAATACCAATATATGCCAGTATCCGTTTTGTTAAATTGGTTTTGTTCATAGTTTGAATTCTTTCTCCTTTCTATTTGTATAAAGTTGTCGATAACACTTTCATTGTAAGTATATATAAAATAATAAGTTAATATGTGTTTAACTTTTATGTAATTAGTAAGCAGATATTAAAATTAATTTTATCACAGGAAAAGTTTTTTGTCATGAAAAATTTTCAATTACAGTGAACACTTCTGCAATGCCAACTCTGTCATATATTTATATTCATTTGTGTATTCATACGAAAAATCCCAATAGGATTATCTGGAAAATCCCCACACAACACCATTATCGGATCAACGTATGATAGAGTTGGATGACCGCCTGCAGAAAGTGAAACGGGATAAGGAAGCGAGGGATCAGTATATGACATTACAGAATTTAATAGAAGAGGAACGTGATGAAGCCCGTGCCGAGGGACATGCAGCTGGAGCTGCCAAAGGATATGCAAGGAATATTGCTATTATCCGGAAGAAGTTTGATAAAGGGGATGATGCTGCCATGACAGCAGATATGCTGGAGCAGGAAACTTTATATATAGAAAATATATACAAACTGTTTCAGA
The DNA here is from genome assembly GCA_947177415.1 of uncultured Clostridiaceae bacterium. Lineage (GTDB taxonomy): Bacteria > Bacillota > Clostridia > Lachnospirales > Lachnospiraceae > CAG-411. The sequence continues at coordinate 4,034 of CAMWUK010000017.1, forward strand.
ATAATCCAGAATATACCGATTTGGAAATTGCAGAAATTGTATTAAGAAGTGGTGATAAATAAAGAAGGAATGCGGTTATCTGCAGAATTACAAAAAATTATGAAACACATAGCAGAATATCTCTTTCGGAAAAATGAAAATGCAAAAAGTAAGATATGAATGCCATTATGGGTGGAACAGCATGGAAGACTTTTATTTAGGAACTCCAGGAGAAAGACACAAAACTACATGAAAAAGATATGGAAATTAGAGTGATCAAGGCAAAACGGAAATTAATCTATGAGAAGTTTTGAAAAGACTTCCAGAAGGAGACGTTACTGTTCACAGGTAGTACTTTGCACTTGCTGCAAAGTACGTAAGAATAAGTAGTGGTAGAATAGAAACTGAGAAAATTAAATTTTTTGTTACAAAACCATTAAATCTTTGTTCTTCCCGTGCAAACGGGGAAAATTATGTTATAATGAAATTAACTATACATAGCAGTTTATAAGGAAATTTGATGTAATTATATTTGAACAAACATAACATGGAAGGGGTTGGTGTTATGAAAACGATGAGAACAGCAAATAAAAAAGGTATTCAAACAGGGAGAAAAAAAGTATACAAAAGGCTGGGATTAGCCGGAGTAGGCTTTGTTTGCCTGCTTGCAGTCATGATGGGGGTATTCTGGTATAGAAACAGTCAACAGCCTTCTTATGCAGCAGATGATGAAGCATGGCGTCCTATAGATTTGGAAGATATGGTAGATCCTGTCAATCATACAGAGGGCACAGACGATCCGAAAGAATTAACAACAGCAAGAGCAACTTTTTACGATATCTATTCAGATAGCCAAGTGTGGGATTCTACCAATGGGGGGTATTATACCTCCGTACAGCCTATTACAGATGGTGCTGGAAAGGATAAAAATGGAGTGGATATAATTACAAATACATTCACCAGATTTAATTATGAACTGGCTACATCTCTGAATGGCAATAACAAAGAATACCAGCACATGTATGATCATGATACAACGGATCATGTAGAAGGGGTATATCCTTTATATTGTGGTTTGACTTGGCCGGCAAAGTTTAAACGGAATGATGGTATATCTTATACTGGTCCCCAAGATCCCAAAGATGATGATACTGTATATATGAATAATCAAAGATGGGGTAATTTGACATCAATTCCAACATTTGGATCTTGGTTTGCTGCGGCAAACACGAACCAATTTAGTAATGATGGTGACAACGGAGAAAAGGTAAGTATATTGGGTATTTCCGGAACAGCAAAAGGAGCAGCGGCACAAGGATTAGTAAACAGGCAATTGGATGAAAATGGTAATATTACAATTGGACATGGTGAATATAAACGGGTATTGCCTTTTTTTGACAAAACTTATTTAGAAAAATCCTATACAGGAAAAGTTGGAGGGGGAACTAATGACACAACAATAGAGAATAAAATCAGGAATGCAACATTCTATGTACAAGTAAGTAAAAATGATTTTAATGGTCATTCAAGACCATATTTGTATGTATTTAGTGGTGGGAAAGAATATACTGCTGAATTTCCAGGGGATTTGATGGATGACTATGGAGATTACTATGTATATTGTAGAAATGATATAAGTTCTGCAACGGTTATTTTGAATGAAGGTTCTGACAAATCAAAACTCGTAGAGCAAACATTAAGTGGCTATAATGAATGGAAATGGAAAGCTTATAATCCTAATGGAGTTGATGGTTTTATACCTTGCAGTAAACCATCATTGCCACCTCTACCAACAGAGGACTCAACGGCTGGAACTACACCATCACTTGTATCACATGGTAAAGTAGTTTCGAACATTGCATTTCCATTTCGTAAAGGGGGCAAAAAAGATACCGGACTTAAAATAAGAGTGAGTAAATCGGTTTGGAAATCGTCTTTTCCTAATAATACACCCCATGTGTATCTAGAAGGTTACAAATCTTGGCCAGGGTACGAATTAGAAGAGGAAGGAGGGTATTATGTATATACGAATCCTAATATTACAGGAAAAGTACAGGTTATTATAAATAATGGTAGTAGTAATTGGCAAGATCCGCCAGATAAACAGGGTTTTTACACAATTAGCGGTTCTGTAGAGTATGATAAAACAGCTAAAGCTTTTTATGACACCTCAAGAGTATATTTTTCAAATTCCAAACTTAAACTAAGGGTCAAAGCATCTGAATTTAACAATGTTGCTCCTTATGTATATTTGTACTATGATGATGTGAATAAAGTTAATGCCTGGCCAGGAGAAAAAATGACACGGGAAGGTGATTATTATGTCTATAATGCCAGTAACATTAAAAATACAGTAAATATTATTTTTACAGATGGTAAGGGAGCAAAAGCTGGAGGTTGGCAAGAACCTTCAGCTGGAGGATATCAGATTCCGGGAAGCGGAACCATAGATTTTGATAGATATAATAAAAAATATACCACCACTACAGAAGATAAATTAGGAGAAGAAACCGATCCGGATTACTATTATTTTGACAGCTACACGGATGTTGTACGCTTAAACGAAGATAACAAAAAAGTTGATTACTATTACAATGATAATAGTCAGATAGTACAGGATTCAGATGGCATCAATGGATTCTTTCCATATAATACTGCTAGTGATCCCAAGACAGCATTAAACTATGTCCATGGGGTTAAAATGGAACTTAATTTCAACATGACCAAAGATGGAAAAATCAAGGGAAAACCAATTGAATTTGCATTTACTGGTGATGATGATTTGTGGGTGTTTGTGGATGGCTATCTGGTACTGGATATTGGAGGTGCCCATATCCCAATCAGTGGAAATATTAACTTTGCGGAGAAAAAAGCTACGGTAGATGTGGTAAAAACACAAGCGGCATTTGCTGATAAGTATAGGGATGGTAATTATAACAAAAACGATGGAGATGAGAAAGGTTTTGAGGAAAATGTAGTTTATGATTTCGGCAAAGATTCCGGTGAAAAACTATATGAAATTCTTTCAGATACTGCAAGAAACCATACACTGACTATCTTTTATATGGAACGTGGTAAAGGAAATTCCAACTTAAAGATTAAGTTTAACCTGCCACAAATCTCTACCCTCAGTGTTGGAAATGAAGTAGATGCTAGTGATGTCAATAAAAGTCTGCAGACAGATGCCTTGTGGGAAGCCTGCAACCAGCATCAATTTGAATATGTATTACAAAATAAAGGTACAGATGATGCAGGCTATGACAATAGTATAACTGAGGATATAGCATTAACAGGAAGAAATATATTTGAGCCAATTGGTATGGCTGCCTATCGGAAAAAAGTAACATCCAAAGATGGTACTGCCCAGAGATTGCGGTTCTTTACCTTTACAAATACAAACTATTACTCTATGGTTGTGGGAGGGACGAATACAAATCTGCCACGACTGGATGGAACTGGTGACGGAGAGAATAATCCAATTGTAGTTGATGGATGTGCCACCATAGATGGTCAAAAATATGTCTTTCTGGGATGGACCACCGATGAGAATTACCGGGAACATTGGGATGAGATACAAAATAACACTTATACAGGAACTTGTCCAGAGATTCTGGCGGCGGGTACGACTGTTCCCGTTACGGAAAGTAAGGATTATTATGCAGTCTGGGTGAAGAAAGATCTTACAATATCCTATTATGATGAAACGGATGTAGATATACCAATAGGATATGCAAAAACAGGCAGTAACGGAGAGGCACAGATTGGACATGAAACTTTGGATATGAAAAACTATCTCAACCAAAGTTTGCCATATTGGAATAACGGTGATTTGGGTAGTAAAGTAACAGAAACTAATAAACAAAGAACAAACTGGAAGACAGACGACACAAGGAAGGGATTTAAACTAAATGGCTGGAGGCTTAGTAAGACAGAGGCAGACAAAGGAAATGAATTGATTTCCGGCAGCTATTTCCCTCTTTGCAATGTAAAATTATATGCAGACTGGACAAGAACGGATTATCGTGTTCAATTTCAGGCAGAGAATGTAGAGAAGATTAAGAAAGAAAGTGGAACTACAAATGCCGATGGGGACACTTGGAAGTCGGATATTGTCTATTTTCCAAAAGGAGAAACGTACAAGGGATATCTTCCATACATAACAGAAGAAAGCAATGTGGATGATTTTAAAATAACCGCAGATGGCAGTACAGGAAGAACTTATTTTGATTTTACATCTTTACCGGTGAAGGAAAACCATGCAATTGTAAAATGGGAACAAGATGATGAAGAGCAAACCACCTACCGAACCACCAAATTAGTGGAAGATGGAAAGAGTCTTTATCCAGAAGTATGGACATTTAGGGATGGTGATGTGGTTTTTAAAGGAGAATGGAAACGGATTACCAGTTCTATAACATACAGTCCAGGAACTTGTCCAGGAAACAGCAACTTGAATTGGAAGCCTGTAAAGAAAAAATATACCAATGGTCAGACCATTTATAGTCCGGGTGTTACGGAACTTTTTGGAGGTGGTGATACCGGAGAGTGGAATATTGTGGGATGGGAGAAGGATGGAAAGAAAGTTTCATTCCCTTATACCATCACAGAAGGAGATGTGAACTGGACGGCAGTTTGGGAAAAAGTAACTGGAGAAGTGACATATAGTTTTAATAATGGGACTATACAAGGAATGGAGGATTACCAAAAAGTCGCTAAGATGGGAAGTTCCATCGAACGGATTACCCTGGAGGGTATGGGTTCTGATGCTCCTTATGATTCTGATGGTTCAGAAGGAGAAGAAGGCAGCCACACGACCTATTATATAAAGGCAAAAGGAAAGGCTTATGTCATTAAAGGCTGGAGGGATTCTAGCGGAAATAAGATAAATAGCACAACAAAACTGACGGAGGAAGATACTACAGTTACTGCAATTTCGAAAGAAGTCCATACAACTTTAAACATTACAGTAGTAGTAAAAAATGAAGACAAAGACCTGTGGAATGATGCGAAAGCATTGAAAAATGGCTGGAAGAAAAAGGAGACAGCCAGTGGTGCTATATGGACAATAGATACAGAGCTAGTTCCGGGTGAGTCATTCTTTAGCTATTTTGACCCTAAAAAAGGTTCTTTAAAAGAGGTTCTTTATGGTGCTGTCAATACCGGTCATAACGTAAATAAAAAGCTGCAATATGGTGAGATTAGTTATCCGGGAACAACATTCTCATGGGAGAATAAGGATGCAAAGGTGCCATATACTGCCGACAGCCACAAATGTATTGTTACAAGTAACTGGATACAAGAAAAAGCTACTGTTACCTATGCATTTATGGATCCAAATGAACCTGATATCAATAAGGCAAGGATAATCGGATATCAAGCATACCAGGTATCTGATGGGAATGTTTCATTACCAAAATCAGGGGATATATTGCTGAATGCAGATGGTGGGACTGATGATGAGACTGCGAAAGTACCAGAGATAAGCGGATATAAACTTTCCGGCTGGTATACATCTAACTTAATGCCAGTAACAGAAGTCACAGCAGATATGAATAACACTATTTTATACACCGCATGGGAACCAGAAAAAACGGACAGTGCTACACAGACACAGAATATAAGTGCGAATACGGCTGCCAAAAGTGTAACATCTGTCACACAGAAAAAAACAAAGGGAACCATGAGATTATTTAGTTTTTCAAGTATGGGTGGTTATGCCCCATTTGGAAATGAATTGTACCAGTTAGATGATCTTTTGGTGGACGGTATGGCAACAGGAAGAACAAACAGTCAAGGACAGTTCCGTTTAACCTATGACCAGGCAGCATCTTTTATGAACTGTTTTAGCAAAGATAGTGCCATGATACTGAAAGAAACCAATAATCTGTATTTGACAGGTGGTAGTACTGTCGGTAGGGATACAATGTATGATACCGTTTGGGAATTAAGGGATGTTCATGGTTATATTACCGACCGTAACAGTAAAAACAAAGATTTGAAACACATGCCGGTGGTGGATACTACTAATAAGGAAGCAGTGGTATACGATGGACGTGTTGATGATGCAAAAAAGGGAGCATTTAAGTTTGGAAATGAAAATGAAGCACAGGGTATCAGCTATGCACTCAGCCTGCGTGCATTATTTACCCATAAAATCAAGACCGCCGATCTGACCATTACAAAGAAACTTACAGATACAGCCGCTAGTGTGGCTTTCCGAAAAGGTGAGCAGGATCTGGACTACACATTTAAGGTGACATTCAAAAATATCTTTGGTAATACTGGCAGTAATGACAAGCTGTTGTATGAAGGAACATACAAGAAACTGGATAAATATGGCAATTATGTCCGTGAGAACAATAAAATCAAGGAATACACTGCAACAGACGGAAAGATTCTGCTGAAGAATGGCGAAACAGCAGTGATTAGTGGAATTCCTGTGATGACGGAATATGACATTGAGGAGGAAGATACATACGGTAAAAAAGATGCTTATGTACTCTCTTGTGCAGAGGAAATTATAGCAAAAGGACTGGCTGGTAAGGATAAAAAGTATGCAGTATCGGAGGTGGATGATGGCAATAAGCAATATTTATATGACCATGAGGGTACTGGACACACGAAAGTAGTTCAGGATAATGGAGCTGCTTTGGAAGGTAAAAAACTAGGAGACTTTAAAAATGGTGATAAAACGGTTATCAACATAGAACATACTTTTTCCGGTAAGGTGGAAAAAGCAGGATACACTTACAATTATGTGGCAGAAAATGAAGTTTTAATTGACGGAATAACTTTAAGCATTGATAAGATTATAGATGAATTTTATTATGATGATAATGACCGCTTTTACGAGGATGTGAAATACCAGGATTTGACTCATGCAAAACAGACCTTTATCTTTAAGATTAAGTATATTCCTGTGGATGAAAATGGAAATCCAACAAGTGAAAAAAAGGAATTTGAGGAGGTGGTAACCTTTGATCCAGAAGACACTACACTGGAGATAGTTCCGCTACCAACCAACCTTCAGACAACAGACAAAAAGAAAGGATACAAAAAGACTGTTGTGGTGCTGGGGTTAGAACCGGGATACTATGAGATTTCAGAGGATGAAGAATGGTCATGGAAATATGATTTGATGGAAACCAATGAAAGAGTTCAAAAAGATGGTATAGGAGTGTCTGTATATTCGGCAGGCGGAAATCGTGAAACAAGCAAGAACGATAAAAGCAAGCCTAAGAAAAGATACCGCTGTTATATCCGTGGTTTAAGAGAGGATATTACAGGTGACAACAAATCCTATGATGGAGAACAGTATAAACTATTGGATAAAGCAGAAGAACCTAAAGTGTCATTTATAAATATGAAAGTTGCTGATGAACGGAAAGATGTTCTTGGTGATACGGATATTAAAACAAATAAAGTTGCTCCACCAACACCAACACCAAATCCGAATAAGTACAATAAAATTGTATTGGATAAAACACATGATGGCAAAAAATTGTTGGTGGGAGAAAGCATACCACTTCCAATTGTAAAGGCAGAGAGAAAAGACGGAACAGTTGAGATACTTGAGGCTAACAAAGTGACATGGAGTGTTAGTGATTCTAACTGTGTGGAGAGAAATGGTACTACTTTGGAAGCAAAGAAAGAAGGCAGCAACATAACTATTACAGCATCCTTTACAGATGGAGATGGCAAGACAAAATATACAGACTTTATAACCATAAATGTGTTGGCAGCCAGCCGGTTACCTTTGTATGGGGATACTAAAATTCCATACAAATTGATTTTCTCCTCACAAAAGAGTGGAAACCCTAATAATCCGGCAACCTATGCAGTGGATGGAAATTCTGATACATTATGGATAACAAACACGGGAGAGTATGGTACTGATACATATTGGGGACTGGTGTTTAAGGATGCGAAAGGTAAAAACACCACAAGAAAAATAAATAAGGTATCTGTAAAGTTAAGAAGGGAAAATTGTAATAGAACAGTAAAAGTATATGCTTTCACATCTGTTGATGATACGCAGCCATCGGGATTTACGGAAATGGAAATTGGAACAAAAACCTTTGAACATGATGGAACAGTGCGGGAAGAAAATGGTGCGATACAGGGAGGTGATAGTCTGAATTTTAATATTCCAATCGGCAATTATTATGGAATTAAGGTTGTAATGTTAAACCGTTCTGGTGGTACGGCATGGCCTGCAATTGCCGAAGTGGAAATATATGGAAAGACAGATAATTAAAGGAAAGCTAGCAGATTTTGATACAAGAATAACCGTTTCGCCTTTGGCTGGACGGTTATTCTTGGTTACTGTTCAATTACGGGTTTGACAATTTATATGAATTTCTGTTACTGTTTATCAAGGGTTTATTTTTTACATCTGGCTTGAAAAACCTCTACCCACATTGTATAATGAATTCACAAAGGAGATTATATACTATGGCAAAGATAACACAGTAATTATAGTGGTTGTCTATTATGAAGAGAAGGCTTGGGATGGTGCAAGAACTCTGCATGAGATGCTGGATATCCCTGCAGAAATGAAAAAGTATGTAAATAATTACAAAATGCTTCTGGTTGAAGCAAGAGAGGATAACCTAAAACTTCGTAACATAAACAATGTTGACTTGTTTAAATTATTGGGAGATAGAGATAGGTAGAAATGCGCATTTACCGCATGTTTCGTAAGAAAAAGTAAATTATGTAATGTTTAAGCCTGTTTGCCGAAGGCGAATTAATATGGGCTTAAACGTAACTGTTCATGGTTCTGAACAGTTACGTCTAAAAGAAAATAAAAAAAACAGTTACAAAATATTGAGAAAAGGGGATTGAAAATGAGTAGAGAAATACCTTATAAGATTTATTTAGAAGAAAGTGAAATGCCAAAACAGTGGTACAATCTTCGTGCAGATATGAAGAATAAACCAGCACCATTATTGAATCCAGAGACATTACAACCAGTAACTTACGAGGAATTATCTGGAATATTTTGTGAAGAACTTGCAAAGCAGGAACTGAATGAAACAGATACGCATATAGACATTCCAGAAGAGATTCAGAAGTTTTATAAAATGTATCGTCCGGCACCATTGGTAAGAGCCTATTGCTTGGAGGAAAAATTAGGAACTCCAGCGAAAATTTATTATAAATTTGAGGGAAATAATACAAGTGGCAGCCATAAACTAAATTCTGCAATTGCACAGGCATATTATGCAAAGAAACAGGGATTAAAGGGTGTTACTACAGAAACAGGTGCAGGCCAGTGGGGTACTGCCCTTTCTATGGCTTGTTCTTATTTTGATTTGGATTGTCAGGTATATATGGTAAAAGTTTCTTATGAACAGAAGCCTTTCCGCCGGGAAGTGATGCGTACTTATGGTGCTTCCGTAACCCCATCCCCATCAGAGACTACGAATATAGGAAGACAGATTCTAAAAGAACATCCAGGAACCAATGGAAGCCTTGGCTGTGCAATTTCCGAAGCAGTAGAAAAAGCAGTTTCTACAGAAGGATACCGTTATGTACTGGGAAGTGTGTTAAATCAAGTATTGTTACACCAGTCCATTATCGGAATGGAAACAAAGATTGCATTGGATAAATATGAAATTGTTCCAGATGTTGTAATTGGATGTGCTGGAGGAGGTTCTAATCTTGGTGGTTTAATTGCTCCATTTATGGGGGAAAAAATCCGTGGAGAAAGAGATTATCAGATTATCGCAGTAGAGCCAGCTTCCTGCCCAAGTATGACAAGAGGAACTTATGCTTATGATTACTGTGATACAGGACGTGTTTGTCCATTACAAAAGATGTATACACTTGGCAGCGGATTTATGCCATCTCCTAACCACGCAGGTGGACTTCGTTATCATGGAATGAGTGCTACCCTTTCCCAATTATATGCAGATGGATTGATGGAGGCTCGTTCTGTAGAACAGTCAGCGGTATTTGAAGCTGCAACACAATTTGCAAGAGTGGAAGGAATTCTTCCTGCACCAGAAAGTTCACACGCAATCCGTGTTGCTCTTGATGAAGCTTTGAAATGCAAAGAAACAGGGGAAGAGAAGACGATAGTATTTGGTCTTACTGGAACTGGTTATTTTGACATGTTTGCTTATGAGAAGTTTAATGATGGTAAAATGACCGACTATATTCCAACAGACGAAGAAATTGCAGCCAGCTGTGCAAAACTTCCAAAAGTAAACTAATATGTAACTGTTCATGGTTTTGAACAGTTACACTAATATAAAAGATTGAATCTTATATTTGTGGGATTCAATCTTTTTATAGATAAAACAGTATTGAAAAGGAGAAGAATATGGACAAATGGAGTAATAGTATAGAAGAATATAGTAATGCTATATCGGAGCAAGAAGAAAACAGTGGTAAAAACACACTGGAGGATTATAACTCCAATAATAATGGAGGAACATCAAAAAAGAAAGGCTTAGCTTTAAAAATTATAATAGGAATTGTGGCAGTTCTTCTGGTAGGAGGAGGCGTTGTATGGAGTGTGCCTACACTTAGGAATAGTTTATATCTAACCATTCTTAGCCCCAAAAGTTATTATATTGCCACAGAAGCCAAGAATGTAAAAAAAATTGCGGAGAATATTGGAGGTGCCTATGAAAGAAGAGTAGAGAAACTAAATTCGCAAAAAAAAGGAACAAAGAAAAATAAGGCAGAAATTAAGTTTGACATGAATAAACAACTTGCTGGTTCATTGGGAATAGATAAGATTTTGCCGGTGGAGTTTCTTGTAGATGGCAGAACTGATTTCGAGAAGAACAAGAAACAAATGACCATAGAATGTAAGCTTGGAGAAGAAAAGCTTATAGGAATGAATATGTTAATGGATCTGGGCAAGGAAGAGTTCTATATGCAGATTCCGCAGCTTAGTTCTGCATATTTACATACAAGCCAGAAAGAGGCAACAAAACAAGATAGCAAAACGCAGCAGGATTTGGATAAATATCAGAAAGTAGTTACAAATTATTTGAATGATCCTACAACAAAGAAATTTATTTCCAATTTGATTACACGTTATGGAAAGCTTATTTTTGAAACACCAGAGGATGTTTCCATAGAGAAAAAGGCAGAATATTCTGTTAATAATGTGAAAAAGAGCATGACAAAGATTACAGTTTCTGTTACAGCTTCTGATGTGAAAGTATGGTGTGGTAAAATTGTAGAAATAGCAAGAAAAGACAAAGAATTAAAAGAAGAAATGATTCGTCTTGGAATATGTGAGGAAGATGAATATTCCAAACTGATTGATGAAATGGAAAAGATTCTTAATGAAGATGAGGAGAAAGATTCCGGAAAGCTGGTTATGGATGTTTGGGTGGACAACAGAGGAAATATTGTAGGAAGAGAAATTTCTGTTTTTGATGGAGACAAGAAAAATTCCGGATTTTATTATTTTACAGATAAGCAGGACGGAACGGATTATTTGGAGATTTCTTTGTATGACATGGAAGACAATACATCTTTCATGATAAAAGGAAGTGGAAAGGAAGAAGAATCCGGTTATAAGGGAGAAGCTGTTTTAGAAAGCAAAGAAGGAAGCAGCACAAAGACCCGTGCTAATTTGTCTTTTGATAATGTAAAAGCAGTAGACAAGAAGAATAGTGCTTATAATGGGAATTTTGCTTTAGAGTTTGATTCTTTCTCAGGCGGAAAACTACAGATTACCCTTACAGGAGAAGAAGATAAACAAAATATAAAAATGGAAGCTTCTGTAAAAGGAGAAAAACTTGGTTTTATTGAGATGAACCAGTCTTTGGAGGACTGTGAAGAGATTGCATATCCACCAAAAGGAACCATTTATGATATGCAAAAAACAGAAGATATGGAGAAATACATGGCAGACATGGATGAAACAGAAATGTCAAAAATGCAAGAGAGATTTTACAAAATAGTTGCAATATTTGGTTCGTCAGAAGGTGATAATCAGATAGGGAAAGATGTACCGGGTATACTTTCACCTGATGAGAACAAAGAGGATGAAACAGGGGATGGAAACAATAAAGAAGAGGATGAAAACGCAAGTCAGACAAACAGCGAGGAACTATATATTATAAAGAAGGCACCAAAGACGAAAGATGATTTGCCAAAGGGCGTGGAAATAGATGAGAATGATTTTTATTCTTATGACGTATCGGATGAAATGGTAAAAGAAAATGGGGAAGCCTCCAATGCAGAACCTCTCTTTGCCAGAGTTACCATGAAAAAAAGCAGCAGTCAGATAGAAAAACTGATAGAATCTGTGCTTGGAAAATGTTCTAAAACAACAGTAAGTAGAAACACTGTATATGGTAGTATTGGCGAGTATGCCAGCCTAAATACATCTTTCCTTACAACAGATACTTGGAATACTGAGGGCGATACTTATGAGTCTGTGAGTATTTCTTATGACACATACAGCAATGAAATTAATGAAATTGTTATAAGTGTGAAAAACGGTGATAAAATGGACAAATTGGTAAAGGAATTTCTCACTCTTTGGGAAAAGGATGCAGACAAATCTTACAAAGAATATAAAAAGCAGGCAGGAAAAGTGAAAAATGGAGATAGTGAATCATTTGATGCAGGAGGAACCCAAATTTATTATTCACCAGATAAAAATGGGGTATATTGTGCTCTTTCTGCTAAGGAAGATTAAGAGTTTGCATAAAAATAAATAGCTCATAAGAAAACCAGAGAAATCATAGAATAACAAAAAGGCTGAAAGTCGGTAAGCGGCGGTGACAGGTATGAAAGCACTTTACTTTTTGTCAGATTTTATGATTCCTCTGGTTATTTTGTATGTAATTGGATATGGTTTGTTAATGCGAATCAATATATTTGATGCATTTTTGCGTGGAGCAAAAGATGGTATGAAAGTTGTAGTGGGAATTTTGCCTACATTAATTGGGCTGATGATAGCGATTGCTGTCCTTAGAAGCTCAGGAGCATTGGAGTACATAGGTATGCAGATTGGAAGAGTGACAAAGTATGTGTCATTTCCCCAAGAATTAGTGCCTCTTGTATTGGTAAAAATGTTTTCTTCCTCAGCAGCAACGGGGCTGCTTTTGGATATATATAAAACATTTGGTACAGATTCCAGGATTGGTGTAATGGCATCCGTACTTATGAGTTGTTCGGAAACTATATTCTATACCATGGCAGTATACTTTAGTGCAGCAAAAATAAAAAAGACAGGATATACCCTTCAAGGGGCATTGATTGCTACACTGGCAGGAATATTGGCAACGATATGGCTGGTATAAAAAGAGTATAGACTGGTGAATATAGAAAAAGAATGTTATATAAAGGAAGAACAAAGAGCTATAACTTATAGAAAATTTTCTGAATTACTGAAAAATAGAGAAAATTTTAGCTAAAGAATGCCAATAGAAATTAAAACTTTATTAAAAATTTGTCTTTTCTACACAAAACATGAAAATTTATGTTATACTTGACTAAAATATATGCATAGGAGAAAGTGAGGGCATTTTATGGGAAAAAAGAAAATGAAACCAGGTGATGTAATTATTGACAGTGATGATGTGGGAAGAAAGTTTGTAAAAGTTTTTAGTAAATTAGGAAGAATAATTGTTATTATTATTTTCTTGTTTATTGTGGCATTAGATTCTTTCTATACAGTAAAAGAGACAGAGACAGCGGTTATTACTACTTTTGGTAAAGCAACTACAAGTCAGGGGAAAGGTCTCCAGCTTAAGATACCTTTTATTCAGAAGGTGACCAAAGTAGATACTACAGTAAGAGGTTTTTCTATTGGTTATGCGGAGAATAACGATGGTTCAACAAAGGATTTGGAAGATGAATCTGTAATGATAACTTCGGATTATAATTTTATAAATGCAGATTTCTATATCTCTTATGAAGTAAAAGATCCGATTAAATATTTATATGCCTCTGATGAACCGGAACAGATTTTAAAAAATATTGCAATGAGCAGCATCCGGTCTACTTTATCTGCCTATAATGTGGATTCTGCATTAACTACTGGTAAGACAGAAATTCAAAGTAACATTAAGCAAATGATTATAAACAAACTCGAAAAAGAAGATATTGGAATCAATTTGGCAGATGCATCCATGCAGGATGTAGAGCCGCCAACCAAAGAAATACAAAATGCATTTAAGGCAGTAGAAACAGCAAAGCAGAATAAGGAATCAGCTATTAATGAGGCAAACCAGTACCGTAATGAACAGATTCCGGCAGCAGAAGCAGAAGCGGATAAGATTTTACAGGAAGCAGAAGCTAAGAAAACAGCCCGTATTAATGAAGCGAAAGGACAAGCAGAACGTTTTAACCAGGAATATGAAGAATATCAAAAATACCCACTTATTACAAAACAGCGTATGTTTTATGAAACCATGGAGAAACTGTTGCCAAACATGAAAGTGATTATTGACAATGGAGATGGCAGTGTGCAAAAGTATTATCCGGTTGAAAGTTTTGCAAACTTTAATGAGTCTAAATCAGAAAAAGAATAGGAGAGTATCAAACATGGGAAATAAACAGAAGAAAACAGTAATTGTGTTGTGTGTGTTGGTTGTGGCTGTTATTTTATTTCAGATGGTTACTTATACCACACAGGAAAATGAATATACAGTGGTAAAACAATTTGGAAAAATCAGTTCCATTAATGCAAGTGCAGGACTTCGGGTGAAAATTCCATTTATTCAAACAGTAAATTCTATTCCAAAAAGTATGCAGTTTTATGATTTACCAAAGTCAGATGTTATTACCTCAGATAAAAAATCTATGATTGCAGATGCTTATGTGTTATGGAAAATAACTGACCCTAAATTATTTACCTCTTCTTTGAATGCCAATACTTCTACTGCAGAAGGACGTATTGATGTAATTGTATATAATGCAATAAAAACAACAATTTCTAATATGACACAGGAAGAAGTCATTGTCAGCAGAGATGATAAAATTGAAATATCCGAACCAGATGATAAATTAGATGGTGTGGAGATTAAAGATATTACCACTGAAAATGGTGAAGTAGTGGAGAATGATAAGAAAGAGGAAAAAGAACCAAAAGTGATTGCTATTTCCAGTAGGTTGCTAAAATGTGTAGGAAGCCAGTGTGAACAATATGGAATAGAAATTACCAATATTGAAATTAAGGTTTTGGATTTACCTAATGAGAATAAAGATGCAGTTTATGAACGTATGATTACAGAGCGTAATAATATTGCGGCTGCATATAAGGCACAAGGAAAATCAGAAGCACAGATTATCAAAAATACAACAGATAAAGAAGTTGCGGTGATGAAATCAGAAGCACAAGCCACTGCGGATAAAACAGAAGCAGAAGGTGAAGCTGAGTATATGAAGATTTTGTCAAAAGCATATAACAATAAGAATAAAGCAGATTTTTATCTGTTTTCAAAGTCCTTGGATACTGCAAAAGAATCCTTAAAAGGTGGAAAAACTACTCTATTCCTAGATAAGAATTCACCAATTGCACAGATATTCCAAGGTGCAGAGTAAAACAGGAACACCAAAAAATGGAAGTTGACATGGAAAAATTTTCATGATAAACTTTCTGACATAAAGAAATAATTCAGACAAAGGAGTCACATGGTAAAAGTGTGGCTCCTTTTTGTTTCTTTTACAATGTGCACATATTACTTACACTGTCTGATATTGTATTCAAAAAGGAGGAATACTCTTATGATAAAACAATTTAAGATACCATTCGCTAAAAAAATAGCAGCAATTGGATTTGCATTATCCATGACTGTTACAACTGTTTTCACAGGAACATCGGCAACAACTGCTTATGCAATTTCAGGAGAATATAAGCGAAGTGAGAGACTTACCCAGCCATCCTGTAGTTATAAATTTGAAGCAAATGAATTGGGAGTTGTTAATTTTGCTCCTAAGTGGGGGGATAAAGAGGCAAATATTGCAAGCATGAAGACCTATATTGAGGAAGCACATACCAAAGGTGTAAAAATTCTTTTATTCCCAGAAATGTGTGTAACGGGTTATGCATCTTCCAGCGATTCAACTTCTGATACATATAAGATGCCTATAGAAAATGCAGAGCCATTAGATGGTCCAACAGCAAAGACCTTTACAAAGATTGCAGATGACTATGATATGTGGATTATATATGGTGCAACCCAGACCGTTGAAGGTGATAAGGAACATGCATACAATTCAGCATTTGCCTGCTCCCCGGAAGGTGAAGTAACAGCCTATCAAAAGATTACTCCGGTAGAAGGAAGCTGGTGTACTCCAGGTGAAACTCCAGTATTAATTGACGCAGGGAAATATGGAAAAATCGGATTAAGTATTTGCTATGATACATACGCAACTCCAGAACTTGGCAGATATTATGCAGCAATGGGATGTAACATTCTTGTAAATCCGACTGCAACCTCAAGAAGCTACAAAGACCTTGATGGTGACGGAACAATAGATGATGAAGGTTGGGAATGGTACTACAAGAACCGTTTGGAAAGTAATACTTCAAGAGAGGGGTATACCTTGTTAAGTGCAAACCTTGTAGGAAAAGATGGTTCAACAGGCAATTACAATTTTCCAGGTGGTAGTGTTATTATGCAAGGTACATTCAATGGAGCAAAATATTATGCAGGTGCAGCTACAGCAGGAGGAACTGCAACAACGGATGCAGATATTCTTACAGGAACAACAGGTCTTTTGACAAATGATACTGCACTAACAGCATCAACAGGAAGCACCTGTACAAATGAGGACTTTAATCCTGAGATGTACACAAAACTTTATAAGGAATTAGCAGATAAGCAGGCAGCGGGTGAAACATTAAAGTATTCTTCCAATGTAACAGATGGACCTAAGGCAGCCGTTGTAAACATGGTGGGTGTCTGGGGAGATAAAGAAACAACAAAAGAAAAGATGATTCAGTATATTAAAGAAGCAGGAGAAAAAGGTGTAGACATTCTTGTATTTCCAGAGACTGTATTGTCTGGATATTCTTATAAAACACCAGAAGAAGATCCATTTTATAAGAAATATGGTGTGGCAATGCAGGTATATACGGCAGAAACTATTCCGGGTGAGTCAACAAATGAGTTATCCGAATATGCAAAACAGTATGATATGTATATTATCTTTGGTATGACAGAAAAGGATAAAGATGGTCAGATTTTTGAAAATGGTGTAGAAAAAGTATACAATTCAGCAGCAGTTTTATATCCGGATGGAAAAATAGATTCTTATCAAAAAATCCACCGTGCAGGTTCCGAATCAAAATGGTCTGTATGTGGAAACAATCCATATATGTTGGAAACAAAATGGGGCAAGGTAGGCATTGATATTTGTAGGGATGGTCATTTCTATCCTGAGCTTGGCAGGTATTATGCTGCCATGGGATGTACTTTATTTATCCATCCTACAGCAACAACCGGAAATCCGTGGTATCGTGAAACAAGAATTAGTTCCTATACAGACAGGGATGGTATGGCAGCGATTACATGTAACTTGTTAGGCGGTGATGGTACATATACTGCTGGAGATACTATTCCAGATGTTACTGATGTAAATTATTGGAATGAGAAAAATTGGGATGGTTGTCTCTTTAACAGTACCAGCTTGATTATCACAAAGTATCATGATCCTGAAACAGGAAAAACAGGGGTAAATCCTAAGACCGGATATGCGATAGATTTGAATGGAACAGGTTCTGCTTCAGAAGGGTTTGCCCAAAGAGGAACCAGTCCGGTTGGTCTTGAAATTGCAACTATGAATTTATCAGGATGCGGATTTAATATTTCAAACTTTAATCCTTTATTATTTTCTAAAATGTATGATAAGTTAGCAATTCTTTATAGAAGTGGATATACATCTCTGTATGGTTCCAATGCAGTGGCAGAGCCAATTACTATAGACTTAACAACAAAAGCACCAGAAAAATTGGTTCCAGCAAAAGGAGAAAAGCTAACAGACACCAAGACAAAAGCTGTTTATAAGGTGACAAAATCAGATGCAAAGAATGGAACGGTAGAGTATACAAAAAATACAAATGCTAAGGCAACAAGCATTACCATTCCTTCTACAGTAAAAATAGATGGTATTACTTATAAAGTAACTTCTATTGCAGCTAATGCATTTAAGAATAATACGAAGATTACAAAGGTAACGGTTTCTTCCAATGTAAGTAAAATTGGTGCAAAGGCATTTTATGGATGTAAGAAATTAAAGAGTATCACCATTAAGACAACAAAGCTGACTTCTAAAACAGTTGGAAGCAAAGCATTTAAGGGTATTTTTTCAAAAGCAGTAATAAAAGTGCCAAGTAAGAAATTATCTTCTTATAAAAAAGTGCTAAAAACTGCTGGAGCAGGTGCAAAAGTAAAGATTAAAAAATAAGGATATAATAAACAAAACAGGGAAGGAGTCTGGTCTCTTTCTCTGTTTTGTTTATTATGATATAATTAAATCAGGAAGAGTGCGAAAATAAAACTGGTATAGGAGGGATATAGTTTGAATATAGGAGAGCTAAGGCTGAAAGATATTTTGACAGATTATAAATAGGAAAAAAGGAAATAACCCAAGGGGTTCATAACAAAATATTCGCCTATTATAAAGACTTAAACTTTCCAAAGAATCATGGTATAATAAACGCATAGAGCAAGAGTACAATCTGCCGTGACAGTTCAGGTAGGTCTTACACACTTCACTGTGCAAGACCGTAAAAAAGACTAAAACAGGCTTTGAGGTGGCACTCATGCTATCATAACTGCTTGCAGTTATGACATAATAAATATAAGGAAAGGATTATATCATGAAGTCGATTGGAATAGTAATTTGTAGTTATAACAAGTCAGAGTATGTGTGCCGGTGTATTGAGTCGGTATTGCAGTCAGATACAGAAGATTTTGATATTTATATGGTAGATAATGCATCTACAGATGATTCGGTGGAGGCAGTAACCCAAAAATTTGGAGATAAGGTAACCATATTGCAAAATGAGGAGAATTTGGGAGGTTCTGGAGGATTTAACCGGGGAATACGGAAGGTATTGGAAGAAGGATATAAGTATCTTATGTGTCTGGATGATGATGTGAAAGTGACAAAAGGAGCAGTAAGAGCTCTTTACCAATTTTTAAAAAAGAATCCGAAAGTTGGAATGGTGGGTTCTAAAGTGTATCACATGCATGCACCGGAATATGTGCAGCAAATGGGATTAAAGATACATTTTGAAAGTTGTTCAGCAGAAACTTTGTATGCAGACAGGTTGGATACCCCGGATATTCCAGAGGTAGTATATTGTGATACAGTAGCAGCCTGTTCTTTGATGATGCCAACCAGGGTGGTAAAGAATGTAGGAATGATGCCAGAAGACAATTTCATATACTGGGATGATATGGAATGGGGATATCTGGTAGGACAAGCAGGGTATCAGGTGGCAGCTTATGGAGGATCTAAAGTATATCATGAGATGAGTGCCAATGTAAGAAAGGAAAATACCTTTTCTACTTATTATATGTGGAGAAATCATCTGAACTTTTTTATGAAATATACAAAGAGAGAACAATGGGAGAAGATGAGTTTTTACCAGCTCCGCTCTGTATTTGATGCCTTTTATGAAAGCATGTACCGGGAAGAACATAATGTAGCAAAGACAATTATGTCAGCTTTTTTAGATGCCATGATGCTTGTTCGTGGAAAAGCTTCACCAGATAAGATTCTTGTTAATGACGGAAACCAGAAAAAAGTAAATCTGCTTTTGGATGGATTACATAAAGTGTATGTGGAAGATAAAGAACAGTTTGGATTAAAGGATGTTTTAAAAAAGATGGGACAAAATATATCTTTCGTAGAAAAAGAAGAGGCAGAAAAAAAACTTCGCACATGCCGGTATATTATGGAGGTCACAGATTTTTCTATGGAATATGTATATATTGACCAATATTGGAATATACTATTAGACGAAGGAGATGTAGAAGCTGTAAGAAATTATGGATATAGTTTACAGTTGTTTATCTATATGCATCAGAATACATTTTTGTCTCAAATGGAGAAACTTCGGGCAGAAGAAAGACCATAAAGCATACAATCATGACAGTAGTAACAGTTCAGCCAGAGGTGACCTGTTACTGACAGTACACTAATGTGGCAGACGAACATTTGTATAAGATGTTTGTGAAAATAATAAAAAAATAGTACATTTTTTGTTGATTTTTTGTGGGAAATGTTTGCAAAAAAGGAAAAATGTGTTATACTTGAATTTATAAGAATAAGGGGATACAAGATAAGTGAACCCAGTATAAGGAGGAGTATAGAATATGGTTGAAAAGACATTAGCACTGGTAAAGCCGGATGGGGTAGAGGGGAATCATGTAGGTGAGATTTTAAATGATTATGAGCAGGCAGGGCTTAAGATTTTAGCATTAAAGATGATTCATGTGAATAAGGAGTTTGCCCGCCAGCATTATATTGATTTGAAAGACAAACCATTTTATCAGGAATTAGTCGATTTTATCTCAAGAAGTCCATTAGTTGCTATGATTTTAGAGGGTGAGAATGCTGTAGATACAGTAAGACGTGTCAATGGTGCTACAGACCCCTCCGAAGCGGTAGAAGGCACAATTCGTTTCAAATATGGTGGCGGTAAGACAGACAATACAGTACATGGTTCAGATTCTGTGGAACATGCAAAGCGAGAGATATCCATGTGGTTTCCAGAGTTTTTGGATTCTTATTTAAACGATTAAAAACTTTAGAAATGAAGATGGAGGAGGCTGTTGTCTATGCACAGTCTCCTTTTCCCATTCCGTAACAGAGCAGCCCCCAGCTGAACTGTTACCTGTTACGGTTTATTCCACACATATAAGTCTAATGAAAGGAAATGAGGTGACAATTATGATAAATTCCAATGACGAAAACATTCGGCAAGTATTACAGGAATTATCTTGTGAAATTCCTTTTGAATATGATATGACTACAGATACTATGTATTTTTCGGATAAATATAAGCAGGTATATGATAGAAAGCCAAAGATTCCGCACTTTGTAAAAAATGCCTGTAAGAATTATCTAACCTATGCCAAGAATGTATCAAGGTTGGAAGAGTTCCGTCGCATATTGGATTATGGGGATATGACCCGGTATATTCAGTTACAATGGCCCGATAAAAATGGTAAGTATGAGTGGTGTGAGGTTGTATACCGTCATGTGATTGATAGTCTTGGAAATGTGAAAGCGGTAGGAATTTGGAGAAATATTGACAGACAGAAAAGAGAGCAGGTTCTAATAAAGCATCAGATTGCAACAGAAAGTGTGGAAGGAGTACATAACAAAACCGCCATAGAAGAAGTGTTGACAAAAGAATTTAGGCATATTGGTCTTGGAAACAGGGGAGCCTTATATCTTATAGATCTTGATAATACAAAGATAATTCAGAGTGCTTATGGACTGGTGGCAGCAGAAGATTTGCTGCAGCTATTTTCAAAAGAGTTGTTAGTTCATTTTCATGAAGATGGCGTGGTAGGGTATCTGGGAAGCGATAAGTATTTGTTGTATGTGCGGCAGGTAGAAGATAGGGATATGGCAAAAGTTTTGGCAAAGCGTGTACAGAATATTCTTTGGAATTTATCAGAACAACTAAATTTGAATAAAGCAATTACAGCCAGTATAGGTGTTACAGAAATTGAAAAGACTATACCATACAAAGATGCTTTAAAAGAAGCAGATACAGCTCTTCGCCATGCAAAGCACACAGGCAAGAATAAGTTTGTTTTTTATAATAAAAATTTGGAAAGTGAGAGGTATAGAATCCGTCATAGCAATGAACAAAGGGATAAAAATAAGAAAAAGTATGATACTGGGCGAATTTGGACGGATTTTTTGGAAAAAATATATAAGTCAGAAAGTGAAAGAGAAGGAATTAATCAGGCAATAGAATTTTTAGGACATGTATTTCAGTTAGATAAAATTATGGTTTGGGAATACAGCATAGACCAGAATCATATCTCTAATACCTGTCAATGGGTAAGAGAAGGTATTAAAAATACCATAGAAGAGGCACAAAATTTACCTTCTTGGCAAAAGGAAGAAGATTTTGTATATAATACAGATGGGTTTTATTATTGTAGTGATGTGACAAAAATGTCTGAAGCTGTACAAAATCATGCTAGTGGTGAAAAATTTACTGCTTTTTTGCAGGCAGGAATGCAAAAGGATGATGAAAAACTTGGATTTATTGTTTTTGGAATGTGTAGTGGTTCAAGAGTGTGGGTGCAGGAAGAAATAGATTTTTTGGTATTTATGTCGAGGCTTCTTGGAGATTCTCTTCGGAAACGCCGTACAGCACTGCAAATGGAAGCCTATTATGCCAATACCAGAAATCTAATCAATAGTGTCATATCAGGAATTTATGTGGTTGACCAGACAACTTATGAACTCTACTATTATAATAATACTGCTGCAAAAGAATTACAGGGAAACCGGTGTGGTAAAACCTGTTATGAACGTTTTTACAACAGAAACCAGATTTGTGAACATTGTGTACTGCCACAATTGAAAGAAAATCCAGAAAAAAGTACAGCAAGCCGGATTTTTTGCAGTAACCGTTCTAAAATGGCAATAGAGACCACAGCCTCAAAAACTGTGTGGGAAAATAAGAACGCCTATATCATTACTATGAATGAGCATCTTGCTACCAAGGAAGAACAGGAAATAAAACGCCAGCAGGAATATTTGGAAAAAAGATATGCCTTTATATATAGTCATTCCTGCGATTGTATTTTTGATATAAATATAGGCGAAGATCATTATGAAATGACTGTTATAAATAAAGAGCTGGATTGGAGCCAAATTCCCAAAAGCGGTACTTACACTAAGTTGGTACAAAATGTTTTGGAAAAATATATTTTACCTGAGGATAAAGAAAGGGTTATCAATAAATTCTCCAGACGATGTTTGCAAAAAAGTGCAAAAAATAAAGAGAATATGGTTACAGATAGTTTTTACATTTATACAAGAAAAGGCACCATTCAATGTAAAGAAGTAAGGGCATTTTTGTTGGAAGAGGATGGAAAACAAATGGTTGTAGCCACTTACTGTGATGTGACAGAGCAAAAAAGAAAAGAAACACAGGATTTGCTGGAGCGTCAAAAACTTAACCGGGCAGTAGTCAGTGTATATCCGTTGTTACTTTCTGTAAATGTTACTGAGAACACATATATTGTTTTGGCACAAGACAATTTGGTATTTCGCACCCATCTGGAAGGAGAGATATTTTCCAACTCAATTCTGGATACCGCACTTTATATACATCCAGAAGACAGGGATTCTTTTTTGCAAAATTTTGATAGGGAAAATCTCAGACAGCAGTTTTCTGGTGACAAGAATGAGATAAATATGGAATTGCGGCAAATGGGACAAGATGGAAATTATCACTGGCTTTCTCTTGTGGTAATTCGTATTGACAATCCGTTAAATGAAGATCTATTACTTTATATTTTTGGGCGTGACATTGATAAAAGTAAGGAGATGGAACAGAATCTGAAGGATGCTCTTGCTACTGCAGAAAAGGCAAGTGCTGCAAAATCTGACTTTTTATCCCGTATGTCTCATGAGATCCGTACACCAATGAATGCCATTATTGGTATGAATGAGATTGCAAAAACGGTAACGGACAAACCAGGTAGTGTAAGAAATTATTTGAACAAAATAGACACTTCAGCACATTATTTATTATCACTTATTAACAATATTCTGGATATGTCCAGAATTGAAAGTAACAAGGTAGAGATAGAAAAAAAAGAATTTTATTTGCAGGATATTTTAAGTAATATTCAAAATATTATAGGACCACAGGCAAAGGCAAAGAAAATCTATTTTACAATTGAAAAGAAGAGCAATTTTGAATCTGCCTATATTGGAGACCGTTTGAGGATCAATCAAGTATTGTTAAATCTTTTATCTAATGCAATAAAGTTTACAAATAAAGGCGGAACAGTCAGTCTTTCTGTAAAGGAAAGCCGGAAAGGAGATGGGGAAAGCTACATTTGCTTTACAGTGTCTGATACAGGAAGCGGTATGAGTGAAGAATTTATGAAAAATATGTATAATCCTTTTGAACAAGAAAATGCCACCAGTGCCCAGGGAATTGCTGGAACCGGCTTGGGGTTATCCATTACAAAGAATCTGGTAAATTTAATGGGTGGACACATGAAAGCAAAAAGTAAAAAAGGAGAAGGAACCACTTTTATAGTGGAAATCAAGATGAATTTTGTGGATAAACCTAAGGAAATGTGGATAACATGTGAAAAAAGTGGACAAAAAGTGGATAAAGAGGTTTCTCTGGAAGGAAAAAGAGTGTTATTGGTGGAAGATAATGAATTGAATCAGGAGATTGCCATAACATTATTAGAAATGGCTAAAATGAAAGTAGATTGTGTGGAGAATGGAGAATTGGCTGTACAAAAGTTCCTCGAAATGGGAGATTTTTATTATGATGTGGTGCTAATGGATATTCGTATGCCAGTAAAGAATGGTTTGGAGGCAACAGCAGATATCCGGGCAATCGGAGGAAAATATGCCACAGAAGTTCCAATTATAGCCATGAGTGCTAATGCATTTTCAGAAGATAAAGCAAAAGCATTTGCTAATGGAATGACAGATTATTTGGTAAAACCAATAGATGTTGACATTATACGTAGTATGTTGGTAAAATATCTATCGTAGAACCTGATGTGTAGAGCTAATAGGGCGATAGTTCGGAATGCGGATACATAGCAGGCGGTTATAAGAGCATTTAGTGCGTAGTAACTGACACTTTGGGTTTTTATAGTATTTTTAGGAGGAAGAAAGAATGGGAATCATTTTCAAAAAACCAGTACCTACACCAGATGAGATAAGAGAAGAATATAAGGTACCAAAGCATATTGCAGAATTGAAGGCAAAGAGAGATCAGGAGATTAAGGATGTTATTGCGGGAAAAGATGACAGGTTTCTTGTTATTATTGGACCATGTTCCGCAGATAATAGTGATAGTGTTTGCGATTACTTAGAGCGTTTAGCAAAGGTAAATGAAAAAGTAAAGGACAAGCTTATCATTGTACCTCGTGTATACACAAATAAGCCAAGAACAACAGGAGAGGGCTACAAAGGAATGGTGCATCAGCCTGATCCAGAGCAAGAGCCAGATATCTTAGGCGGATTGATTGCAATCCGTGAATTGCATATTAAGGCAGCAGAAGTCAGTGGCATGACTTGTGCAGATGAAATGTTATATCCGGAGAATTATCAATATTTGTCTGATATTTTGTCTTATGTAGCAGTAGGTGCCCGATCTGTTGAAAACCAGCAGCATCGTCTGGTAGTAAGTGGAATGGATATTGCAGCAGGAATGAAGAACCCTACCAGTGGTGGAATTGATGTTATGCTGAATTCTGTATTGGCAGGACAGATTTCCCAACATTTTTTATATCGTTCTTCTGAAGTACGTACAGATGGTAATCCATACGCACATTGTATCTTACGTGGTGCTGTAAACCAGTATGGCAGAGCATTTCCAAACTACCATTATGAAGATTTGCAGAGATTGTCTGAAGCTTATGGAGAAAGAAATCTTGTAAACCCTGCTTGTGTAGTAGATGCAAATCACGCAAACTCTGATAAGAAGTACAAAGAGCAGATTCGTATTGTTAAGGATGTATTACATTCCAGAACACATTCTGATGATATTCGTTCTTTGGTAAAAGGTGTTATGATTGAAAGCTATATTGAAGAAGGCTGCCAGAAGATTGGTGATGGCGTATATGGAAAATCTATCACAGATCCATGTCTTGGTTGGGCAGATAGTGAGAAATTGTTATACGTAATTGCCGAAAACTGCTAAAATAGCCAAATGATGATTAGGCATGCCTCACAAATGGGGCATGTCTACTTACTTTATAGGAAAAATTATTTGAAGAAAGGTTTGGTGAAACATGATTTTTGAGACACATGCCCATTATGATGATGAAAAGTTTGACGAAGATAGGGATGATTTGTTAATAAAATTGCAAGAAGAAGGGATTGGTTATGTGGTAAATGTAGGAGCCAGCCTTTCTTCCACCAAGGCATCATTAGAATTGGCAGAACGTTATGAGTATATTTTTGCAGCAGTGGGAGTACATCCAAATGAAACAGCAGAGTTAAACGAAGAGAATTTTAAATGGCTCTCTAACATGGCAGATCAAACTAAAGTGGTAGCAATTGGAGAAATTGGACTGGATTATTATTGGAAAGAACCAGAGCCACAAATACAGAAAATATGGTTTGAGAGACAAATGGAACTTGCAAGAGATAAAAAACTACCTATGATTATTCATAGCAGAGATGCAGCAAAGGATACGCTTGATATGATAAAAGCTTGTGATGGAGGAAGCATTGGGGGCGTGATTCATTGTTATTCCTATGGTGTAGAAATTGCAAAAGAATATTTGGATATGGGATTTTACCTAGGTATTGGGGGTGTAGTGACCTTTCCTAATGCTAAGAAATTAAAAGAAGTAGTACAATATATGCCTCTTGACCGTATAGTATTGGAAACAGATTGTCCTTACCTTGCACCGGTTCCAAACAGGGGAAAAAGAAATTCTTCTTTCAATCTTAAGTATGTTGCAGCAAAAATTGCGGAATTACGAAAAATTTCAGAAGAAGAAGTTATAGAGGTTACTTATGAGAATGCAAAAAAAATGTATCAACTTCCATAAGCCAGAACATAACTGTTCAGAACCATGAACAGTTACGTTTAAGCCTATAATAATTCGCCTTCGTTGAAGGGGCTTAAACATTGCGAAATAGTAACGCCGGAACTACCATATGGAAGTAAACAGGATGGACAGATGATTGATGAAAGGTTGGATATAGTGTATGGCAAGTTTAGGAAATCCGCAAAACACCATAGCAGTATTACAAAAGTACCAATTTAATTTTCAAAAAAAATTTGGACAAAATTTTTTGATTGATACCCATGTATTAGACAAAATTATTTCCGCAGCAAAGATTACCAAAGATGACATGGTGTTAGAAGTAGGACCAGGCATTGGTACAATGACACAATATTTATGTGAACATGCAAGGGAAGTTGTTGCAGTAGAAATAGATAAAAATTTAATACCAATTTTAGGGGACACACTATCAGAATATAATAATGTTACAATACTTCATGATGATATTCTTAAAGTAGATATTGAGAAAATTGTTCAGGAGAGAAATGCCGGAAAGCCAATTAAGGTAGTAGCAAATTTACCTTATTATATTACAACACCAATTATTATGGGATTGTTTGAGAGTCATGTGCCTATTGAGAATATTACAGTTATGGTACAAAAAGAGGTGGCAGACCGTATGCAGGTAGGACCAGGAACAAAGGATTATGGTGCATTGTCTTTGGCAGTACAATATTATGCAGAACCATATATAGTAGCAAATGTGCCTCCAAATTGTTTTATGCCAAGACCTAAAGTAGGATCGGCTGTAATCCGTCTTACCAGACATAGGGAACCGCCAGTTACAGTGACAGATGAGAAGTTAATGTTTCGGTTAATTCGTGCATCTTTTAACCAAAGAAGAAAAACTTTGGTAAATGGATTAAATAATTCACCAGAGTTAAATTTTTCTAAAGAAGTGATTACAAAGGCATTAGAAACTATGGGTTTGCCATTTACTGTAAGAGGAGAAACACTTACATTAGAGCAATTTGCAAAACTTAGTGAAGTGTTGGGTAACTGTTCAGAACCATGAATAGTTACAGTGTTGGTTGCAATTAAGGAGTGAAATTATGGGACTTAGCGTATTAGAAATGTTATTGGATGGAAAGTCAGATGCCAGCAGAATAATGGAATACACGACTTTTTATAATCTGACCAAGAATAAATTGACATATCATTCTGGAGTATTAGATGGACTCCGGTTATCAGAATCACAAGTGGGATTTATAGGAGAAAGTGGTGGAGGAGTAGATCTGTATACCAATGAACCTGTTACATTAGATGATATCCGGGAAACAAACAATCATTTTGCTTGTTTTGATTATATGTTAGAACATGTAACAGAGCCGGTTACAGAAGAAATGTTAAGACAATATCACATAATTATGAAAAAAGATACCTATAGTGCGTCCAGAGAAAAACCTGGTAATTTTAAGATGAGAAAAAATATGGTAGGACAGATTGTGACTACAGAACCGAAAAAGGTCTCAGAGGAACTTACGAAACTTTTAGAAGAATATAATAGTAAAGATGATATTTATGTAGAGGATATTTTCTTTTTTCACCGTGATTTGATAAAAATAAGTCCTTTTCCGGATTGTAATGGGAGAATTGCCAGAATGATTATGTTCAAAGAATGTTTATGGCTGGGAATCACCCCCGTTATCATAGAGGATATAGAAAAATCTTATTACCACCGGGCTTTAAAAGAGGGCAGAAAAGATATAGATATATGCTTTGGATTATGTTTGCAGGCACAGAAACGTTATGATACAATGGTAGCTTTGTATCATAAGAAAAAGTAAAGGTAACTGTTCATGATTCTGAACAGTTATAAAGTAAAACATAGGTATATTTTTGCAACAACTCTCATATATTTAGAAAAGAAAAGTAGGAAGTATGGCAACAGTAAAGGTATCTGAACTGTTACAAAGTACATGTGTGGAGGGTTGTTATGTATCAAAAAATGGTATCTTATATTTATGAGTATATACAGGAAGAAAAAGGTGCAAATATCGGATTTGTAAAGCTGGCACTGCAAAACCACCAATACAAGATGAAAATTCATTTGAAAAATATGTGCCTGGAAGGGCAAGAATTAATGGTATATGGTTTTGTGAGGGAAAATACAGAGTTACATACGATACCTTTTGGCACGGTAAAAGTGATAAGCGGTATTGGAGAAGGCTTGTTTCTGGGAAACACAGAAGAGCTTTCCTCAAAATACCGCTTTCTTGATATGAGTGGGTTGCTCTTTGTGCCAAAACAAAGTTTAGAGGATAATCAAGAAACTTTAGAGCGTTTTTGTGCGACTCAGTGGGATAATATTCCTCTGACTCTGGATGGTTTGGATATTCTAAAAAAAGAAGAGGAAATGGTTTATGCAGCAGAGTTTGTGGCAGAAGAACCAGATGAACAGGAAGCAGAAAATAATTGTGAAAATAAGGAAGAACAATTAGAGGACAGGCAGGAGATTATGGAAGAGGATGTCCAGGAAAATGAGAATATAGAATATGAAAGAGATGATGAAGTCATTGTAGATGAACAGGAAAAAGAGGAATCTATTTGGGAATTATTTGAACAGCGTCGTATGGAAATGCAGAAGAGGTTTGAAAAAATAAAAAGAGAAAACAAGGAGGAGGAACCACGCAAATGGAAAGAAGGAGAACGTATTTTATCAGAATATACACCAATGTGTCCGTTTTTTGACCAACAGGTACAGGCTTCTGTAAGAATTGAGCCAAAAGATATTGGTGTGTTTCCTATGGAATATTGGTATCTTGCTAATAATAGTTTTCTTTTACATGGATATTATTGTTACAGACACCTCCTGTTTATGAAATTAGACGGAGAACAAGGAAACATTTATGCAATAGGTGTGCCAGGAAATAGTCACTATCGGGAACGTTTTATGGCAAATATGTTTGGATTTGAAGAATTTAAACCAGTTCGTAAAAAGGAAAATGCCGGGTTTGGGTATTGGTGGAAACGTATTTATTGATTTTGCACGAAAAAGTAATGGCATATTTTGGGATTAATCTGTATATTCTGGCAAAATACCAATAGCATGGTTGAATTGTTACTTTGTTTTTTGAACAAAAGTAACAAAAAAACTTGCTGGAAATATATAAATATGTTAAAATAGATAAATGAGTATGTTCCTCTATTGGGATACAGATACTAGACGAGAAGGACATGAGGGGGTGTCAGAATGAACAATTATAATGCATATTTTGAAGTTGCATCCATATTTTTTCTTGTTCTGATATTATTGCTTGTGAGTATAAAGCGGCAGTTGGATATTATACAGAATAAGATATTTTATTGGGGCATCGTACTTATGTTGATCTTGAATATCGTGG
The DNA here is from genome assembly GCA_947177415.1 of uncultured Clostridiaceae bacterium. Lineage (GTDB taxonomy): Bacteria > Bacillota > Clostridia > Lachnospirales > Lachnospiraceae > CAG-411. The sequence continues at coordinate 34,110 of CAMWUK010000017.1, forward strand.
ATGCAATAAGTGCAAATTTAATAAATTATGAGAATATACATACAGGAGAGAATGTCGTGTCTTTGTATATTCACTGGGGATTGAATATTGCAGCTTACTTGGTGCAGCAGATATTGGTACAGTTGTTTTTGGTGTATGTAGTCATTGCGACTAAAGAGAAAGAAGAAAAGGAAGGATTGTTTTTTTATATACTGAGTGGTATATCTATAATATATTATTTTCTAGTGCTTTCTACTCCTTTTACTAATTGGGTATTTTCTTTTAATGAACAAGGAACCTATCAATATGGACCATTGCATAGTATCTTGTATATTTCACCTGCTATTTATGGACTTTATGCGTGTATCCGTATGTTGTTGGACAAAAAAAGATTTGGAAAGATGCAGAAGATATGTGTGGTGGCTTTTGCTGCTATATTGGTGGTTGGAACTGTAATACAGGTGGTATTTGTACCTAATTATCTGATTATATATTTTCTTGTGACAATTATACTTACAGCGGTGTTTCTCACATTACAATCGCCGGATTACTATATTGATAAAACTACAATGGCATTTAATCATGAAGGGCTTATGGTTATGATTAATGAGCGAATTACACGAGGCAAGCCGTTTTCTGTATTATTTTTGTCAATCTGTGATTTTGAGAATATAAAGGATGGTTTTTCGGCAGACAATAAAAAGCATGTATATAGCAGTTTGTGTCAGAAATTATTTAAGATTCCAAAGACAGATGTATTTCGTGAAGAAGATAAACTTTACATTTTGTTTAATGATATTTCCAAAGCAGAAGAAAATGATAAGATGGTAGAGAGATGGCTCAAGGATGGAATCAAAGTAGAAGGTATGCGTGAGCCGGTAAAGATTGTGGCAGAAATGCTTTCCTTTGATTTTCCAGGAAGAATACATACCGTAGAAGAATTTAACTCTATTATCAAGTATTTTGTTATGGGGAATTACTATAAGCAGTATAATGTATTGCAGTTTATTAATGAAGAATTCTTTCAGAAGAAGAAACGTTATGAGGATGTAAGGCGTTTGGTGGAGGAAGCTATCCGGACGGATGGAATAGAGATATTTTATCAGCCAATATATTCTACACAAAAAGATGATTTTCTTTGTGCGGAAGCATTGGTACGGTTGAAGGATGGCGAAACCATTGGTTTTGTTTCGCCAGAAGAATTTATTCCAATTGCAGAGAAGGAACATTTGATCTTACAGTTGGAGAATATTATTCTTCGTAAGATATGCGGATTTGTAAAGCAGGAAAAATTACAGGATTATGGTTTAGAGTATATTGAGGTGAATTTGTCTGGTAATCAGTGTATGCAGACAGATTTATATGAACAACTTCATGCATTAATTGAAGAATATGGGATTCCTCCTAAATTTATTAATTTTGAAGTGACAGAGACCTCAGCGATTGATAACAGTGAATGCCTGATACAGAATATGCAGCAGCTTTTGGATTATGGGGCTTCTTTTGCGTTAGATGATTATGGTTCAGGATGCTCTAATTTGCAATATCTGGTGGAATTTCCATTTGAAATTGTAAAACTGGATAAGGAGATTGTGTGGACCTATTTTGGAAAGGGAAACCAGAGAGTAAAATCCATATTGCCTTTATCCGTAAATATGCTTCATGATATTGATGTGCGTATTGTAGCAGAAGGCGTAGAAACAGAAGAACAGAAGAATGAACTGATTCGTATGGGTGTACAGTATTTGCAGGGATATTATTTCTCAAAGCCCATCAATGAACAGGAGTTTATTCAATTTTTAAAGGAGCGTAATAGTTGTATATAAAAGGAAATAGTTTGAATTTACAGTATGAATTTGGGGAGTACCTTGCAAAGGTACTCCCTGCATATTATTGTGAACAGGTGCTTGTTTTTTATCAAGAGAACCAACTACATTTTGATATTTGGGAAGCAAAAAGAGATAATAATTTCTACACAAAACATTATCAGAGGAATTTGCTGGAAGTGGAATTTAATGCTGCGGTTAAAGGAAAGATGCTTCGATATTATATTTTTTACAAAAATAATCCAAATCAAATTATAGGGTGTGTAAATTTTCATGAGATAAAACGAGGAGCTTTTTGTAGCTGCCAGATAGGATATAAGGTACACCACAAGTTTTGTAATCGGGGAATTGGAAAAGAAACAGTAGGTAAATTGATTGATTATATATTTGCAGAAAGTGGATTGCACCGGATAGAGGCTTTGATTCACCCGGAAAATGCACCATCTATTGCACTGGCTGAAAAAGTGGGATTTGAAAGAGAAGGAATTGTCAAAGGCGCAGTTATGTTGTGTGGCCAGTGGCAGGATATGTACCGTTATGGATTGGTGAATAATGATGAAAAAATTTAGGGGGAAATATGGAACAGGATAAAGATATCAGATTTATGAAAGAGGCTATAAAACAGGCGAAAAAAGCCTATGCTATAGATGAAGTACCAATAGGCTGTGTGATTGTGCATAAGGATAAAATTATTGCCAGAGGATATAATAAGAGAAATACGAAAAAAAATACATTAGCACATGCAGAAATGATAGCCATAGAAAAGGCTTGTAAAAAACTAGGAGACTGGCGGGTAGAGGAGTGTACTATGTATATTACTTTGGAGCCATGCCCTATGTGTGCTGGTGCTATTGTACAAGCAAGAATCCCAAGGGTGGTTATTGGAACCCGTAATAAGAAAGCAGGCTGTGCAGGCTCGGTTTTGAATTTGCTGCAGGTACAAGGGTTTAATCATCGGGTAGATCTTACCGAAGGGGTTTTGCAAGAAGAGTGTAGCCAGATGATGAAGGATTTTTTTCGGGAGATGCGGGAGAAAAAGATGTCACAAGAAAAAATTGATATAACTAAATGTTAAAAAAAGAGTATAAAAGATAGACTTTGTTTATAGAGTGTACATTTAACATTGGAAAAATTTAATTATTATTGACAAAAAATGTAAAAAATGGTATTCTTCTATACGATGTACAAATAACAATTTTTGATTTATATTTGTACATATAAAAAATGAAGAATAGCGTATTTTTCTTTCTGGGATATGGAGGAAACAGGTGAAAAGGAGAATAAAGAGAATCGTTTGCATGTTATTATCATGTATATTTGTTTGTTGTATGTTATCTAGTTGTGGAGGAACCGATAAAGGTGAGAGAAACAAGAAAAAGATAGAGGATTTGGATACTAGTGCATATATTGAGCTTAATACTAGTAGCAAGAAAGCATCAATCAAAGGTGCAAGTAATATAGATACAGGATATGGAGTATATAATCTTAATTCCAGAAGTGCAGTAAGTTATAGTGGTACTTATGCTGTGGGAAATACTATTACATTTACTTACACATCTGCAGGAGCTGAGAGATTCAATGTAACAATATCTTTTAAAGTTCCAAAGGATGGAGAAAAAACAAAAATAGAGTTTAGTTACTAGAAATAAAAGAAAAATGAAAGAAAATATGCTATTTTTTTGTTTTGTTAATAAGTTTTAGAAAGGAAAGTTAAGATGAAAAAAATATTAATTTACATGGCATGTGTTGTTATATTGAATATAGCTGGATGTGGTTTTTCAAAAAATATAACAGAAGAAGCTTATGCTACATACGAATATCAAAACAAAAATGGAGAAATGGCAGAAATTTCTATCAATAAAAATGAAATCAGTTTTCATAATATTGATGTGTCTGTTATTCAAGAAAAAAAGGCTGCGATGATGCAATTAAAAGAGGGGAAAAAACAGGAGGCAGAAGGAAAAACACTTTCAGAAAAAGAAAAGGCAGAATTGTTAGAAGAGTGCATGACGAAAGTAAATGTAGATGGATTGAAAGAATGTTCTTGTAAATATGCTTCGGAATATGCAGAAGAATCCCAAGCTGTTTATTTTGATATGGAGATTGAGGAAGAATCTATAACACTGATATATGATTTAAAACATGAAACATTAAATTTTTATGATATGGAATTTTTAAAGAAGAACGAGGGATAACATGATTGTATGCAAACATATTAGTAAAACATTTCCGACACATACAAAAGCATTGCAGGATGTTTCTATACATATAAAAAAGGGAGAATATGTAGCATTAATTGGAAAATCCGGAAGTGGAAAATCTACGATGTTAAATATTATTGGACTTATTGACACACCCACAGAGGGAGAAGTATATATTAATGGAAAGATGGTTTGTAAAACAACAGAAAAAGAGAAGGCAGGTATACGGAATTCAGAGATGGGGTATGTGTTTCAGTCTTTTTTTCTGGAAAAAGCATATACAGTGTATAAAAATGTTGAAATGCCATTATTAATTGCCGATGTTCCCAAAAAAGAACGAAAAAAATTAGTTCAGGAGTCATTAGATAAAGTCGGATTATTACATAAAGAAAAAGAACTTGCAAAAAATCTTTCTGGTGGAGAACAGCAGAGAGTGAGCATTGCAAGAGCATTGGTAAATAATCCCAATATTATATTGGCAGATGAGCCATGTGGTAATTTAGACAGTGAAAACACAGAAAATATTATGAGAATATTTGAAGAATTAAATCGTGATGGAAAGACTATTGTATTAGTTACACATAGTAAGGAAGAAGCAGATAGGGCGAGACGGAAAATTGCTTTAAAAGATGGAAGGATAGTTGATAATGAAGTTTAAAAGAATAGTTGCCGTTGCATGGAACGAATTCAATTTATGGAAGCTATTTTTTTGTATTAATATAACTATTGTTTCGTTATTGTTTTCCATTACTTTGTTAGTGATTAGTCTGGCAATTTGTTTACCGGGAGAGATATACAAAGAGGTGAAAGATACAGATTTATGTTATTTTAGCATAGGAAATATAGATCCGACAGATTTGGATTATCTTTTAAAGTTACCTATAACAATACAAAGTTATGGAGTAGATTGTTATTTGGAAGATTACATGCAAGGATTTAATAAAAATCAGAAGAAAAATATAATGGAAGAGGCTGCCTTTTTTAATTTTGAACAATATAGGGAAGGCTATAATAGTGAAACACTTCAAGAACTTAATGACCATTTAGTAGATGGAGAAAGGTGGCAGGAGGCAGATAATGAAAGGATTACAATAATGCCTATGTGGATAGAGGAGAGTGTTGCAGAGGCATTAGACTTATCTGTTTCAGAACACCTAACACTAAAAAATGATTTTGGTGAAGTGGATTTTTTTATAAAAGGAATTTATGAAAAACAAATGGAGTTAGCCAATGCGTATATTCCTATATGTCTGTATAGTGAAGTGTTTATGGAAGATAAAACACACAATTTAGAACTTTCGGTAAAGTGTGATAGCAGCATTGAAGATTTGTTGGGGATTATAGGAGAACTAAAAGAAAAATATTTTATTGTTGATTCTTATGAAAACTCAATACAGTCGATGTTGTATTTTTTATATATGTTGTATGTTTTAGTTGGAATTTTAATCTGTATGTCCCTTCAAATCTTAAATAATCTAAATAAGCTATATTATATGCATAGAATGGAATTTTGGAAAATAAATAAGTCTATAGGAATGACAGACATAGATATTATAAAAATTAATAGTGTGTTGGTAGAAATAGTTCTTGGAATCTCCCTATTGTTTGGAACAACTTTAGCATATTTCTTAAATCAATATTTTGTATCGTATATAAAAGATTTGTTTGAAATGGAAGAGTTAAATTGTAAATTGTCTGGAATGAGTGTACTAGCACTTTATTTTGTTTGCAACCTATTATTCTTATTGGGAAAGTGGATGAAAAAAGTTAATAGGAAGTAACAACTTGACAAATAAAAGTGAAAGAATGGAAATTATGAAGATAAAGGAATGTTTAAAATTAAGTTTTTATGATATAAAGATGAAAAAAAGCCGGAATTTCCGGTTTTTTCTTAATATACTATTTATTGCAACAATTACCAGTTTGCTTGGGATATTTGTGTTTGCAATTCAGCGGAATTATAATGATTTATTGAATAATCAAATATCCATGAGTTATGTGGCACATTATTTAGATTTAGACAAGGATGGGGAAATAATTTATAATGAGGAATATGAATTATCCCAAATGTTGCAAAAGCACAATTGGGTAAAGGGAATTTTAAGATATGCCGAAATAGATTTGCTTGATTTTTTAAAAAAAGAAAATTGGAGTTTTCTTAGTATTAGTCATGCCCGTATGGATATTAATGGAAAAAGTTATCAGGGGGAAGATGATTATTCTTATGATTTTATTGATGAAAAACGTCCCTATCAGATGGACGAAAGTATTTATTCTGTGCCATTCGGAATATCTGCAGTTGAATTATCAGGAAACTTTGAACCGCCAATGATTATAAAAGAATTTTTTTATCGGTTTTCAAATGAACCAATTATTTCTTATGGAAGATATTTGGAAAAAAATAGGGAAGTGATGATGAGTGAATATATGTTGAATTGTTTTGGCATATATGATAATTATGAGAAGTATATAGGGAAAACTCTTTCCTTTTTTGTGGATGGTAAAAATGTACTGGACAATTATACTTTAGTAGGAATTTTTAATAGTAACTTTTTCAGGGTGAGTGCAAACAATACCAGAAATCAAATATGGATTGCTGGAAATAGTGGTATATATAAAAAATATAAATGTGTATATATAAAAGAACAGGCATGTACAGCATCTTTTCCACAATTAACAGATTTAGAGAAGGAACTTAAAAAGTTTGGCAAAGGGAACTTTTGGGATAATGGGGAAAGAGAGGAGTATGAGTTTATTGAAAAAATGAAACAGATTATAGAAAAAGTTATATATATTATTGTCCTAATTGGGATAGTAGCAGTGCTTCTTAACCTGATTAATAATATATACATCGATATGCAAGAAAATACTGCTTTTTATGGTATGCTACGGGCAATGGGAATTTGTCCACAAAAAGTCTATCTGCTTGTGACGATAAGAGAATGGATTATGATTATCTTTACATTTTTGTTTTCGGTCTTTTTAGTAAGTATAGGGGTTAGAGGTATTGAGTTTCTTATGAAACAAATATTCTTTATGAATATAGAGATTACAATATCAGATTATTTGAATAGCATTCTTATTGTACTTTGTGGCACAGTTTTTATTGTTACCATTATTACATATTTATGTTATTATAAATTATTGAAGAGTAAAATTGCAAATAACCTAAAAGGATGTTAGCTGATAGACGGATCCTAGTTGTGACAACAACAGTCTGCAATATAAGCTGTGGATAATTGAGGAGAGGATAATATGTATAGAAAAACTCAAAGAAAAGCAGAAAACAAAGAAGGAGAAAACAAATGAGAGTAAAAAGAATGAGATGGGATATGGCAGTTTGTCTTATGTTGTTGTCATTGACTGTTTTTGGAATCATGAAATTAAATGACAAGACAGAATTTTTAAATAAAGCCCTTGACAGGATGGAACCATACTTGAATCAAGTAACAGAAGTATCTGATGGTGAGATTGGCGGGTATGCAACCAAAGATTTGCCAAGACTTGAAACAGAGGAAGAACTTAGAGAATCAGATGGATATTTTACAATGGAGATGACTAGTGGACAGTTGTACAATATGGGTACTGTTATGGGAAAAGAGAATTGCTGGAATGTGGTAAAATTAGATAGTGATAGGCTTGTAGCAATAAAACTAAACAAAAATAAGCTTCAAGAAGTAAAAGATGGTAACAGGGATAAACTGATTTTGCCAACAGGTGTTTGTGTTCATGAAGACAGTGAGGCGTATGCATTAATGCGGAAGTGGAATGAAAATTATGAGGTTGTTGATGATTTTTATATTGATATGGATGGTATGGCAGATTACAGTACAACAGTATTATCTGATAAAATGATGGGTATTTTATTGGTTATAGAATGTATTTTGCCGATAGTAGCATTTGCTGGTATGATAGGAACTATTTTCTTTTATCACTGGATTGGGGTGAAAATTGGAATTTTTCCACCAATATTTAATCGAAAAAAATAGTAACAGTTCAGATACTTTCACTGATAGAAAAAATGAAAGAAAATATGTAAAAAGTCTTGACAGATAAACATAAAAAAGTTATACTAAAAGCCTATATTGTAAACTTACTTGTCTGCTGATGCAGGCATCACCGTAAATGAAAGTGTCATAAAATTTCCGCGCAGCCGGGGAGACAGCGGTGCCCTGTACCCACAATCCGCTATAGTGGGGGTGATATTCTGCCTAGGGTAATTTCTTGTGAGGCTGCCCTCTGTAAGTGGCGTTGACGTTTCGGTCTTACGCAATAGGAGCTTGTGAACCGTGTCAGGTTGGGAACAAAGCAGCACTAAGCAAGAATTCTTATGTGATGTAAGGTCGCCGGGACTGAGTTAACTGCAGAGGTAACGCTTATGAGGGTTATTCGAAGCAGAATGCGTGGATTTAAAATAAATTTATATGCTTCGCAAGCGAGGCACCATCATAAAAGAAAGTTGATGATCATAGAATTCCGATGCAGAGCATTGGGATTTTTTTTGTTACTGTTTGCACCGCAGGTGTGAACAGTAACATAGTTACATTTTTTTAACAGTTTAGGTAGGTCTTGCACACTCCGCTGTGCAAGACTGTAAAAAAGACTAAAACAGGATTGGAATTGGGTAATTTTTAATGCGGAGCTTGCCCAATTCCATAACAGGTCAGCCTTCGGCTGAACTGTTACATTTTTTTGATATCCTGTCTAACTATTCTTTTCATTGCTAAAAAACTATGTTATACTTTTTAATAAGAATATATAACAAATAATAGGGCAACTATATATTGTATTTGTTATGTGGTTGTCTGAAATGATAGATATGTAGGAAAGGAAGCGGGAACATGGGTTTTTTGGAACAAATAAAACAGGTAAAGCTGGCATCACCAAAGCTTGCGGCAACATCTGAGGAGATTCGTAACAAAGTGTTGCTGGCAGTTAGTGAGGCATTACTTCAGGCGAAAGAAGAAATATTTGCAGCAAATGAAGCAGATATGAAACAAGCAGAGCAAGATGGTGTGGCAGCTCCCATATTAAAAAGATTAAAATTTGACGAAGGCAAACTAAAAGATGTGGTAGCCGGAATGAAGGATTTAGTGAATCTGGCTGACCCATTATTTCAAATTCAGTTAGCAAGAGAATTAGATGAAGGACTCCGGTTATATAGAGAGACTTGTCCAATTGGTGTAATTGGTGTGATATTTGAAGCAAGACCAGATGCATTGGTGCAGATATCGGCACTTTGTATAAAGAGCGGCAACTGTGTGATATTAAAAGGTGGCAGTGAGGCTATGCAAACAAACAAGATATTATTTCAAACCATTTATCAGGCAGCAGTAGAAGCAGGGATTCCGGAAAATAGTATGATGCAATTAGAGGCTCGCTCAGAGATTGCAGAACTTTTATCTTGTCATGAATTTGTAGATTTACTTATTCCTAGAGGTTCTAATTCTTTTGTACAATATATTATGAATAACACAAAGATTCCGGTTATGGGACATGCAGACGGAATTTGTCATATTTATGTGGATGCAGATGCGGATATTGATAAAGCGATACCGGTTATTTTAGATGCAAAGACACAATATGTATCAGCTTGTAATACTGTAGAGACTTTACTGGTACACAAAGATATTGTAGGGACATTAATGCCAAGATTACAGGAAGCTTTTCGTGAGAAGAAGGTAGAACTTCGGGGAAGTAAGGAAATTGCTGCGTTGGTAGATTGTGTAGAAGCTACCCCGGAAGATGATAAGACAGAATATTTAGATTATATTATTTCTGCCAAAGTGGTAGAAGATATTAAAGAAGCCATAGAGCATATCAACTATTATGGTTCTCATCATACAGATTGTATTATAACAGAGAATAAAGGACAAGCAGAAGAGTTTATGAAACTAGTAGACTCGGCAGGAGTTTATCAGAATTGTTCTACACGTTTTGCAGATGGCTTCCGTTATGGGTTTGGTGCAGAAGTAGGAATCAGCACAGGTAAAATTCATGCAAGAGGACCGGTAGGATTAGAAGGACTTGTAAGTTACAAATATAAGTTGTTTGGAGAAGGTCATATTGTAGAAGATTATGCAAAAGGAATTAAAAATTTCCATTTTAAAGATATAAATTCATAATTGAAGATAAACATAACAGTTCAGGTAGGTCTGCACACTCCGCTGTGCAGACCGTAAAAAAGACTAAAACAACAGGATTGGAATTGGGCAATTTACATGCGAAGCTTGCCCAATTCCGTAATAGGTCAGCCATCGGTTGAACTGTTACAGATAAACGGCTACAACACCGTTGGTGACACCACAATGAATAAAAGGGGGATAACATCATGGCATTGACAATGAATGCAGTAAACCAAGTACCAAAGGGAACTGTTCTTTATGTGCAGGGAAATGCGATAGAAAGCATTGGATTGTTAGTAAAGGGAAGAGTATTGGTATACAATGCAGGGACAAAGATAATTTGCGGACCAGGAAGTTTTCTGGGAGCAAGTGATTTAATAGAAGGAAATTATTTAGCTAATTATTATGTGGCAGAAGATGCACAAATATTCCCAATTGCAGCAAAAACAGCAGAGGATTTAGAAAATATATTAGAGAACAAAAGTGAGTACCGTGGAACCGTGATACCTGCTATGAGCAGACAAATTGTGGAATTGTATAAAATATACAATTCCCTTGTGAAAGAGGAAGCAACTCTAAAAGCATTTATGGAGAACTCATATAAATCTTATCAGGAGATAGGGAAAAAAAATAGTCTTAATTGTGTCAAGATTCCGTCAATTGCAGAGATGCCAGAACTGGAAATAGAAGGTGATGTTGAAAATGCCATGTATTATGTAGAAGCAGCAACATTACCTGTGGATGTACAGAAAAAATATTATGGTCATGGCAGTCAGATTGCTATACATCATGTAGAAGAACAGATGCAGCTTGTAGGAGATATTCACGAACAATGTGATGCACTAGCAAATTATATACAAAATTTATTTGCTGGAATTCTACACAGTGAAAATGCATGTTTGTATACTGCGGTGGCACAGATGGCATTAGATTTGAGAAAATTAAAGGGCGATACAATGCCGGTAATGAAGCTGTTTAGTGAAATCACAGAAAAGATTAAAGAACTAGAGACATTTTTTCAAGGAAAAACAGGAAAAAAACTTGCCATTGATAAAGCTAAGATGGAACAGGTACACCAGATGATGCATAGTGCTGGTGATATAGAAGAAAATGAAGAAGATGGAGTAAGTGCAGAAACTGCTATTCGTTATGCAGGAACAGATACAGAGGCAATTGAAAAGGAACTTACTGGTTCTCTGTCAAAATTATTGGCATATTCTAAGCTTCCACAGGAAAAATGCGATAGCTACCAACAAAATATTTTGAAATTCATGAGCCTGAAAGATAAAGCAGATGCAGGTGACGATGCAAGAAAACTTCGTAAAAATATTGCAAATGGATTTTATGAATTATATGAGGCTGTCTTTATTCGTGATTATGAAGAAAAAACAGGAGACCGCTTGATAGATTTATTTCTGTTATATGGATTTGTAGATGAAAGGTTACTTAGCAAGGAACAATTGATTCAGTTGTATTGTCTGGATGATAAAAATGATAATTCAGGGCCTTGTAAAGTATATAATATTAAACAATGGCTGACTGCAATTTACGAAGGAAAGAAAGAACCTTCTAAGAGCGAGTTTGATATGGATTATAGTGAGACGCTTCGTGACATGAAGAAAAATGGGCAGATTACAGAGGACGAAATGAAAGCATCCCAGACAGATGTGAAAAAGAAGTTATCCTACGAAATTGCAAATATGTTCCGTTATAACAGCCGTATTGTCAGTGGACAGATTAGTATTTTTGTGCCAATCTTATACAAAGATTTATTTATGGGACATCTGGATCAAAGCATGATGACAACTGACAAGGTAAATGATTTAATAAAAAAGATTGTTTCTGTGGATTATTCTCTGTTCTACAGAGAAAGTATGTACACTGCACCAGAAAAAGGTATTGACAAAGAATACATTCAACAGGAAATGTATCCGGACATTATTCTTATGCCAGTATATGGTTCTAATGGAGCAATGTGGCAGGAAATTGAGGGAAGGAAACGTACCAGCCATGCAAGATTTCTATTCCCGGTTTTTGCAGAAACCGATATGGAAGATATCTTTTTAAGAGTGTGTGGAAGATTCCGCTGGGAGATTTGCAGAACAATTCAGGGAGCATCATGGAATGACGTAAAAGTAAAATCATTGACATCGGAATATGTGGATTATATCCAGTTCTATAAAAAGAATCGTGCATTGTCTGAGGAGAAAAAAGAAAAATTGAAAATGCAGATTCAAAAAGGAAGAGGAAATACCAGAGAAGTATTTGTTATAGATTACCTGCTTTGGATAAAAAATGAGTCAACAGGTTCTCTACGTATGAATAAGGTGGCAAGGGAAGTGCTGGCAACCTATTGTCCGTTTTCTAAAGAACTTAGGGAGAAAGTTCAATCACAGCCATTATTTGAAGAGGCGATGGCGAAATTTAACCGGGAACGTTTAAAGAAAATAAAAGATTTAGATTTACGTTATCGTACGTATGAGACAAAGAAGATAGAAATTACAGAGGAACTGCAAAAAACTATGGAATTCTATAGGGATTTATAAGATGGGATTATTGACGAAGTTATGTACGAAGAGAATTATCATGGTCGCAGTTGTTACATGAGGAGGATGCGTTCGTGGGACGATTAGGAATTAGCATGAGATGTATGGAGATACGAAGTTTGCTAGATGAGGGGGAGTTGGAGCAAGCTTATGAGATGGCTGAAGATTTAGACATAGAACGAGTGACTTCAATTGTAGATTTGAAGGTAATAGCAAGTGTATATGAACGCATGGGGAAATATGAGGATGCCATGGATGTGTTACATCGAAGTTATGAAAAGAAACCTACGAAGATGGCGGTGTACCGCTTAGCATACCTATGTGTAAAAACAGAGAATTTTGAAGATGCAGAATTTTTTTACAGAGAATTTGTAGATATGGCACCCAATAGCCCGGATAAGTATATTTTACGATATGGCATTGACCGGGCGAAGGGGGTAGATTATTATGTTCGTATTGCCACTCTTCAACAGCTAAAAGCAGTGGACTACCGGGAAGAGTGGGGGTATGAACTGGCGAAGGTTTATCATAAGGCTGGTTTATATGAGGATTGTGTCCGGGAATGTGATGATTTAATTTTGTGGTTTGGAGAAGGTGTTATTGTTGAAAAGGCAAAGTTATTAAAGAAATATCATACAGAAGGGAAATCATCATTGGATGCTTATGGTGTATTTGAGAAAAATCTTACACCAGAACAAGTGGAATATAATAGAGAAAAGTTTAGGTTTGATACACAGGATTTAGGCAGACAGATAAGAGAATTGGCAGAAACAGAGGAACAACAGCAGTTAAAAGGTGATTTGGCAAGAGAGCTGGAAAAAACCATAGACCTTCGTAAAGCAATGATAGAAGATACAGAAGCTCTGGATTTGCTGGGAAGAGAAGTGCATCGTAGCTGGGGGGCTGCTGCACCTGCACAGGGCAGTGAGGTTATCCAGATTAAGAAGCTACGTGCAAAGAATGAGCAAAAAGGGTTTAGAAAACCGAAAAAGAAAGTACCAGATATGGAGGAGATTCTTGCAGAAGAGGAATCGGATATAGATGTTCCTCCAACAGAGGAAGATTGGGAGATCCGGGAAAGTGTTGCGATACAACCAAAATTCCAAGCTGCAAAACTACAAGAGGAACTGGCAAAAGAAATTGCACGTTTTGATGAAGAAGATGCAACGGAACGTGAATTGATAGATGATTATTCTTATGCACCATTCTATGACGAGAAGAATTATGAGGATTTGCCAGCGTATGAAGAAGAACTGACATACAAAGAAGAACTGAATTATGAAGAAACACTGGAATACGAAGAAGAACTAGTGAAAGAAGAGCAAGAGTATGAAGAAATACCAGAGAATGAGGAAGAACAAGAGTATGAAGAAATACTAGAGAATGAGGAAGAGCAAGAATATGAAGAAATACCAGAGAACGAAGAATCAATAGAATACGAAGAAATACCAGAGAATGAGGAAGAACAAGAGTATGAAGAAATACTAGAGGGTGAGGAAGAACAAGAGAGTGAGGACATACTAGAGAACAAAGAAATAATAGGATATGAAATAATACCAGAAAGTAAAGAAGAACAGGAATACGAAGAAGAGACACCCGAGAGTGAAGAAGAACAGGAGTACGAAGAAGAGACACCCGAGAGTGAAGA
>CAMWUK010000018.1 GCA_947177415.1 uncultured Clostridiaceae bacterium
GTATCTCTATGAGTTTGGGGCCAGCCTGGTCTACAAAGCAAGTTCTAGGACAGTCAGGGCTGTTACACAGAGAAATCCTGTCTCAAAAAAAAAAAAACCCTCAACTAATGATTATTTCAATATCTTTCTCTCTTACATAACTGAAATAACCAAGTGTGCTTAATGTAATCAATAAAATAACTAAAAAACTTACATATCTTTTATTTTTCATATATACTATTTCTCCTAAAAATTAGTGTGACATCAAAATAATATTTGATGTCACACTATAATCATTCTCTAATATCTTGTAATTCCTAAAGACTCAATAATATTTTTTGCCTTAACAAAAACTCCTCCCGATGCTTTATGTATACCAACTGTTGTATACGGATCATTCATTGGAATAAAAGGTTCATATATAGTTCCACCACTATCTCCTGATGCTGACTTATAAGCTGCCTTAGCTAAATCTGTGAAATAAGTATTACCTACATAACCATCAAAACTAGTAGATGTTACTTTTCCAGATGTCAAATAAGTCGATGAGCCCGATTTATAGACAGTTTGATTTGTTACAGGATCTCCCACATCTGTATTTAATGTTACTCCTTCCATTTTTCCTTTCGAATCACTATACAAAACTTTGTTTCCTATTGCACAAGCAGAGTCTGTAACTTCTACAAACGCTGCATCTACACTTCCACTATATTTTCTTTTTCTAACAACTCCAATTTGTTTGGTACACGATGAATCCGCATATATTTTTAATCCAACAGATTTTCCAACATGCCCTGCAGTTACAAAACCATATTGAATTCCGTTACTTGTAGTTCGTTTTGCTCGAAATCCAAGACTTCCTCTACCTATATTACCATTTGTTGTAATATAAATTGCACGTCCTCCATGCATTGCAAAAGATTCTTCATAAATTTTTTCTTCTTCAAAATTCTCAAATTCAATTCTTTCATCATCAATTATATATTTTTTAAACAACGCAATCTTCTCATCTGTCAAATCTAATATGTTCACTACTACACAGTTTTTAATTTCATCAACATATGATGCTTTTACAAAATTAAGTTTTTCTTTTGAATCACTCTGCATGTATTCGGCAATTATGCCCTTTACTTTTTCTAGTTCATCCCATGTATAATCAACATATTCAATTTGAATTGAATCATCTATACTTTCAATTTTCTCAGACAACTGTTCATTGCAATTTTCTTCCATCAAGACAACTAATTCACCATCATCATTAATATACGAACCCGAATATACTTTTTCTACTTTTTTATTATTTTCAACAATCATTTGCACTTGGTTATAATTCTCTAAAGCCTTTCCTTGTGAGAATTGATTTTCTTCATAATCTTCTTGTGTTGTTTCCTTCACAATCTTTTTAAGATAATCACTGCTATCCTTTAGATCTGCAGATACCAAAACTGGTTGGGCGGTTGATAATCCAACTGCTATTGTCAATAAAGCTGATAATAATTTTATTCTTCTCATACTTTTCTCCTTTCATCTTAAACTTATTAATAAGACAAACTTCTTATCTCAAAATGTACACAAATTTATTTTGCATAAAATTTGCTCAAATAACTATATATATATTTTTTAAAATACATATTAATAATATTATAAATATATGTATTAAAATTGTCAACTCGAATTCAAACATTTTAGTTCTAAAAGGTAATTTATTGTTACTATTCACGGTCATATTGAAGGAATAGTAACATTATTATGTCAAATCTTTTCTATGATATTTCCAACAACCGACAAAAAATGCAATTACAGCCATTCCTGCACCAATCCCTGTCATCACACCTTCTATACTTTTCCTTGTAAAAATATCTGCTCCATTTGCGTAATAGAAAGGTGTAAAATACTTTATATTTTCTATGGCAGGGATAATGCGGCACATCATATCTGTAGCAAAGAAAAAGATTACAATACCAAGACCTGCTCCTAAAAGATTTTTTCTTACAAAAGCTGAAATACAGAAACATATTGTTCCAATTTCAATCTGCATCAGTAATTGTGTAAATGCAGAAAGCATCATTTCTTTTTCTTGAATTTCTTCTCCCATCAAAAAAAATCCAACTACATAAAATAATATACATACAAAATTAAAAAGAAAGATATTGCATAACAGAGCCAAATATTTTTGCAATAGAATACAAATTCGTCCTAAAGGAAATACATATAAAAATTCTGAGGTATGTCCTGCCTCTTCTTTAGACAACATTCCTGTTCCAGTTATTGCAGCAAACATAGCTCCCCCCAATCCGTGAAGCATAAGAATCTCCGTTGCATAAAATCCAACTAGTGTCGCCAAACTCATTTTATCCATTCCCATGGCGACAGACAATGCCCCCATATTAGAATACATATCTGCCATATCCTGCAAGGAATCTTCCAAACTGGTATACATCAAAATACATCCAAAGCACATCATTCCTACGCACAATGTCCATATACATAATGCCTTTTTATTCATTTTCATTTCATGTTTCCATACAGTCATATCCTTTTCTCCTTTCTACAATAAAAATGTTTGGGTGATTGCAAAATGTGTTACTGTTCACACCTACGGTGCAAACTGTAACTGAATCCAGCCTATTAGGAGTTCGCTTTCAGCGAAAGGCTGGATTCTTGGCTATTCTGCGTTCTTGGCACATAGCTTGACAGCAAGTGTCAAGCTTGTGAGTGAACAGTACCATTTTGCACTATCTGTATTAAAATGAGGACTTGAAAATTTTTTTCGACTATGATATATTAAACATAAAGAAAGGCATCTGTTGATAGCAGATGCCCCATAGGAGCTACCGATAGACGGTTAGCCTAATTTCATTAAGTACAAAATAGTCGCTTAACTTGTCAGGTTGGGGCGGCTATTTTTGTGTTTTATGGTCTTTACCGAGTGCATACCCAGCTCCAAAACAGGTCAAGCCAAAACTTAACACTGCTATCAAATCCATAATGCTCATGGCAATCTCCTCCTTTCCTTAGATTCCTTTTCAGGTCTCTATGTATCTATTGATACAGAATAATCGGAGGGTACACAAAACCCTCCAAAGAGGGCTAACCGCCTACCATCTTAGTAGTCCTACAGCAATTCTACCATAATCTTACAAGAATCTCAATTCAAATTTTGTTACTGTTCACACCTACAGTGCAAACAGTAACGGAATCCAGCCTATGTATAATTCGCCTTTGGCGAAAGGCTGGATTCTTCTCTGCCGCTACTTATTCTTACGTACTTTGCAGCAAGTGCAAAGTACTACCTGTGAACAGTAACCAAATTTTCTCAAGTCACCTAATAAAACTGCATAAATATTTCGTCTAACTCAGGTTCTTCTATCAGAATATCTGATATATTATGTCCTGCAAACCCAGCAAAAAGCTGGTTTAGGTCACCACTATACATGTAACTTTCTTCGACTCCGTCCTTTACTATACGAATCCGTTTCGCACTAGTTTTTGTAAGATTCTCTATAGTATCTGTACGAATCAATTTCCCTTCTTTAATGATAGCTGCATGATGACAATATTTTTTTACCTCAGATAATACATGGGAAGACAAAAAGCAGGTAGCTCCCTGTTTATGATACTCTAATATCAGTTTAAAAAATTCTGCCTGCATCAATGGATCCAAGCCACTGGTTGGTTCATCAAAAATAAAAAGTTTTGGTTTATGCTGCATGGCACAGACAATACTCACTTTTTTCCGGTTTCCAAGAGACAATTCTTCGATTTTCTTTTCTGTATCTACATCTAACCGTTCACAAAGCATTTCTGCCTCACTTTTACAGTTTTTTCCCCGCATTTTTGCTGCAAAAGTAATAACCTCTTTTACTTTCATGGAAGGATAAAACATAGCTTCTGATGGCATATAACCAATTTCTTTTAAAATATCTTTCGACTGCCTTGCTACATCCATTCCAAATACCGAAATTCTTCCCTTCTGATATTTGATTAACCCTAGCAGGCTTCGTATGGTAGTGGATTTTCCTGCACCATTTGGCCCTAAAAATCCAAAGATATCTCCCTCTTCAATTTGCAAAGAAATTCCATCCACTCCACGATATTTCCCATAAGTCTTTGTTAAATTTTCTATATCAATAACATAATTTTTAGCCATACTATTTTTCTCCCCTCTGTTTTTTATCCCTTTTAAAAGTTTCTAAATCCTGATTCAATTCTTTCGTATCAAAAATCCGCTTCATTTTGTATGACAAAAATATACAAACATAACACAAAAACAAGTATCCCACAAAAATTAAACTAGGAAGAAGCTGCCTGTCAAACCATTTTCCCCAATATCCTATTCCCGAATATATAAGGCAGCAACCTGCACTTGCAATAAATTCATACCACCCAAAATGTTCTCCTTCATCAAAATCATGAAGAAAATATGTCTGCACACATCCTACTATATAAACAGTCAAAACCATCTCTGCCATAACCGGAATATTTGCCTCCATGCTTCCTTTCATTATCCGAAATATGGCATAATAGAATAATATACAGAAAAAATAAAGACATGCCTTTAATTCAATACCTATCTCTCTTGATAGCCATTTTTTTAATATACTCATTCTGCTCCCCCTTTCAAAAGTATCCGTAGTTCTTTTGCATAACGTCTGGAAATAATTACATGCTCTCCATTGTCCATAGTAGCATCAATACGGTTTCCTGACAAACTTTGCAATTTCTCTATGCGATATACATTTAACACCATTGCCTTGCTACACCGGAAAAACCCCTCTTCTGAATATAAGCGAACCAGATTATCTAAACTCATGTTTGTTTTATATACATCTTCTTTGGTATATAAATAGGTACTTCCATCTACACTTTCAAAATAAATCACTTTTCCAGGATGAATAGTATACTGCTCTTTCCCCTTAAAGCCAATTAACTTTTCTTTCTGGTTTTCTAGATAATACAATAAATTATCCACCCATTCCGTCCGGTTTTTATATTTTATCAACACTTCTTCTGTTCCTTCTACAATTCTTTGTAGTGTAACTTTCATTCTGCACCTCTTTTCTGCCCAAATCTAATCCTGTTTTAGTTTATCTTATGGTAACTGTTCAGAACCATGAACAGTTACGTTCTAAGCCCATGAAAATTCGCCTTCGGCGAAGGGCTTAGAACAATCAAAATTTACATTTTGCTACGTAAACACGCAGTAAATGCGTGTTTCTACCTGAATAGTTACATCTTATGTTACATTGTATTTACTTCGCTTCTTGAATTCAACTGTGTTTTCTTTAAGTTGCACTTTTTCTACCATAACATGCATAACCGTTCATCCATTCTTATTTTTCCACTGATTTTTTATTGCATTTTTAGTCTTTTTTTACTAAAATAATCTCAGAGTCTGTAACAGTTCAGCCAGTAGGCTGAACTGTTACGAATCTTGCTAATTGGCATTTCCTTAAGACGAAAGGACAACTATTCATGCGAAAAAAATACTTAAGACAATTTACACATTCATTTCTTATAAGCTTTGTTGTGGTAATTCCCTGTATAGTAATTCTTGTTATATTTTCCCAATTAAAAAAGACAACAGATATTGCAGAAACCGGGAATAATATTTCAGAAATATCTGTTATCACTACAAAACCAATAAAGACTACACAACCAACACCCATGATGGAAACACCTGCTGCCACAATTTTTCCAGTTTCAACTCCTGAAAATACTCCTTCTCCTAAAACAGCAACTCTTACCTTTACTGGTGATTTGATGGTACACAGCTATCAATATGAGGCAGCTTATGACCGTGCAACTAACACATACGATTTTTCCAATAATTTTACTTCTGTAAAAAAATATTTCAAAAAATCAGACTATGTTATTGGGAATCTGGAGACTACCTTAGGAGGGACGGAAATTGGTATAAGTGATTTTCCAAGGTTTAATACCCCTGACAGTTTTGCCAAGGCACTTAAAAATGCAGGATTTGATTTACTTACCACAGCAAACAACCATTGTGTAGACAAGGGAACAGATGCATTACTACGAACCATTGATGTATTGGACAAGCTAGAATTGGATCATATAGGTACTTATCAAAACAAATCCGACAGCAAAAAAATATTTATAAAAGAAATCAATGGCATACAAATTGCATTTATCAGTTGCACCTATGGAACGAACGGTCTTCCATACGCTCACGATTATAATGTAAAGTTACTAAATGAACAAATTTATAAAGAAATTAAAAAGGCCCGGAAACTGGCGGATTTCGTTGTGGTACTTCCCCATAACGGAACCGAATATGCCAAAACTCCTTCCGAAACCTATAAAGCACAATATAAAAAAATGTTAAAATCCGGAGCAGATGCAATAATTGCAAGTCACCCTCATGTTCTCCAGCCTATGGAATATATAGAAATTCCCACAGAGCAGGATTCCACCCGAAAGGGTTTTATCATTTACTCTATGGGGAATTTTATATCTTCTCAAGTAACAAAACCAAGAGATGCTGGTGTTATTTTAAATCTTACGATTAAAGAAGAAACTCCCTCCTCTTTTGTAATTGACAAAGTTTCTGTAATTCCAACCTGGTGCCGTTTTTCAGATGCTTCTTCCAAACGGAATTTCACAGTGTTTAGTGTATATGATATTTTAAATATGTCAGAGAAAAAACGCAAATCTCTTATCCGTGATAAAGACTTTGCAAGGGTACAGCAAATCCAATTGGAATCCACTAAAACGCTGCTTGGAAAAAGTATACCAGTAAAGGAAGCAAAAAGATCTTATAGACTTACTAATTCTTAATTTCAATAATGACATACTCTGCAGGGGCACTGGTTTTGATTGGAAACTTCCAACCAGCCAGCCCCGCTGTTACAATTGCTGTAAAGGAATCTCTTTTTGTTTCTCCATATATTGCATCTCCAAAAGGAATCACTTTTATAAGAAGATTAACAGGAAAAAGTTGACCTGCATGAGTATGACCAGATAACAATAAATCTGTTCCAAGTTTCTGGTTTATTTTATATTCCAACGGCTGATGATCCAAAGTCATAATAAAATCCTCTTTATCTACTTCTTTATATAACTCCTCCAACGGCATACGGTATCCGTTTGAGGCATCCTCTCTTCCTACTAAAACCAAATCATTTGTAACTTGTATTTTTTCATCCCGTAATAAAGTTATCCCATTTTCAGATAAATTGCGTATAATATCCTCACTTGTAAAGGTAGGTTGTCCACTATATTTTTGCATGTCGTGATTGCCATAAACATAATATACTCCATATCTGCTCTTTATAGCTCCTAACACCTGAAATACTTGTTCCATATCCTGATAGGTTGTATTCTCGTCTACAATATCACCACAAAGGATTACCATATCCGGTTTCTGGTTTTCTACTTTTTCGCAGACTTCCTTCATTCCTTCCAGGTCAAGGGATATTCCAAAATGAATATCTGCAAATAATGCCACACGATAACCTTCCTTTGGAATATCTTTTTGTGTCTTAACTATGTAATTAGTTTGCACTACATGATACATATTCCAATAGCCATAACTAATCATAAGCATTGTTGCAATAATGGGTAAAACATAACACTTTTGTAACCTCCTCCAAATTTTAAAATCTTTATAACAGGATTTTGCTATTGCTTTTACCACCAGATCAATAAGTGAAAACACTAAAATAAATCCCATAAGATATAACAGAACCAATAACCCAATGTTCCAAATGGTTGTACAAAACAAGATAATTGCCAGACCTATTATTAATAAAAGTAAAGTCACTTTTTTATTTTTTTGTTCTCCAAAAATCATCTCGATTATATTTTTTATCATCTTGTAAAAAAAGATTGTCATTCCAAACAGAACCAACAATAAAACAAATAACATCATATAAAACCATATATTCATTTATGTCATTCCTCCTTGTTATCTTAGACTTATTCCCAGTTTCTTTCTGCTTCCATATAATAGGTAAGAAGCTGTGGTCTTGAAAGAGTGTTCGCATACAATGTATCTTTATTCACCATTTCATCTTTTCCAAAAGCAAATACACTTTTAAGCTGGTTTTGTTCTAAAAATTTTGTTTCCACTGTTAATTGTATCTTATCTACAGTAACTTTACTTCTTGTTGCCAGTTGGAATCCCCAGTCCCCAAAAGAAGGAACTTGTACATGATATGGCATTACATAGAACCCTTCCCCCTCAATGGTTTTGTTGATACACCAATACGCCTTTCCCGCAAAATACGGGCTGGTAGACTGTACCGTCATAACTCCTTCTTCTGTTAAACTATTCTTACAAAGCCGATAAAATAAGTCTGTATATAATTTATTCAAAGATTCATTGTTTGGGTCTGGCAAATCGACAATAATCACATCATATAAAGTCTTATTATTCTCTAAAAATTTATAAGCATCCTCGTTTACTACTTCTAGTTTTTTGCTATCTAAAGAACCCTTATTTAACTCCTTAATATCTTCATGGGTACGGCAAAGTTCTACCATGCGTTCATCTAAATCTACCATAGTCACATGCTCTACATCTTGATACTTTAAAATTTCCCGAAGAGCCAGCCCATCTCCTCCTCCCAGAATGAGAATACGGTTATGTTTTTTTGCCACAGACATAGGAACATGTACTAAAGCCTCATGGTAACGGTATTCATCTACAGAAGAAAACTGAATATTCCCATCAATAAACAAACGGAGATCATCTTTGTGCTTTGTTACCACAATTTTCTGGTAAGGTGTCTGTTGGGATACTATCACTCTATCACGGTACAGACCATTTTCTACTTGTTTTGCAATATTTTCCGAATAAAACACTCCAAACAACATAATCCCTAGTGAAAAAATTGCAATGGCTTTCCACATTAGTTCCTGTGCTACATATTTGTGATAACGAAATACAATCAATAAAGCAATTGCCAGATTTACACTACCAACCAAAAAAGTTGTGGCAAAATACCCAAGATGTGGCAAAAGCAACAACGGAAACAAAATAGATCCCACCAGTCCACCAACATAATCAAAAGAGAAAATTGTGGATAAAGTTACCCTTAAATTGCTGGCATTCTCTTCTATAATACGGGTAAGTATTGGAATCTCAATTCCTACCAGAGTTCCAATTGCAAGAATCTCCATATACATCACCAACACATAAGATTCTAAATATATATTTGCCATAAAAAGTACCAGCGAACTGATACCTCCTAATATACCAACTCCCACCTCCACAAATACAAACCAATCAAAAAGCTGCTTTTTTATAAATTTAGATAAAAATGAACCAATTCCCATAGCACACATATACAAGCCTATGGTAATTGAAAATTGTAAGATACTATCACCCACCAAGTAAGAACTAACCGCACTGATAATTAACTCATAACACATGGAACATCCCGAAATTATCAATGTGGTAAACATCAATAACCGATATGGAAATCCTGTTTGTTTTTTCTTTTCTTTCTGCATTGTCCATCAAACCTTTCTGTAACAGTTCAGCCGAAGGCTGTCCTGTTACGGCTCACAGCAAGCTAACGCATGCAAATTGCTGTGAGCCACACTTAATTTACACTTTCATACGTCCCTGCACAGCAAGGTGTGCAAGGACTACCTAAACTGTTACACCTTTCTACATAAAAAGTGCTGCCCTACTAACAATCATTACTTTGTTTGTTAGCAAAACAGCATCATCCATTTAGTAAATTACACCACTAATGATAATTGCCAAACCAATGAACAATCCACATACCATAATCCCTGCTGCCGGATTTCCTTCTCCAATTTCATTATTTAAGTCATATCTTCTGTGAAATGCATTAATAACTACATAACCAAGCATACAAAAAACCATACCGATTGCAAAATAAATTACACTGTTTAACAATCCATCCATGAATTTTTCTTCTAATTGAGCCACTACTGTTGGAGACATTATACAAGATTTCAGGATAATACCAACTGCAATGGATGCTCCAGCCATAATATATCCAACTGCTACATTCCTTTTCTTAATTTCCTCTGGGAAATTACAAGGAATTATCAAATCTATTAAGAATGTTCCAAAAATCATTAAAATAATCCCTACTACTGAATAAATTGCAACATTTAAAATCTCTGCTAACATATCTTATCCTCCTTGTGTTCGTATTATTATCGTAACTGTTCAGAACCATGAACAGTTACTTATTATCTTCTTATTTTCCCGAACTGGTTCCTCCACCAGAGCTTCTTCTTCTTGCTATACTGCTTTGTCTTACACTGGATGCATAACTCTTGTATGTATCTGTAGTTGATGTCACTGTCGTATCATCATAACCAGTGTAACTGTCTCTTTTCTTAGAATATCTATCTTTATCAGAACTGTAACCTCTGGAATAATAAAATCTTCTAAAATAACGTCCTGTTCCCATTCTGCAGCGATATGGAGTATTACTGCTGCAATATGCATAAGAACGTTCACTAATCTGTACTAATGTCTCATTATCTGAACTGGTATAAATCAGACAATACTCATTGTCTGTTAAAATGGCTATGGAGTCATCCTCATCTTCTGTGTTTTGCTGCACATCTTCTACATCACCTTCCACCGCCTGAATAATATCTCTTGCAGTGGCATCCAAGTTATAGGTACTTACATATACATCTGCCTTTTCTGCTGTATCTAAATCTGATGTAACAGAGGTTCTATATGTATAAATGGAGGAGGCACTTTCTATATATTTTTTTACAGAATTATTTTTCCAAAAAATCTTACCAACAGCAAATAAAAGTATAAAAACAACAATTAAAACATATATAGTTATTAACTTTCCTATATTTCCTTTTATTGCACTTGATACAACAGAAGAACTACCATAACTTCCTACATTCTCTCCCTGACCTCTCTTCATCAGTTTGATATCTTCTTTATCTACATAATAACCAGTAGAATATTCCCGCCCGTCAGACCATTCCTCAATAGATATAATCTTTTCTGTGGTTTTGTCTTCATATTCCCAATATTTTGCCTTTTCTCCTGCATCTACATCTAGATGTTTTCCCTGATAGTTTGTAACAATCTGTACCCCCGAATCTACTTCCCTATATCCGGCAGCAGCAATTCCTTTTTCACTAAATCTATCCTGATAACGCTCCATTTGATACATGGCATATTCCTGATAAACTTCATCCACAGAAAGCCAGAATTCCCGGTAGGTTCCTTCTTCCATAAGCCGGTATTCTTTCCAATAACTTCCATCCTGTGCATTTTTGTAGGAAACGATACCATTTACATGATATACTCTATCTTCTATCTGTATCACATCTTGTAAGAAAAAATTAAGTTCCAATCCCAGATTCCTCCTTCTTCTCTAATCCGTATCTTCTCTCCTTCTATCTAACCCCAGAAGTTATAGTAACTGTAGAGCCACCATAAAAGAATTAAATGTGTTGGATAGAATATATAAAAGAAATATTTTATCTGTCTTCCTCTTTCTCCGTTGTAAAAATGTATAGGAATAAAAGCCAGTAATGCCACAATTTCCAGTACACTTCCAGCTAGCAGAAGCATCAAAATGGCAGACAAAATACATCCCAGTTCATTACCCCTGAATATATATAACCCTGCAATCAAAAGAACTCCAGCACCACCATAATCCGTATGAAGAAATTCTGCAAGCAGCAGTATTCCACAAGCCAACACTCTCCCTGTCCAAATACTTTCCTTAAAGTGTTCCATAACAGCTATTGCAAACACTCCTAATGTAAGAGAAAAAAATACATTTTGACCTGTCCAGTCCATCCAGCTATGTCTTAGTGCAATATCAAAAGGTATTTCGGAAATAATTGCAAAGATAAACAATCTCACTCCATATTTCATGCGGTTACTGGTATGCACATATCCTTCTACTAAAAGGAAACAGAAAATAGGAAATGCCAGTCTTCCAATTCCTCTTAATACCCAATAGGGTATCATGCTATGAAAACATGTAATAATTTCACTTCCAAAGACTGCCGCACTATGATCAATCAGCATAGTGATTATCGCAATCCACTTTAAACCTGCCCCACTAATTCCTCTTGTTTTTACTGCATTATCCATTCTCATTTCCCACCTTTACCGCATCAAGAGATAAAGATAAGATATCCTTAACCTCCTCTATCGGAATCTTAGTGTAATCAGATAATTCCTTTACAGTTGCCACACGCCCCATATCCTCTGCTAATACTTTTGCTGCCTCACTAATCAGGCTGGTCTTTGCAACCATGGCAGTTTCCCAGTCATTTTCCCCTACTTCTTCATCAATAACAGTTACCATTGCCATTTTTATATGTTCTTGTAGAAATGCGTCTGCATCCTCTATATTGGATATTGTAGTTACTTCTTCTAATCCCTGCAATAATCCCAGATTACCCTCCTGAATTAAATCTTCCATAAGCAGTCCTTTGTCTTTATAGTTCTTTGCTATCTCTACTACTACAGGCAAATATCCCTCCACTAGCTTATTCTTTGCTTCTTGGTCCTTATTTTGCAATGCCAGAAAAAGAGATGTTCTCTCCCCTTCGCTTAGTCCACTAATTTCCTCTAATTCTTTCATATAGATAGATAAGGCAACTGGACGGTCTTCTTTTTTTGGCTCTATTGTTTCCTCTTTCTCTTCTGATTTCGGATACTCTTTATGCACAAAACCTGGTATTTGTACTCCATTTTCACCTAAGTATTGATAAATATGTTGATACTGACTCTCCGCTAAATCCATCCCTGCAAAATAATCCTTGATCTCTTCTTTTGTAATCTGGTTCTCCTGAACTTTCGCTACTTCTGTAATTGCTATCAGCATTTCCATAAATTTACTCTTATCTAACATATCATTACTCACTTTCTTTTATAGTGGTTCCTGCATCAGCAGACACACTCTTTCCATGCCTGAACTGTTACAAACAGGTATCTATATTATACAAATATGTAAGTAAAACCGCAAGTAAAGCTTTTGTAATCTATATGTTTCCCTTTTTGGTGTTAAGCTGTAATAATTACGATTAAACGTATCTGTTCAGGTACTGAACAGATACGTTTAAAATATAATTATCCATGCAGCAAAAGGGACTGTTAAAAATTTAACAGTCCCTTTCTACATACTCTTATCCAGCTCATTAAAAACTCTTTTCCTATTTCTTTTCACTATAATGATATACTTTTAATGTTACTGTTCCGTCATCATTTAATGTATAAGTGTCTATATATACATCATCCTCTGTATCCCCATTCACTATTGAAGAAACAATAGTTTCACCAGCTTTTTTCCCTTCAAAATAGTCTTTCACTAAAAATTGCCCTTTTCCGACTGAGCTACTATTTCCCAATTTATATGCAGAAGAGTGAGCTATGCCATCTTTATCTGGTGTAAGTGTCTGTGTCAATTCCTCTAATAAATCCGCGTTTTTTTCAACTTCTTTGCTGTCCCATTCAGAGACTTTATCCATCAATGTATTTTTAAGTGCATCTGTTTCTTCTGTATCATCATCTGAGGTCATTGCTTCTTCCATTTCCTTCAAATATTTTTCTGCTGCTTTAGGGTCTGCCTTACTTTTATCAATTGGCAGATTAAACAAGCCATTAATGCCTTTGTAAGATTCATTTCTTGTAATCTCTCCTGTTTTCTCATTATACTGATAATTATCGGAACCAGGAACACTATCAGATACAGAAATATATAATCCTTTGTCTGCAAACATTTCCACACTATCACATTCTGTAATTCTATACTCAATTCCGTTTTCTATTGTCGCTGAACTTCCACCTCCCATTGTATAAACATTACATTGCCATGGTTTTAATCCCTTAACTAATGGAGACACAATTACATCTGAAGATTTTTCAAAATCTATTGGTGTACCATCAACATTTTCAATGGCAGTTACCACATAGGTCTTGCTTTCATTCAACCCTCCTTCAACTACAAACTTACTTAAATCCTTTCCTGATACAATACCAAGTACAGTAATTTTCAAATCTCCATAGGTCTGGCTTTCATTAACGGTAATAGCATCTTTGCTTTTAAATGCCTCCATAAGACCTTCGTCCTCCATTACTTCTGCTACCTTATCTGGTGTCAGATAGTTCCATGCTGCCAGTACACTCACAGAACCAACGGAAAGTGCAAGTGCTGTTGCAAATGCTGCTGCGGGTATTCTTCTTTTTAATTTCTTATCCATATTATTAGTCTCCTTTGCTCTTCTTAATATTTTCTGGTTCAACCATTCACTTGGTTCTTTGTCTGGAGAAAGGGCTTCTTGTAATATCTGATCCAATTCTTTATTATGTTTCATCTAAAACAACCTCCAATTCTTGCTTTAACAATTTTCTTGCTTTATGCAGCCTGCTTTTTACAGTTCCTTCCGGAAGCTTCATAATTTTTCCAATCTGTCCAATTGAAAATTCAAGGGTATAGAACAGATACACTGGAATACGATATTTTTCATCTAATCTGTCTACTGCCTTTTTTACTTCTTCCTTCCATTCTTTTTCAAGAACAATATCCTCCGCAGACCCTTCTTTTCCTGATTCTTCACTCACAGCTTCTTCCACTAATTCCACCGTTCCTGCAATCCTCTTTCGCCAAGCAAACTTTCGTTTCCTGTTTTTCCAAATACGTAAAGCGATAGAAACGAAATAACTTTTGGGATTCCTTCTATAGTCAATCTTTTCTCCCAGTTCTAATGCTTTTAAAAAGGTATCCTGATAAAGATCTTCTGCTTCCTGTCTATTGCGAGTAATCTGGCTGCAAAACGAGTAAATCTCTTTTCCATACTCATTGATGCATTGCTCTAGCTGTATCATATCCATATTTTCTTTTCACCACCATATTCAAGACGTCTTTCCTAAGGCTTTTCTTTGCCCTTCACTTATACATTGTAATAACTTTAAAATAGGTTCACAAGAAAATGAAAAAATGTAAAGTATTTTCTTTTTTCTTGATTTATGGTATACTAGAGAACAAGAATATACCGAGATTATTCACGGCCTTAAGCATGAACTAAGTCTTATGTAAGCCGAAGGCTTACAAGTAAAGACTTATTCATGCTTAATAGGTCAATTGACGATGATTGCAGACAGGTGACGCTGTCAAGCGGCTCCTAGCTGCGATAGCAGCGGTCTGCAATATAAGTCGTGAATAATTGAGGATATATGTTATAGTTCAGACATGCAAAAGTATATGTGCAAGGTTCTAGCTAAAAAGAGTGAATATATACAAATTAATAAATAAGAGAAAATAAAAAGAAAAGAGAGGTATTGATTATGGGAAATAAAAGAGTTGTTGTTGCTCTTGGACATGCCGCCTTGGGCACAAAATTTCAAGATCAGAAAAATGCAGTGATAAATGCAGCAAAGGCAATTGCCGATTTAGTTGAGGATAAGTACCAGGTAGTCATTACCCACAGTAATGCTCCACAAGTTGGCATGATACATACTGCTATGACAGAATTCAGCCGTTTAGATAATGAATATACAGTAGCACCTATGTCTGTATGTAGTGCCATGAGCCAAGGATATATTGGTTATGATTTGCAGAATGCAATCCGTACGGAGTTATTAAACCGTGGTATTTTTAAAACAGTATCTACTTTAATTACCCAAGTCCGTGTAGATCCATTTGATCCAGCATTTACACATCCAACGAAAGTTATTGGAAGGCTGATGACTGCGGAAGAAGCCAAAGCAGAAGAAGATAAAGGTAACCACACAATAGAAACAGAGGGCGGCTACCGTCGTATAATCGCAGCTCCTAAGCCAATTGAAATTTATGAAATTGATGCGGTTAAAGCACTTCTGGATGCCAATCAGGTTGTTATTGCTTGTGGCGGTGGAGGTATTCCTGTTCTTCAACAGGACACTGTGTTAAAAGGTGCTAGTGCGGTAATTGAAAAAGATACCATTGCTGCAAGGCTGGCAGATCAGGTAGATGCGGATGCACTTATTTTCTTAACAGGAGTAGAAAAAGCCTGTCTGAATTTCCAAACTGATAAAGAGGAAGCTATTTCAGAAATATCGGTAGACACCATCTGCCAATATGCAGAGGAAGGTCATTTTGAAGAAAATTCCATGCTCCCTAAAGTACATGCTTCTGTGGAATTTGTTTCTGCAAAAGACAATAGAAAAGCTGTTATTACTAATTGGGAACACGCAAAAGCTGCTATAAAAGAAAAAACCGGAACGGTTATTAAGAAATAAAAATATTACAGTCCTTCCTTTGACTAAACTGCAACAGAATCCAGCCCTTCGCCATCAGCGAAGATCTGGATTCTTCTCTTTAATTTTTTATCAATTCATTAACATTCCTTTTCCTTATTTGTCTGAATCCTTATCTCCCAACATTTCAATTAATGTTTCCAACACAAAATCCACACATTTTTCTCTTACCTGATTTCTTCCTATGTCACCAAATTGCTTCGTTATTGTGGTTATTTCGCCACTGATATAAAATCCAAAGCAAACCATTCCTACGGGCTTATCCTTTGTTCCGCCTCCTGGTCCGGCTAATCCAGTAACTCCCACACCAACTTGGGCTACATTTGCCTTTGCAATTCCCACAGCCATCTCCCATGCGGTTTCTTCACTGACTGCTCCATATTTTGCAAGAGTTTCCTTTTTCACTCCTAAATACCGCACCTTTGCTTCATTGGAATAAGTTACTATACTGGCATCTAACACTTTAGAAGCATCTGCAACATCTACAATAGCCCCTGCCAATTTCCCTCCTGTACAAGATTCTGCACAAGATATGTGATATTCTTTCTCTATTAAAATAGATACTAATCTTTCTGCATTTGTCATATATATTCTCCCTGTCTACTGTTATTCATGGTAAAGCCTCATCTGCGAGACATATAGATTATTATACACAAATCTGGCTTACTATACAATTATTTTTATAAGGTAACTGTTCAGAACCATGAACAGTTACCTTATAAGCCCATGAAAATTCGCCTTCGGAGAAGGGCTTAGAACAATCAAAATTTACTTTTTCTTACGAAACACGCAGTAAATGCGTGTTTCTACCTGAATAGTTACTTTATAAGTACACTAGTGTAAGTTATGATGTATATTATGCAGTGTATGCCAAATATCTTGTAATTCCCCCAAAAATGAGTATACTTAAGAAAAAAAAAAGGAGGTAATACTGTGCGGGTGAAATTGCGTGTTACACATTTCCATAAGGAAGAAATTATCCGTGAATTACAAGAAAAAGATATTGAAATCTGTGAAGACTCTACACTTGTGCTTTATGAAGAAGTTGCAGAAGATAGGATTTTATGCAAAAAAGAGGATGAAACCATTATCGTGCCATTAGGAGATATTATTTACATTGAATCTCTTGGTCATAATGTTTTTCTCCATCTTGATAAGGCTCAATACAAAGTTAGCAAAAGACTATATCAGCTTGAGAGTGAACTTCCAGAAAATCAATTTATACGTATCAGCAATTCGGTTATTATTGCACGAAATGCCATAAAAAAAATTAAACCTGCTCTAAGCTGTAAGTTTATTTTGACATTAAAGAATGGTGACCGTGTAGATGTTACAAGAACTTATTATTACAAATTTAAAGAATATTTTAAAATTTAGGAGGTATTTATCGTGTTTTATCTTATGATTTGGCTTATTTTATTTATTATTGCATTTATTGTTTTAACTGTATACTATTTGATTTATACAAAGAAAATCAATCAATGTGTATGTGATGGAAATGAGAATGGAAAGAAAATGCTTGATTTTCCCAAAGCAGTCGTAAGCGTAACCATTATGCTGCTACTTTCTATTTGTGTTGTAAATGCATTAGTCCCGACATCTGCCACAACAGTTAGCAGAAATAATTATGCAGTCATTGATACATCTGACTACAGTTATCTTGCATACTCATCAAATTTCAATTTGGATGATGCATCCTTTGCTAAACTTTTTCAAAAAGATGAAAATATGGAAGGATATACAAGAAAGGAAATCAAAGATGGAGATTTTAACTTTATTATATTTACCAGCTCTACGCCACCTGACTCTTTTCATCCTGATTTCCTTTGTTATGTTACTTATACCGGTGATTCCACAAAAGTAACAGCAATGTCGCATAATGGACAATTTCAGGATATTCATACAAGTCAAAAAGGAGGTACATCAGCAATTGGAGATTTTAAAAATCAAACTTTGCTTATAATAGGAAATTGGGAAGAGGAAAGTCTATTTTCACTTACAATGGGTGTTTATGATAAATTGGGATATGAAAATTACGAAAAATCTACTGCCCCAGAGGAAGCAATGGAGGACTTTGCTTTTTCAGTAGGAGCAGTTTTGATAAAAAAAGATTGATTGTTTGATCATGGATAGATAAATGTTTTGAGGAACCTTCTTCAAGAAGAGTTCCTCATAAATTCCTTTTTACAAATTCGCCTTTTCCTCTTATATATTTCTATGATGAAAGAAAATCCCGAAACTTTTCATAAGGATAAATGTCTCCACCACATATCATTCCATTTTCACTATTTTGTAAGAAGTCTACAACACTGACTACCTTCTCATCACACTGGGGACAACGGAATACAAACATACGGCAAGCTCTTTGTCCTTTTGGTATCTGGGATTCATCATAGATTCTCTTGGTATTATTCAAATAGTATTCTGCACTTTCCTCATGTTGCATATCGAACATAGCTGGTATCAGATAAAGGGTTCCTTCTCCTGCTGTCATTCTTATTTTACATTTCTTGCACTTTGGAGAAGCGGCATCTGGATTCTTCTCATAGTATTTTGTCACAATTTGCAAAACAATTCTTCCACCTATGATGATTACCAAACATGCCCCAATAACCACTGAAAATATAATCTCTATTAGATTCATACTACTATTATCTCCTCTTTTTTACTGCATTTTCCAACATTTCACCATACATATCTGCCTTGGAAATGGCAGTTTGTACTTCTTGTGATTGAATCATATATGCCTTGTTTGAAGTAAAGGTAGAGAAACGATATCTTTTATTTTCATAATAGAACTCAAAATATACACAAGTTGCTCCACCAAGAGGACCCTTTACATAACTGGATTTTATCCGCTCCACTTTAGCAACATCTGCTATTTGTAATTCTTTGGGATTAAAGTAAGACACATATGCCAGCTTTCCTCTGTCCAAATCCATAGCAAGAATGGCACTTCCTGCAAAAAACGTATTCTGTGCTTCAAATTCCATATTCTCTAGCTTATTCATAGTCTTCTTTGCTATACTTTTTGATATGTTCGTAAACAACGGATATATCAGCATTGCAACTATAACAAAATACAGAAAAAAAATTACACCAAACATAGTTCCATTCAATGTTTGTGACACAATAAGGGGTACAGCAACTCCTACTACGATTCCAATAGCAAGAATAATTCCTGCAAAGGTTAAAATGTAAGACATACTTGTTTTTTTCATAAATTTTCCTTCTTTCTATTTTTTCAAGACTAAACCTTTTCAAAGTTCAAGGTTTATTTTTACAGTCAACCCCACATATAGGGGTAAAACCAGTCAGTCTTGTATCCATTTTATCACATTTTATTATCGTTCTTCTTACAATCCGACAAAAGTATACATTTTCCCGATAAACGGGAGTATTATCTGGTAAAATCCTAATATTTATAATAGGCACACTATCATCTCTTCATAAATTTACTTATTATGTTTATGAAAAATATCCCCTTTTAGAACAAACTTTCCTTTAAAGCAAAAAAACCGTAAACCATATTAATGATTTACGGAATAAAAAAAGCGCGAGACGGGATTCGAACCCGCGACCCTCGCCTTGGCAAGGCGATACTCCACCACTGAGCCACTCGCGCATACTATTTTGTGTTCTCATTTTTCTCTCCTGCCGAACACATTTAATAGTATACTATAGTGCAATTAGAAAGTCAAGCATTTTTTTTAATTTTTTTATTTTTTATAAAGGATAGAAATAAATGCAGTTTTTGTGTATACTATAAATACATTTGTTTATAGAAAGGAAAAGGTGAAATTCTAATGAATCAGAATCTAAAAAAATTGAAAATACATAACCAGCTTCCACATGCACTATCCTTTTTTATTCCAGTTTTAATAATGATGTGGATTTTGTATACAGAGAAATTCTACCCCTTTGGTGATAAATCTGCCCTTATTATGGACATGCGGGAACAGTATGTGAACTTTTTTGCTTCCATGCGGGATGCTTTATGGGGTGACAACTCATTGTTTTATTCCTGGTCCCGTTCTGTGGGTGGTAATTATATTGGTCTATTTGCATATTATATAGCAAGTCCATTTTCTTTTATTACCCTTTTTTTCCCAATTAAAGAGCTTCCACTTGCTATGGATATTTTACTGGTACTAAAAGTCGGATTATGTGGTTTAAGTTTTTCCTTTTTTGCCAAATATCTGGCAAAAAAAATAGAAACATCACTTGGATATTTTCTGGTAGTTCCATCCATTTGTTATGCCCTGATTTCCTATAATATGGTATATTCACTTAGTGTTATGTGGTTAGATGCAGTAATTTTACTACCACTAATATTTATGGGAGTTGAATATATATTTGACAATAAAAAAAGCATACTATATATAATCTGCCTTTCCATTCTCTTTATCAGTAATTATTATACAGGATATATGGTTGCAGTATTTACTGCTATGTATGTTTTGTACCGGCTTATAGTTCTATGGAACAAGTCACAACAAAAAGAACTATTTCAAAAAGCTGTCCGTATATTTATTTCAACTTTACTATCTATAGGACTTTCAGCACCTTTACTTATTAGCGTTTGGAAAGATTTACAACAAGGGAAACTTTCTTCCCAAAATGTAAACTATCAGGCAAGCCAACATACAAACTTTGCCTTTAGCCAATTTTTTGAAAAACTTTTAAATGGAAAATATGACAGCATTACAAATAGTGGGCTTCCAGCAATCTATTGTGGATACATTATGCTTGCTCTTGCTCTTATATTCTTTTTGATACGTACAATAAAACTCCGTGAAAAATTAGGTGCATTGGTTATTATGGGATGTATGACTGCAAGTTTCTATTTTGTACAGCTGGACATAGTATGGCATGGTTTTCAATATCCAAACTGGTTCCCATACCGTTATGCTTTCTTATTTAGCTTTTTTGAAATATACATGGCATCACAAGCCATGTGCCATCTTTCAAAACAAAACTGGCTTGAAACAATTGCCCATAAAACAAAATCCTGGTCTGTTGTAAAAACAATTTCACTTTTTGTTCTTGTTATTTGCGTTACTGTAGAAATGGGACTAAATGGAAAGGCTATGATACAAGGTTTAGATAACGAATTCCACTATAGAAGCATGACAGAATATACTGATTTTATAGATAAGACCAAACCTTTAGTGGATGATATAAAAGAAACCGATTCCTCCTTTTACCGTATTAACCAAGAATACGAATATTCCAAAAATGATGCTATGTTGCTTGGGTACAATGGTTTAACCCATTATTCTTCCACCTTTAATGCAGCTATTAATGCATTGACACCAAGCTTAGGTATAGCCCAAGGCTATTTTTGGAATTCAGGATATGGTTCTAATATACTTTTAAATAGTTTACTTGGTGTAAAATATGTGATTTCTGACAAACCGGTTCCACAATCCTATTTGCCAAAACAGAGTACTCCTTACGGTTCTGCTTCCTATAGCAATCCGTTGGGATTATCAATTGCCTATGCTGCACCAGTAGCAAATCTTGAACCTTATGTTAGTGATGGAGATCCGTTTACTAATCAAAATAATTTTGTCAATGGAATTACTGGTCAGGAAATGAACTATTTTCTAGATTGTAATCCTAATATGGAACAGCAGACACCAACCCAATGGACTTATACCTTTACCACAGTTTCCGATAATCCAACATACCTATATATGCGAGCAAACGGTGCTTCATGGGCAGATGTATATGTGAATGAAAATTGGAGAGGAAATTATTTTTCTTATGAAACTAGTGGTACTTTATAT
Organism: uncultured Clostridiaceae bacterium; assembly: GCA_947177415.1. Lineage (GTDB taxonomy): Bacteria > Bacillota > Clostridia > Lachnospirales > Lachnospiraceae > CAG-411. Next base: position 22,012 of record CAMWUK010000018.1, read on the forward strand.
TTAGGAGATTTTAAAGCTGGGGAAACTGTTACCGTCACTGTAGCAGCTTCTGGTTCAGATAATATATCTGTATATTATTCCAGAATTGTGCAGTTAGACCAAGTTCGGGCAGAATCTACACTTACGGGACTTGCAGCAAATGAAATGAATATTACAAAACACAACCATGGCAGCCTGACAGGAACTATTCATGTACCTGCCGGATCCAAAATTATGACTTCTATTCCATACGATGAGGGTTGGAAAATTTATGTAGATGGTAAACAGACTTCTTATGAAAAATATGCCGGGACATTTCTGACTTTTACAGCTAGTGAAGGAGACCATACTATTGTAATGAAATATACTTCTCCCGGATTTTTACTAGGTGTAGGTATTGCTGCAGCAACCATTGTGTTGATAATCGTCTATTATATGATAAAAAAGAAAAAAGAACAAGAAAACTTACTATCAGAAACACTGGCAGAATAAATAACTATTAGAATCCGCTCTATGATATAAAAGGGAACAGCAAAATAAAATAGCTGCTCCCTTTTATAATAAATGTGACTTGAGAAAAGTAAATTTGTTACTGTTCACACCTACGGTGCTAACAGTAACGGAATCCAGCCTATTTGTAGTTCGCCTTCGGCGAAAGGCTGGATTCTTGGCTATTCTACGTTCTTGGCACATAGCTTGACAGCAAGTGTCAAGCTTGTGAGTGAACAGTAACATAAATTTTGCAATGTCCACTCTTCTACTTACTTGAAATCATTTCTTCTGCCAATGCCTTCATAGCAGCAAGAGATGTATCATTTACCGTAGATTTGATAGAAACCTGGTTTTCACAAATTGTGATATCCTTCATTTCTTCCAAAGCAGCCTGCATCTTCTTTGCTGCCATTGGAGCCCATGTTCCATTTTCCATCAAACCAACTTTACGTTTCTGGAACCCTTTTGCTTTCAAGTGATTCAAGAAATCTTCCATAACAGGGAATACTCCACCGTCGTATGTTGCTGCTGCCAAAATCATACGGTCATAGCGGAATGCATCTTCAATCACTTCCGCCATATCTTCTCTGGAAAGATCAGATACAACTACTTTCTCTGCACCCATTTCTTCCAGCATAGTACCAATCTGCTCTGCTGCCTTTTTTGTATTGCCATGTATGGATGCATAAGCAATTAAAATACCTTTGTCTTCTGGCTCATAGCTGCTCCATACCTGATATTTTCCGATATAATATTCCAGATTTTCTTTTAAGATTGGTCCATGCAAAGGACAAATCATCTGAATATCCAAATTCGCAGCCTTTTTTAATAAAGCTTGTACTTGAACTCCATATTTTCCAACAATGTTGAAATAATATCTTCTTGCCTCACATGCCCAGTCTTCGTCCGTATCTAAAGTACCAAATTTGCCAAATCCGTCTGCTGAAAATAAAATCTTTTCTGTTTTTTCGTATGTAACCATAACTTCCGGCCAGTGTACCATAGGAGCCATAACAAATTGTAATGTATGTACTCCAAGGAATAATTCATCTCCCTCTTTTACTACAATCTGCTTTTCTGACACATCCAAATCAAAAAACTGGCTTAAAAATTGGAAGGTCTTTGCGTTTCCTACTAATTTCATATTCGGATATTTTTCTACTACTGTTCCAATATTTCCGGCATGATCCGGCTCCATGTGGGATACAATCAAATAATCTGGTTCTCTTCCTGCTAATGCATTCTCAAGATTAGACAGCCAAACTTTCGTTGCCCGCTGGTCAACAGTATCCATAATGGCAATTTTTTCATCCAGAATCAGGTAGGAATTATAAGACATTCCATTTTCCACAATGTACTGACTCTCAAATAAGTCAATTGCCTGATCATTTACACCAATATACTTGATACTCTCTGAAATTTCTACTCTGTTCATCTCATGTTTCTCCTTCATCCTTTTTTTTGATTCTGCTAAGAAAGATGATACTTTCCAAATGCTTACTCCTCGATTATTGTAAATGTACATCTTTATTATACAAAATATAATTGTAACTGTCCAGAAACATCTACTGTTATTTGACAAATATTGTCACATCTATTTTAATCATTTATGAAACCGCATCCTTCATTTCTTTTACATATTTTCCAATTTCCATTGGAGCATTCTCTCCATAAGCAGCACAAAATTTCACAATAGCAGATCCTACAATAACTCCATCTGCGTATTGTGCCATTTTCTTTGCTTGTTCTGGTGTAGAAATTCCAAATCCAACTGCACAAGGAATATCTTTTTGTTCTTTTACTTTTTTTACCATAGCCCCAATGTCTGTAGTAATATTAGTACGCACACCTGTTACACCAAGGGAAGATACACAATATACAAATCCATTTGCTTCTTTAGCAATCATTCCAATACGTTCTTCAGAAGTTGGGGCAATCATGGAAATTAATGCAAGACCATACTTCTCGCACATCTGATTAAACTCCTTTTTTTCTTCAAACGGAATATCTGGTAAAATCATACCATCTATACCAACTTCTTTGCAATTTTTCATAAATTTCTCTGCCCCATAAGAAAAAATCACATTGGCATAAGTCATAAATACCATTGGAATTTTTACAGTTTTTCTAAGTTCCTTTACCATATCAAATACATCATCTGTAGTAACCTTATTCTTCAATGCCCGGATATTCGCCTCCTGGATAACCGGACCTTCTGCAGTAGGATCCGAAAAAGGAATTCCAAGTTCGATTAAATCTGCACCTGCTTTTTCCATTTCCATTACTGCCTGCTTTGTTGTTTCTAAGGTTGGATCTCCACAAGTAATAAATGGGATAAATGCCTTTCCGTTTTCAAATGCTTTATATATATTACTCATATAAATTCTCCCCTCTGTAACGTGCAATTGCTGCACAATCTTTATCTCCGCGTCCTGAAATATTGATAACAATAATCTCATCTTTTTTCATATCTTTTGCAATCTTCATGGCGTATGCCACTGCATGTGCACTCTCAATTGCCGGAATTATTCCTTCTGTTCTTGATAAATACTCAAATGCCTCTACTGCTTCATCATCTGTTACTGCCACATATTCTGCCCTTCCAATATCATGCAGATATGCATGCTCTGGTCCAATTCCCGGATAATCAAGTCCTGCGGAAATAGAGTAAACTGGTGCAATCTGGCCATACTCATCCTGACAGAAGTATGATTTCATACCATGAAATATTCCTACTTTTCCTGTATTTAAGGTTGCTGCGGTCTCAAAGGTATCAATTCCCCTGCCTGCTGCCTCACATCCTATCAAACGAACTTTCTTGTCTTCTATAAAATTATAAAAAGCTCCTATGGCATTGGAACCGCCTCCCACACAGGCTATCACTGCATCTGGCAGCCTTCCTTCTTTTTCCAGCATTTGTTCTTTGATTTCCTTGCTGATAACAGATTGAAAATCCCTTACCATTTCTGGGAATGGATAAGGTCCCATAACAGATCCCAATACATAATGAGTATCTTCAATTCTTGCTGTCCATTCACGGAATGTCTCAGATACAGCATCCTTTAATGTGGCTGTTCCGCTTTCTACCGGATGAACCTTTGCTCCAAGCAGACGCATACGGTAAACATTAAGGGCTTGTCTCTCACAATCTTCCTTTCCCATGTAGACTTCACATTCCATCCCCATCATAGCTGCAACAGTAGCGGTTGCCACTCCATGCTGACCTGCACCTGTTTCCGCAATTATTCTGGTCTTACCCATACGTTTTGCAAGAAGCATCTGCCCTATAACATTGTTAATCTTATGGGAACCAGTATGGTTTAAATCTTCTCTCTTTAAGTAAATCTTTGCTCCACCTAAATCCTTTGTCATACGTTCTGCATAATACAAATGACTAGGTCTTCCTGCATATTCGTTATACATATCCTGTAATTCTTTGTTGAACTCTGGATCATCTTTATAACGATTATAGGCTTCTTCTAATTCTAACATAGCATTCATTAATGTTTCAGGGATGTACTGTCCGCCATGAATACCAAATCTTCCTTTTGACATGCTGTCAACCTCCTATTCAAAAATAACAAAGTGGGCAAGCCCACATCAACTCCTCTAACCCCTCATTCATGAGGGGGATTGCACACTTTGTGTGCCAGATGCGTGTTGCATGTTTTTTGCAACGATATTCCTTACGCATCTGTACACATCCTAAGCGGATCGTTTTTACTTACTATGAAAGTCCTGACAAACGTCTATATTTCATGCAAGCTTGCTTGCAAAGAAATATAGACATTTGGCTGGCTAAACTGTATGAGTATGTAGGGCGACAGCCCAGAATACGAATACAGTTGGTGATTGCGGGAGTGCGTAGCATGTAGCAATCAACTTTCATTCATGGTGGTGCCTCGCTTGCGAGGCATGAGTGTTTTATAGGACGAACTTTCCTATAAAGTAAAAAAACTCTTGCCCTACGGAAATTCTTCCATAGGACAAGAGTATTATAATGCTAAAAAATATCTCCTGCGATACCACCTAAATTCATGTATCTTACATGCTCTCATTCGTGCATTCTACACGTATTCCCTGTAACGTGGGACAGACGTTGGATATTACTAAGCGTATGCCGTTCCTTCCACCCTTATGAGTCCATTCACCTATCTTTGTTTTGCTGCCTTCTCACCCTCTGGCAACTCTCTGGATTATCATCAAGATATGCTACTCTTCTCAATCATCGGTTTTCACTCTATAAGAATAAACGAATTTGCAGAAGATGTCAAGAACAAAGTTGCGGAAAATGGTTAATGGTTCCCATCATACAAAAGTTTATTGGGAATATTCTTCTAGGATTGTGGAAACTTGAAGGTATACTCTCCAATTTCTATCTTTTCTATTTGGGAAAGATCTGCACCTCCTAAAAGCCATATCTTATTTATACTTTGCACTTCCCCATTTGTTCCATCACTATAGTATGCTTCTGAATAATCTAAAGAAATTACTTTATCCTTTGTATATAATTTTGCTTTTTCACATATTAATTTATAAAAATCATCTATACCAATTTGCAGATTATCCACACAAAAAACTAAACTTTGCTGGGAAACTTTTAATTTTATTGTTTTATTCTCTTCTGCCTGAATGGTTTGTGTCTCCAGACGCTCTGCTTTCGGCATAACAAAACACTTTTTCTTCTCTATTTCCCAATCTTCTAATGGATCTGTCCAATTATCATTGGTTCTTTTTGTAAACTCAATTTGAGGTGTTAGCTTCTTTTCTGTAATTGCACTTAAACCAATCTTACTATATATTATTCCAGTTTCAGCATTGTACCATCTCATTGAACCAAAAACATGCTTACTTCCCCCCTCCTTTTCATCAACACCTACAACATCTATACAAACTGCCTCTTTTTCTTCAGCCCAAGCGAGAGTTGTGCTCTCATCGCCAAATACTCCTCCAAGAACTCTGGAAATTTTACTAGTATCTTCTATCTTATAAGATACATAAAACGCACTTTCTGCTTGGTCAAAAAAGCAAGAGTAAATGGTAAGTTTTACTCCAAAGGCTTCATAAACTATTTCTTTCTGACTTTCTTCTTTTCCCCAGTTTTCATCATGAATCTTAGCAAGTTCCAGTTTACTATTAGCAAAATATTGAAACCATATTTCTTTTACATTTTCATGATGTGTTGCTGCATAAACGGAACCAGGTAATAATATTACAAGTGCAACTGCTGCTGCCAATTTTCTGTAACTTTTCTTTCCTGTTTTTCTGCTATTCTCTTTCTGTAATCTTTTTCTAAATAACTCTATTTGTTTTTTTTCTTCTTCTGGACTCATCATTCTCATCTCTATCACCTTTTCTTTATTGTTTAGTGATGCTATGTTTTCATAAATTCTTTTTTCCAACTTTTTTCTCATTGCAATCCTCCTCCTACCCAAACATTTTTCTGATTTTCTTCTTTCCTTTGGATAAATGGTTATATAGATTTGCTTTTTTGATTCCTGTTTCATAGCTTACTACCTCAATTTCCTTTTCTTCCCAGAAATACTTCCGGAAAACTTCTTTATCCACTTCTGATAAACAGGAAATCAACTTTTCAAACTCTTCCTCTAACCAAATCTGTCTTATGCTATCCTCTGCCGTTTCCCTTGCAACAATACTTACATTATCAATATTTTCATCAAGATTATTTTTCCCATGTTTTCGGTAGTAATCTATACATTTATATTTTGCAACTCCTGCTATCCAATTTGCAAAACTTCCTTTTTCCTTCTGATAGCACTCCACATGAAGCCAGATTGCCCAGAATATTTCATTCATACAATCTTCCTGATCATTGGGCAGGGACTTCAACTTTGCTGATACAATAGATTTCACCAACCAGCCATAAGTTGTAATCACATATTCCATTGCTTTTTCATTTTTATGTTTTAGCTGTTTGATAAAATTTTCCTCTGTAATCTTCATAAATCACCCTCCTATATAATGGATTCCCACTAAAACCCACTATATATTTTTACCAGATTTTATCCAAAATGATATTTCTTATTGAAGATTTGATTCATAATATAAATATACATCTTCTAATGTAGGTTGTATTTCTTCTGCTATTCCCCATTCTGGTTTGGACGGATTCAAAATCCTTGCACAGATTTTTTCTCCAGCGTATGTCAGATTCACAATCCGTATTCCCGCTTCCTCATATTGCTTCCATTCAGATTCATTCATATATACATTCCAAACCATTCCACTTAAATTTTCCAGCAATTCTTTCGGCTCTCCCTGCTGAATCAATTCTCCCTGCCGGATAAGTAAAATTTCCTTAGCAATAAACTCTATATCTGAAATTACATGGGTTGCCAGAATTACAATTTTCCCTGATGCAATCTCGCTAATAAAATTTCTTATCCTGATACGTTCTTTAGGATCTAATCCTGCAGTAGGCTCGTCCATAATTAATATACTAGGATCATTTAGCAATGCTTGTGCAATCAGTAACCGTTGCTTCATACCTCCAGAATAAGTATGAATTCTTTTAAACTGGGCTTTTTCAAGATTAACTGTTTTAATCAGACTTTTTATTCTTTCGCCAGCCTGTTTTTTCTTTAATCCTTTTAGGGATGCCATATACCACAGAAACTCTTCTCCTGTAAAGTTATCATAAAGATTCTGCTGTTGTGGCATATATCCCAATAACGCACGATAATCCTTTCCCATGGAGTCAATTTCTTTTCCATTCCAACAGATGGTTCCGCTATCGGACTTCAAATTTTGTGTTATAAGGTTCATCAATGTACTTTTTCCTGCACCATTTGCCCCTAATAGTCCATATACTCCGGAATGAAGTGTTTTTGTAAAGTCATTTAATGCAAATGTTTTTCCCCCATCATAACTTTTTGATAAGTGGTTTAATGTTAATTCCATACTCTCTTTCCTCCCTGTTTACCACAAACTAAATGCTCTCAAGGAAACTATAGTCAAATCTATACGAAAATACCATAACAACAATATAACTAATCCTATACAGCCGGCTCCGGCTCCAATTACAAGCTCCATATTACATACTCTTCTCACCAACATAAGCAACAATCTGCATGCAAGAATAAAAAGTAAAATTTTTACTAATAAAAGAAGCAATACAAATGTGCCAATAGAAAGAGATGTATTTAATTCCAGCATTGTAAAATCCTGTAGTTTCTGTCTTGCACTTTCGAAATGATCTATCTTATGATAGCGTAAAAACTGTGGAATCAGCGTACATAATACACACCAGAACATTCCTGTTATACACACCTGTTTTTTCTTCTTTTGAATGTGCCTTTTTCCTGCCACTGTTGCATATAACAATGGATACAACTTGTTTCTATTATCCTCTGCTTCTATTTCGCTCATCCATAAAACAAGTGCAATCATTCCCACAAAAAATACCTTTAAGTCATATTTATAAGCATAAAAAGTATTGATGTAATCTTTCTCATCTACCCAGAATTTACTAAAAATATCTCCCGTTTTTTCTAGTAACCTATCTCTTTGCTCTTCTATCAGTCTAACGCCTCCATCACGATTCTTAATTTCATGTGTCAAAAGCATCATCTGAAATTCTGCCTGTGCTCCTGATTGCTCCTCTAACGCTCCAACTTGTTCATACAAAGCATCCAACTCTTCCCTTTGGCTTGCAATATAGTTCAAACTCTCCTCTGTAACTGGTCCGCTGATTTCTGATAGAATCCTATGGTATTCTGCTTCTTCCGGATCGTTATAAAAAGATGGTTCCATAATTTCTCTGGTACAAAGCACACACCATATAAGCAAAAACAAAAATAAATATCCCCGCTTTTGTTGAAAAAATACCTTTTGGAATTCAAACAGATACACAGAGGTATGATGCCATCCAAATGAGATTCTCTTTGTAATTTTTTCCCTGATTTCTTCCAGCAGATTTCCTGCTGAAATCTGACAACTGGCAGAAAATCGATACAATCCAGCAAAGATAAAAATGCATGCCAGAATGCCTCCAACAACCAATGTCACCAAGGATTTTCCTATTGGATAACCAAATAGGTTCAGGTTAACATATGTTCCAAAAAGATTTTTCATATTCCATGCAAAAAATACATTCACACATTTTGCGATATTTAAAGAACTACTAATCTGTATTCCATAATTCAGAAGCATTTCTACCACAAGTACACCAACATATATTAACAATGCTGTGCCTTCCCTTCGGAAACTAATTGTCAAGCCAAAGATTAAGAGTGCAACAAGGATACCAATTAATATCCGGACTACAAATAAAATCATCATTGTCTGGGCAACGGTAAATGAAACACTACAATCCCGAAATATAGAAACTGACTGTATTTTTCTTGTGAAATCCCCATATCCATAGTAGTATCCCAATAGCATGAAAACTCCACACTCCTGCAAAAATCCATAAAGTACACTGGCAGATATCATAGTCAAAAGTTTTGCTGCTGCTAAAGGTATGTGTCCTTTTTTCGTTCCCTTGGTTAAGAGAAATAATCCCTTTTTCCTCTCTGCAGATATAACAAAATAAGATAGCACAAATAAAAATATTAGCTGAAAGTATATTCCATAATTATAAGATGCCAATTCCTTAATTCCAATACTAGGGTCTTCTTTGATTCCGTCTGTGGATAAATTTTTATAATCAAAGACCGTTTTTGTTAAGTTTCTATACAGATATGTATTGTGGTTTTGATAGTCCTTGGTTTTCTTTAAATTCTCTGCCTGCTCAGGTATCTGTTTTAAAAATCCGTCATAAGAAGATACATAATTTTCTGCCTCTTCTTCGAAATACTGATAATACTCTGCATTTGACACAGCAGTATCACCATTCTTATATTTCTGCCAGTCCTGTTTAAACCGGTAAAAATATGTATAGTAATCTGTATGTTTCTCATATTGAAACAAGGTAAAGAGATTGCCAAACAGCAGTATAAGTGTAAAGAAGAGAAAGGTATGCTGTCTAAACAATTTCTTCCATTCATATAAGCATAATTTCCCCATCTTTATTCCCCTTTACTTATTTTTCTGTCACAATAAGAATATGCCTGGTCACATAACTTAGTAAGTATGTACTCATCTCCATGATAGGTTCCAATCTTTGTTTTGTCCCAATATTGAATAGATACTCCATCTCCAGATTCATCCTCTATTTTGACATACACTCTGTCACCAATGCCATAATCAGGTTCATAAGGCCAATCATGAAAAGGTGGCTCCACAGAATCCACAAGTTCCATATCCTGGTTATACACATCCACATGCAGTTTAAAATCCCACTTCATATTTTCTAAATTATCCATGTTATTTTGAAACTCGGGACTATCAATAATTTTACTCTCACACTCTCCACAGTTTGATACATATAAATAATTTCCGTCACTATAAAATTGATAGTATATTGGTATATCCTTTAAAAGTGTCTCTGCATTGGTTCCATCCAAATCGCCAATGTATACATCCTCTGTAGCATCATATTGCCCATCTTTTTCCATATCAAATGCCTGATATACAATTCGGTTTTTCCAAAAAGTAACAGAATTCACATATTCTGTATCTGATTGATTTGGTATTTGAATTTCTGTAAAAGTTTTATCTTGCAGGTTATACTCAAAAGTCTTATCTGCCCCACCAGTAACCTTATTAATATAGAGATGGTTTCCATAGGCATTTGAACAAAAGACTCCTATAGTTTCAGCATCTGGCTTATAAATAATCTCTGGTTTTAACTTTCCCATACCTGCTAACTTCATTTCTTTTATCATATACTCTTCCTTGTTATTTTCATCAAATATATGTTCTGTGTAATACATCACATTTCGGTGCATAAGCCAATTATATATAAGCCCATCCCATTGATATACCTTTTCTCTTTGAGAACCATCTTCTGCAATTTTATATAAAATACTATATGGACGAGGTTCACCATCTTCCCTTTTTTCTGTAACATAATAAATATATCCATTCATATAAGCAAATCCAGCACCCTCAGAACCACCGGAAGGCTCAAAATTCTCTATAAAATATGCATAGCACTCTTCTATTCTTTCATCATCTGTCTCTTTGTCATGCAGACAATTAGGTTTATTACACAATGGCATTAAAATCTCTGTTTGCTCATCCATCTGGTAAATATAGGAACCAATCTTAAAATACATGGTATCCTTTGCTCTTGCTATATATCCTCCCATACCGCCCCCATAAACATATTGATACTGATAGTCTGTTTCTTCTACAAAAGAATCTACAGAAGAAGACCTGCCACATCCAGTAACAGTAAGTATACATACTAGCATTATTATGGTTATGTGTTTTACTGCCTTTTTCATATAATCACCTCATTTTTTGATTCATGCTTACGAAGATGTATTTCCGGATTCTTTTCCCTCGTCTATAGAATATTTCGAAATTATTCTTCTATTTCTATCCAATGTGAAAAATAAATGTAACTATTCAGCCATGCCATTCATATTGTACCAAAATACACATCTTAACTAAAAAAGAAGACCATCCAGTCTTCCTTTTTCTTCATTATTATCCAATTAACACGGTCTTCCCTTCAAAGGCAAATCCGTATTTCCGAATCCATTCTCTCTGTATTCCCTTTGCAAATAATATTTGTTCGTATTGTTTTTCCTCAATCCTGGTAAGATCAGAAATAAATCAACTTAATGTGACTTACCTCTATCTTTGTCCTTTTTTATGTCCTTTTCCTTTAGCTGCCCACTCTTTATCATTTCCTCCTTTATGTCTTCAAGCTTTTCTTTTGATAAATTCGTAAATTCCATAATAAGTGAAATCTGCATTTGTCCCAGCAGCATCTTCTTTGCACTGGCAATATTCGCCTGTTCTATTCCCTGTTCTATTCCCTGTTCTATTCCCTGTTCTATTCCCTCATTCCTAATCTGCTTTGCCTCATAATCTAATATCTTTCCACCCATAACCTCATTCACTCCTTCCGTTACATTCTTATATTTCCTTGCCAGATTTTCCAACACAATCTTTAACATCTTAGTAATGGTAAATCTTGTAAATGTATCAATCTTGTATTCTGTACACAGTTTCTCTAACCTGTTTTTGATATATCCATATTCTTTCTTTAGCATTTCCAGCCCTTCTGGACTGGTATTATATTCCTTTAGCCGGCTTTCGTGGTTAAAAATATAAAATGGTATCAGAAACAATAAATTTTTATCAAATATTTCCTTCAATGTATAATTCTGCACTTTCATAACTGGTATATCATAGCTTACATCACCACCTGGTGTCTTCATATAAATTTTCATGCTGTCTGGTGTATTTTTATTACTTCTAAGAAATAATACTGATGCATGAGGAAATTCCACTTTCAGAACATTTCTTTCTGTCTTTCCCTCATCTAATGCTATTTGTGTCCCATATTCAAACATCCTCACAAGCATGCTGCTGTCGCTGGTACTTTGGCATTCTGTATGATAATTCTTTTTTGTTTCTCCTTGAATTTCAAAACAGTTATCTGTCACACGTTTTTTCAGCTGTCCTTCCTGACCATTGATGTAATGCTCATTTGCATGAAAGGTAATTGTCTCATTCCCCTGATAATTTTCATGAAAGATTTCATTGATAACAGGAATAATCAGCTGGCTACAGTCATTCAACAGTGTATGAAACACATCATCATAAGGTGTATTTAATGTTTCTATTGTATTCAATATTTTTTCCTCTTCTTCTATGTCGTTCATTCTGTTTCCTCCTGCTTTGATTATAACATATCTTTCCCCAATCGTCCATGTTGTAATAAATAGTGTCAGAATAAACACATGAACAAAAATAAGCAGACTTTTGTATACTAAAACTATACAAATTCACTATTATGTTTCTTCCCCCATTTTTTTTGAACGATGAAAATATTGCAGATTATGGCTGGAACTGGTAGAATTAGCCTAATGCTAGTAAAATTAACAGTTTCAGCCTCTAGAGTGCCTATCCCCCGCTTTCATAAATCACTTTACACTACCATATCTTTATCTGTCATACACAACTTCATCAACTCTTTTCTCTATCTTACCTTTTAAAAATGGCTCGAGACATCATTATCATTCTAACATAGGAGGCTTTTCTATACATCATACCCACCACTGATTACTCTATTCGCCCCACCTAGCGGGGGGATTGATTTTTTCATTCAACATGTATAACATCTAACTTTTTAATAAATTTTCCACCAAAATATAATATTCCAACAATTAATAAATGATAATACAACACTGCACCAAGTTTAAGAAGTTTTCCCTTAGTCATAATAAGTGATATCGCAGACATAGGATTAAATATATGTAAATCATAATAATTTTTTAAAACTGGTATATCTTCAAAATGTATGCTTAACTGCATAAGAACTATCATAACCATATATGTCATCAGAAATGCCTTTACTGTACCAAACTTAATTGACCCCAAATTGATACAAAATGTACTCATCATCAAAATAACGGAAAAGGCAATCCAGAATATCAAAAATACTTTAAGGCACTCTAAATCCGGTATCTGCATACTGCTGTACATACTTATCACTAACCGCATTAGAAGATAAAAGAATGCAAATATTATACATATACCATATAGTTGCATAGATTGTCTCAAAAACCATTTTCTTCTGTTTTGTATTCTTGAAAATATAAATACACTTCCCTTTACAAAATAATTGTATATATAATTTCCAAAGAACAAATTAAAATATACAATAAACATCAAATTTTCCATAGCTAAAACAAGTGCCTTCTTTTTCATAATTCCATATACATCAAAGATACTGTTTGAAAATAAATCCTTAACCGCTATATCCGCATTTGCCCCCATTCCATCAAAAAGCATAAGACCATCCATAATAATCACTAAAAAAATCAATCCTAGGAAGCTTTTTCTTATTCTGTCATGTTGGTTCCACATATTCTTTCCTCACTTCCTTCTCTTTTTCATTTTTTTACTGCCTTTTAATATTTGTATTTTCGTAACTGTTCAGAACTATGAACAGTTACATATTTTCTAGCCACAGTACCTCTCAATTACTTTCTCTTTTAAATTATTTTTAGCATCTAGTAATTCCTGACTGTTGCAAAAAAATTCTACATCAGCTAAGTCACCGAATTTGTACTTTTCTTCTTTGGCTGGAAATAATCTTGTTTTATTGGTATGTTCTAAATCTAAACAATCGAATAATCCACTTGCTGCTAAATGAAATTGTTCTATGTTATTTTCCTGATTTAAGGATATATTGTTAAAAAAACATAAATATTTTGTATTTTCTTGCATAATATTTTGAATAGAATAACAATTTGGTATTGTACTTTTCTTTTTATCAAGCCTAAAACCTGCACCTAAATCCTCTATCATAATTGTCTTTCCAATCAGCTTAGTATCTCCCTTCTTTACTTCCTGTACTTCCACTTCCTGTATCACCTCTGTTTCATATAATTTTAGATTTCCAGTGGGAACCACAACTGCAATATTATCAGCCTCCTCAAGCATGTCCAATTCTTCCATGAATTCCTTACTGCCTTCCTCTAACATTTTTTTGTATCTTTTCATTTGGCTTTCACTATCTACCACCTCAAGATAACATTGTATTTCGTTTACATCCCTTATAGTTTTTGCTGACATAATACCACAATCATAAATATGTTGTTTACCAATTATCCCTATCACTCCTGCAGTAAATACCAACACCAAAAACACTGTTATGCATTTTTTCACTATTCTGCCTCCTCCAATTTTAATACACCGTTTTTCATTACATATACTTTATCACAAAGCTTTTGGATATCTTCTTTACTATGGCTTGCCAAAAGTATAATACATCCCTTTGCCTTTTCTTCCAATATGATTTTATGAAACAATTGAATACTTTCTTCATCCAATCCATTTGTCGGTTCATCAAGCAAAAGAAATTTCTGGTTTTCCATAATCGCTTGTGCAATAGACAGCTTTTGTCTCATTCCAAGAGAGTACTTTTTGTATGACCGTTTATCCATTGGATCAAGTCCAACTCTTAACATGGCATTTTTTATATCATCCTCTGTTACTTTATTGTTGATTTCCCCAAGAAATTTTAAATTCTTTAATCCTGTAAATTCCGGGTACATTTCCTCATTTTCAATTATAACACCAAGCCCTTCCGGTACTTCCATATCCTGAAATAATTTTCTCCCATCATATTCTACATATCCTTCTGTTGGCATTACAAGACCACTTAAAACACGTATCAGCATACTTTTCCCAGAACCGTTTCTCCCTATCATTCCATATACCTGTCCACCCTCTAATTCCATATTAATATGAGAAAGTACTTCTGCTTCTCCCATTTTTTTTGTTATATTTACTATACTTATATGATGCTTCATTTTATATTGTTCCCTTCTGATTATTCTATTACTTTACATCTTTTTTAAGCTGCCTTTTTATCAATATTACAGATACTACAACCAGAATACCCAATACACTGATAAAATACAGGTAGCTTCCATTTACACTTCCACGTAATACATAACTAAAAAGTTCTTTATCAAAACCATCTGTATATATGTTTAGCATGCCTAACATCCAGAAAAAAAGGTATACTGGTAATAATAATAACAATTTATATTTCTTAATAAAGAAAGAAGCAACATAAGCCACTACACCCAATATCCCTGATAAAGTTGACATGAGCAAGATATACATACAGTTATATAAAAACGGATGAAAAATATATATAGATATAAACGGATACCAATATGTTTGCAATTCTTCATGAAATGCATTCAAATAAAACAGCTCTGAATGAATCGTCCCGTCATACAGATTACCATTTTCTGGAAATGTAAGCCAAACCAGAATAAGATTTACAAAAAACGGAATGGCAATCATAAGAAAACTTCCAACAAAGGAAACCACTGCTTTTGTGATATAATACTTTTTCTTTCCTATTCTTCTTAACCAGAATCCTAACATCTTACTCTCACAATCTTCAAAATAAGACAAAGAAAAAGGCAGTACTACCAAAAAAGGAAATAATACATCCAGATATTTTAACAAACTGTCAAAATAATGAAAACATACTAATTCCCTTCTATCTATTAATTGGGATAAATCTTTGTTGTAATATCCTTTTACATGTACCAGATAGGATGCTAATGCATAGCATGTTACAATAAAAAATCCTATCCAGAAATTTTTCTTTGATAACATAAGTTTACACTGACATTTTAATATATTATACATCATTCTCTCCTTAACTAAAGGGGATATCTTAAAAGTATCCCCTTTGTACTTTATCTTTTTTGTTGTTTTTAATATGTATCAAAGTGACCAGAAACTTTACAGTCTAAAGAAGGATCATTTCCCATCGCTCTGAAACGTAATATGGTGCCAGCATTTCTTCCTGCCTCAGAAATCTCAAATATTGTCTCATCTCCCTTTGTAATGGTCTTTTCTGCTCCACTTTTATGCCATTTACCACCTTGATAATAATTAATTCTGCCTTTTATTCTCTTATACTTTGAATCAGAACCATCTGCTTTATAGATATTATCTATCGTAACATAAGCATACTCATAATTTACCTTTTTTGTTACCTTAGCAACTGTTGTATACTCATTACTATCTACCTTTGCTTTTGTAAATGGAGTAGACACCATTCCTGATGCTTTTGCTGCCATAACATTTGTGGAAACCAATACCCCAACCACACCTGCTCCTACAGCTACTTTTTTGAAAAAATTCTTTGTCTTACTCTTAAACATACAATACCTACTTTCATTTCATTTTGTAATAAAACTTATTTGTTACACAGTTACACAATAGAGGACACTCCTCTGTCCTTACAACCCTTCCATTATATAATTTCCTTTCTAATATATCTTTTATTCATTACACTCTAATGTCCAAAAAATACCGCAATCCAGCCATGTAAATGTATACAAACAACTGTTTTATATACTTTTACATGGCTGGATTGTATCCAAACTATTGTTGGATCTTTTAATATTTCATAAAAAAGTAAGTTGTTGGTTTCCCTTTTTCTCTCTGATTTTATAACTGTTCAAAAGCATGAACAGTTACTTTATTTCTACTATATTTATACTGATTATATGACAAACAATCCCCTATGTATAGTAGAAATTTTATGTTATGCTTTTCCTGACTCTGCAATATACATATCTCCCACCACCTTTCATCGCTCAATTCCCATTAATAATTGCAAAGCCTCTAAAACCAAGGAACTAAAAACAATAAAAGTAATAAACATTAATAGTGCTCCGAACAAAGAAATGTGAAATATATAAAAACACAATGCTACTACTCCTACACCTATTGCAATTCTTTTTTGCTGTTTTCTTAAAAAACAATATTCATCCCTATCTGTCTTTTGCTTTTTCATAATGCCCAATGCTAATGCATAGCTTCCTGCTAATAAAAATATTGTAAAAGTCAAAGAAATCCAGTTTGCAAATACAAATTTCTTAGACAAGATAAGTACACAGGTAATAACTGTGCAAGAACATATTAGACAAGATAAAAAATGTTTCATATGAATTCCACCAAAATAAGCCCGCAGTGGAAAAAAAACAATTACAAAAAATAAAAATTCCATAAAGGATTTTAGATATATGGCTATCAAACTACTGATAGCCATACATAAAATCATTTCCATTCCGGTCTGTAATCCATACTTGTATACCCCATAATCCTCTTTACTGATTGTCCCTTTGGAAATAATATACCGTGTTAATTTGTCTGCCAAATATTCCATTTAAAATTTCCTCAATTTTTTCAAATCAGGTTTCTCTGGCTGATGATAAAAACAACAGCACTTACTATTTGCTCCAATCTTAGAAAAGGTCAATGCAATATTTGCTATTGTGTCTGATAATATAGTTTGCTTTACTGTCTCTTTTTTTGATTGTTTCATGGCAATTACCTCCTTTTCGACATATTATAACATAAAAAACCCCAAAAATTTTTATCATGTAACTTTCTCTACAGTTCATGTAACTTTCTCCTGTCTTATTTCTTGTAACAGTTCAGCCGGTGGCTGCTCTGTTACGGAATGGGGCAAGCTTTGCATATATATTGTCCCATTCCCTTCCTGTTTTATTCTTTTATACGGTCTGCACAGCGGAGTGTGCAGACCTACCTGAACTGTTACTATTTCTTTACTCTGCATATAATATAACTGTTAAACAGAATTTCTCATTGTTGCTTTCTATGTCAAGGAACCCATGATACTTCTCCGCTGCCCTGCTTATGGAATCTATTCCAATTCCATGATTTTCAAATTCCTGTTTTCGTGTCAATATTTTGCCATACTGATTTTTTCTAATTTTCCCATCAAAAGAATTTTCTATTATCATAATAAGACTCCCTCTATCATATTTCATTTTCAAATTCACATAAGGTGTTGGCACATTTCCTCTTAACCCCGCTTCCATTGCATTATCCAACGCATTTCCCAGTATAATGCATAAGTCTGCATCTTCAAAGGGAAGGCTTGTAGGCACTTCCAACTTTGCCTGAAAAGCAATACCATTTCTTTTTGCAAAACTATATTTATAATTTACCAAGGCATCTATCATAAAATTTTCTGTATTTGCAATCACCAGTCCTTCTAAAGGTTCCCAATTAATTAATTTTTTTAGATAGACCTCTAATTTGTCATACTCTTTCTTCTTTGACAAATCTAATAAATAGATGATTTGGTGCTTTAAATCATGCCTTGCCTGACGAAATTCCATCATGGCACTCTCTCTTTCTTTGATATGTGCATTATATAAGTCAATCTCCAACTGATAAATAGAATTTCTATGTTTCAATTCCAAATTATCCGAAAGTTTCATATATATTTTAAACATCATAATATTAACTATTAAAATAACAATAACTATCACAATAGACACTAGAATATACTGTACTTCCTCTACTTTACTGCTTAGTACAAATAAATGATATGCCATAAACATACTTCCTGTTGGCAGTGACAGCAGCATAGCATTGTAATTCCAAGGAAGCTCCTGCACACCACCATGAGAAAAAAAGGGCTTTAATACCATTACTAATATCAACAAAAATAGTTTTGAAATCATGCTGCCAGCCAAATTCTGGGAAATATAATCCATATTCAGTACCATAAGTAAATAGCCTGCCAATACTTCACTAAGCATCCAAATTGCATTATAGATAATGGCAAACACACCACTTCGTATTATACTTCCTTTCACATTGAAGCTAATAATCGTAACAGAGACCACACTAAGCAGCAGCCTCAGCCATGTAGAAAAATTTGGCATTCCCAGCATAGAGGCTATTTGCCAGACAAAATATGCCCCCTCTATTCCCCATATAAGAATCGTTCTTTTTTTCTTCTCGAAAAATATTTGAAAATACTGCCGGACTGTCAAGGTAGAAATTCCTGCCATAAAAATTATACAAAAAATATTTCCTATAAATTTCAAATTTTCGCTATTCATCCATACCATCCTCTATCTCCTGTACATAAAGTTTACTGATTTCTTTTCTTCTGGTTCCACTTATTTCAAGTTTTATTCCATTTATTAATTCTACATGATCGTGTGCTTTTTTAGTAATATACCGGGAATTTACTAAAATCGATTTATGTAACCGGTAAAAGTCTACTTTTCCCTTTTTCATCTGTTTTTCAATATTATTTAACTTATCATAAAATTTCCCAACAGTACCATTTTTTAAGTATATCCGTATGACTCTCTTTTCACTTTCAAAGTATAAGATATCGCTTACCAATACCTTATAATAAACCTTTTCATATTTATATTGAAAATAAAATTCACCTGCTATTATCTTTTCATACGCTTTTCTAAAACACTCATAAAAGGTATCTTGATTTATGGGTTTTACTAAAAAACGAAAGGGTTGTACCTCATAAGCTTCAATGGCATAACTTTTATGGCTGGTTACATAAATAAGTGTTGTTATTTCATCCTGTTTCCGGATTTCTTTGGCTGTTTCCAGACCATCCATCCCTTCCATTTCAATATCTAAAAAAATCATATCATAATAACACTTGTCCTTTTGCAGTTTATGCAATAATTCATTGCCACTTTGATAAACATCTATATCTGCTTGTATTTTCTCTTCCTTTACTATATTAATCAGTAGCATTTCCAGTTTACTGCTAAATTCTACTTTATCATCACATATTGCAATATTTATCATAAAATCATCTCCCACTTTCCTATTCTGCCTAGTGTGCTGGCACATTGATAAATAGACAAGTGAGTTTGCCTATTTATCAATGTGTCAGTACACTAAGGTTATCCTGTGCCTATGATATCACAAACAATGGAAAAATATCTAAAGGCATGAATGTATATTAATTGTAATTACAAAAAGGGCTTAACTCTTCTACTCTCAATGTCAAGCCCTTGGTTGTAAATTAATCTTTCTTTAGTTTTATATTTTCTATATATTCACTCTTTTTAGGTAGAACCTTACACTCATGCGAATATATTTATGGTGATGCCACAGTCCACAAGGCATGTCTGGACTGTTACTACAATTTCATCGTTAGCTGGATTCTTTTTTTCTTCAAATCCACACTCATAACTTTTACTTCCACAATATCTCCTACACTCACTACCTCAAGAGGATGTTTTACAAATTTCTTGTCAGTAAGCTGGGAAATATGCACCAGCCCATCCTGATGTACGCCGATGTCCACAAAAGCACCAAAATCAATGACATTACGGACTGTTCCTTTTAAAATCATTCCTTCTGTCAAATCTTCCATTTCCAGTACATCAGTACGAAGAATTGGCTTTGGCATTTCTTCCCGGGGATCTCTTCCAGGTTTTTCCAACTCTTTAATCATATCAACTAGTGTAGCCTCTCCAATTTCTAATTCCCCAGCAGTTTTTATTTTATCTTTTACCAAAAGTCCAAGCCCGGTTACTCCACCTTTTACATCCGTAAGCTGGTAGCCTACTTTATCCAAAAGCTTAGTAGCCGCATCATAAGATTCTGGATGTACACTAGTTCCATCCAGTGGATTCTCTCCATCCGAAATACGCATAAACCCGGCACATTGTTCAAATGCTTTTGGTCCTAATTTTGCTACTTTCAGCAATTGTTTACGATTGGTAAAACGGCCATTTTCTTCCCTATATGTAACAATATTCTTTGCAATTGCTTTACTGATTCCAGAAACATATTCCAGCAAAGAAGCAGAGGCGGTATTCACATCTACACCAACTTTATTTACCGCTGCTTCTACTACACCCCCAAGTGCCTCACTTAATTTCTTCTGGTTCATATCATGTTGGTACTGCCCTACTCCAATGGACTTTGGATCAATCTTTACCAATTCGGCTAATGGGTCCTGCAGCCTTCTTGCAATGGAAGTTGCACTACGCTGTCCCACATCAAAATTAGGAAATTCCTCTGTTGCCAATTTACTGGCAGAATACACAGAAGCACCTGCTTCATTTACAATAACATACTGGACAGGCTTTCTAATTTCCTTTAACATATCCACAATAATACGCTCTGATTCTCTGGATGCGGTTCCGTTCCCTACTGAAATCAAAGTAATATTGTACTTTTCAATCAATGCTTTCACGATTTTTTTAGTTTCTTCTATCTTATTCTGTGGTTCTGTTGGGTAAACAACTGTAGTATCTAGTACCTTACCTGTTTCATCTACCACAGCAAGCTTGCATCCGGTACGGAACGCCGGATCCCATCCTAATACCACTTGTCCTACAATTGGTGGCTGCATAAGAAGCTGTTCCAAGTTCTTTCCAAAGATTTTAATTGCACCATCTTCTGCTTTTTCTGTTAAATCGTTACGAATCTCTCTTTCAATTGCAGGAGCAATCAGGCGGCTGTAACTGTCTGCAATGGTATTTTTCAATACTTCTGTAGTATATGGATTCTCCTTTGTAATTACCTTTTTTTCAAGATACTGGAGAATCTTCTCTTCCGGTGCAATAATTTTTACAGTAAGAACTTTCTCTTTCTCCCCACGGTTCAAAGCTAATACTCTGTGTCCCGCAATTTTCTGAATACGCTCCTCAAAGGCATAATACATCTCATATACGGATTCCATTTCTTCGTCTTTAGCAGAAGAAGTAATCATTCCTTCTTTCACTGTAATATCACGGATATACATACGGTAATCTGCTTCATCCGATATACTTTCTGCAATAATATCCATTGCCCCCTGCACAGCTTCTTCTACTGTTGTTACCTCTTTTTCCTCAGATAGATATGCTGTTGCCTCTTCTTCTAATGGCTTATCTGTCATCTGTAATAAGATAATATTTGCCAGACCTTCTAATCCCTTTTCTTTTGCAATCGTTGCTCTGGTTCTTCTCTTTGGTCTGTATGGTCTATACAAATCCTCTACTACTACCTGGGTGGTAGCTGCTAAAATCTGTGCTTTTAATTCCTCTGTCAGCTTTCCCTGCTCCTCAATACTGGCAAGCACCTGGTTCTTTTTTTCCTCCAGATTTCTAAGATAGGTAAGACGTTCACTTAAATTACGAAGCTGTTCATCATCTAAGGAACCATGTTTTTCTTTACGGTAACGGGCAATAAATGGTATGGTATTTCCCTCATCAATCAAATTTACAACTGCCTCAACCTGCCATAAGGCAATATTAAGTTCTTCTTTTAACTGCTCTAAAATATTCATAACAATCTCCCTTGTATTTTCTTAAACATAACTGTTCAGAATCATGAACAGTTACGTTCTAAGCCCATGAAAATTCGCCTTTGGCGAAGAGCTTAGAACAATCAACTTTCATTTTTTGCTACGTAAACACGCAGTAAATGCGTGTTTCTACCTGAATAGTTACTCTTAAACTTCAATTATAGTAACTATGCAAAAAACATAGATAGTTACAACTTATGTATTTTTATACTTGTTTATTATATCTAATTTTTCCATTTCTTTCAACTAAGTAGATTGCAAAAATATGGAAATGAATTTATTCTATTACTGTTCCATGTAGGACTTTGCACTTGCTGCAAAATCCGTAAGAATAAGTAGTGGTAGAGAAGAATCTGTTTTAAAAATTCTACTTCATCAAATTCTCTAAATATCAATCTAGACACCTCCGACCTGTGTTTTTCCAAAATATCTCTCATAATATCCTGTTTTATACAATATTTACTAAAATTTAAGTATTATAGTAACAAAATTCAGTATAACTGTTTAATTTATTATATCAAATCTTATTGTAAACTTCTATTAGTTAATTGGATTTCTTCGTGAGAATCTACGAATGAGTTACTGTTCACACCTGTGGTGCAAACAGTAACGGAATCCAGCCTATTAAGAATTCGCCCTCGGCGAAAGGCTGGATTCTTAGCTGTTTTATGTTCTTGGCACATAGCTTGACAGCAAGTGTCAAGCTTGTGAGTGAACAGTAACACGAATGAATCTTAGATGCGTAAGCAGATCTGCCAACGCTTGATTATTGTAGCACATAGATTGTGTAATTGCAAGTACGTAATTTTATGAAAAAATTATATGTATATGACACCTAACCCCCAAAGAGCAGCTCATCAAATCATAGAAACATACGAACTGCATCCAGAAATCGAAGAAGAAAACCAAGTGGGGCTGACACTTTCGTGCGACAGCCCCACTTACATTATTTCCCTACTTACTGATTACCTTAATTTGGGTAGTAAAAGTTTTTTTCAAACCGCTTTTCAATGTAACTGTTGTTTTTACTGATGTACTTCCAGCTTTCTTTCCTTTAATGGTTCCAGCTTTCACTGTGGCAACCTGAGAATTTCCCACAACGTATTTTATCTTTTGGATATAGTTTTTACTTGTTCCATTGGACAACTTTACTGCTAATTTTTTCTCTTTTCCAATCTTTAATGTTACTTTTTTGTTTACACTTAAATTTTTAAGAAGCGGCTGTTTTTTCATATTTATTACAACTGCCTTTGTAAATGGACTATATATATCTAAAGACATAATTGCATAGGAACGTATTTTCACTTTATATTTTCCTGTAGACAACAAACCTCTTAATTGACAATGTCCTGTACTATTACCTTTTATTGTCTTTACCTTTTGATAGTCTTTTTCTCCTTCTTTTAGATAAATTTCATACCCATTATTACTACCACCCTGCCAGCTGATTGTAATGGTATTTTCACCTGTCTTATATGCTTTCATGTTCTGTGGTATACTAGGTGGATCATCTATCACATTAGAATATTCTAACAACTTAACAGAATGGATTGCTATCTCTCCCATATTACTTCCATAAAGACCTTCTTCTCCATTTACTTTATAGTCAGAATCAATAGAAATCCGAAAATATACATCCCGAAAAACCTTGACTTTTTGTTGTTTATCTACTCTATCTTTCACTACCACTGTATCATAATTTCTATCTAATCTCAGTCTTCCCATTTCTTCTTCAAAGAGAGAAGTAATGTTATTAGCTTCTGTTATGGAAGCTTTATTTAACGGAAGGTACTTTTTGCCATCTAAGCTGTATTCTATCTCATAATCTCTTGGACCATTTTCCGAAGCTCCCATTTCAATCTGAATTCCTGATATATACCCGTGCAAATCTTCCATCTTTATGATGATAGCAGAATTCTTACTCCACCTGTGAACCTCATCTGCTTTTAATGCCGCAGCCTGTTCAGCAATACCTGTAGATTTTTTATAAATTTTCTGGGACCAATACAAAGAGCAATCCGTCTCACCATCCATCGTCGCTGCTAAAGACACTACTGGAACATTTGCACTATATTCATCCAAAGTTGTAAACTGCCGATTGACAGTTCCATTATTCAACATAGTAATCTGCTCACCTTCTATTCCTTCTATGAACTCCAGTTCAGAATTAATATGCATATAATCTGACAAATCCCGTTCCGCAGCAAATATTGTCATTGGTAAAAATATCGTCGTAATAAGTGTTATACATAATAGTATTGATTTTATTTTTTTCATTTTTACCTCCTTTATATTCTAACACTAATTTAAAATTCTTTTGCAAAAAAGAATTATTTCTTAACAGCTAGTTTAACATTTTTCATTTTTTGCCTCAATAGTTCTCGTGCAAAATGACATGTTTTGTGCATAAATAACATTGTAGTTTGAAGTAGTTATAAATAAAGGAAGCATTTTTTAAGTTGCTTTTTAATTTTAAAAAGCAGTTACTATGCAACTCTAGTAACTGCTCTCTTATATAATCTGTAACTGTTCAGAACCATGAACAGTTACGTTCTAAGCCCATGAAAATTCGCCTTCGGCGAAGGGCTTAGAACAATCAAAATTTACTATGAAAGTCCTGACAAACGGCTATATTTCGTGCAAGCTTGCTTGTAAAGAAATATAGCCATTTGGCTGGCTAAACTGTATGAGTATGTAGGGCGGCAGCCCAGAATACGAATACAGTTGGTGATTGCGGGAGTGCGTAGCACGTAGCAATCAACTTTCATTTTTCTCAGGTCACACGCAAAGTAAATGCGTGTTTCTACCTGAATAGTTACTATAATCTTACTTTTCGTTTGGATATCTGGTTAAAATATAGTTGATATTTTTTTCAAGGCTACTTCGCTGGAAAGTACGTCCCCAATGAATGGAACGATTATAATTTCCCTCTGCTACCACAATCTTATCATTGGTAACTTCTAATACAATAACAGAATGTGTATCTTGGCTAATTCTCAAAATATCTCCTACTTTTATCTTGCTGACATCTGTGTGTTTTCTTGCTGGCAGGCTGCCAAATGCCTCATCACTTAGTATATAAGCAAATGCAACACAGCCATATCCGTTTGGTGTAATTCCACCCTTCCATTTGTAATAGTCACTATTTGTCCATGACATACCTTCTGGATATTGTGCTTTCATTTTTATAATTTTTTGATATACTTGTTCTTCTGTTAATGTATCCGTATTTCCTGGTGTGCTGATTACTGGTTTGTTAGTAGTTACTGGTTTACTGGTTGCTACCGGTTTATTGGTTGCTACTGGCTTACTGGTTACTACTGGCTTACTGGTTGCTACTGGCTTACTGGTTGCTACTGGCTTACTGGTTGCTACTGGCTTACTGGTTGC
>CAMWUK010000019.1 GCA_947177415.1 uncultured Clostridiaceae bacterium
ACATACTACATTTTTTGTAATTTTGTAGATAATTGTTGAATGTACATTTTATTATCAAAAAATATCTTATTTTTATACATTTTTCATATTATATTTTTATTCATCCAATTCTATATATGATTTTATTACCGAACAAACAGCTATATTATACTATAAATTTCTTGTATTCTATCTAAATACTTAAAATCCCATATCTTCTTAACGCTTAAAGAGATATGGGATTTTACTTATTTTTGATATTTTTTGTGTATAACTTTTTACTTTTTCGTCTTCTTTCACCACATTCACCTCTGCATATTTTTCTCAGATTCTTTCATACGCATTGGGTGGTAATGGCACTCTTTCACAACTGCCTTTTTATTTTTTTGTTATATTATAATGAAATGCATCATCATAATATTTAATATGTTCCTCCAATGAAATGTAGCCACTAAAGCATTCAATCTAAAATAGCACGATCTATCTCTTCAAATTTATCTTTATTCCATTTGATTTTTATTATGGTGGTAATACCTTTTTCCTGATCATATTGATTATATTTCCAAATATCATTTTTATCTTTTTCCAGTTCACAAGAAGCTTGACTATTATTTATATACAATAAGTTATCTTTTGTTCCGACATTTAATTGCTTTATACTACCATCTTCAACTATTGTATACATTCTGTAATAAGTACCATTTGTGCTCATACACTGCCCTAGTAAAAAATCATCACATCTATCATTATTATAATCATTTACATATAATTTAAATTTGTCAGAGAAAGAAACATCTGTATCATTTAATGCTTCAATTTCTTTTTCATTTATTAATTCTCCTTCCTTATAATGTTGAATATAAAATTCACCATTATAATCAGCTTTATGCTCATAATGATCATATGTATATGTGCCAGTTTTCATAACTATTTCCACATAATCCAAATTTCCTATTTGTTTTGATGCAATAACCATTTCGTCTTGAATTATTATATCTGCCTTTTCTGCAGGTTGATTAGTTTTTATAGCTTTTTTTGCATTCTTTTCTGTTGCTTGATTAGTACAAGCAGCTGTAAATAATATAATTAAAATCAATTGAAAAAATATCAATTTTTTCATAATTGTAAAACCCCCTTTTACCATTTTTTCCTTTTTTGTAAATCTTAACACTGTTCTTCCTACAATTTCTTCTGCTGTTTCTGAAATTGATTAAAAGAACATTAATTGGGCATACAACGCATTTATATTTGCAAATAATGCCATGCATAGCTTTCTATAACACATTCATGCTTTCGTGTCTTTTTATCATAGTTAATTCCAACCAACAAAACGTTACCTTTATAGTCTTTCAAACTATCACAATATTCTTTATTCTTAATCTGCTCAATAGCACCTTTAGCACTCTTGTCCCATTTTAATTCCATTACAATGGCAGGTTTATACGCAAATTTTTTCTTTGGTATGTACACCATATCTGCAAACCTTTTTCCTGTTGGCAGTTCTCTATAAATATTATAAAAATTTCTTGCAGTAAACAGAGCAAGACTTATGGTATAACTAAGTGCATTTTCGTCGTTGTACTGAATGTGAGAGGTTTCAAAATGGGCACGTTCTATGGCATTTGCCACCCTCTCCTCTTTCATTTCCAAAATAGCATCCAGTGTATCTGCTGCTTCATGAAGTGCTTTCGATACTTCCCCCCAGCCAGACACAATAATGGCATTGGAATACTCATTCCGAATCTCATTATTTGGAATGGATACTGTTTCATTTTCACGGTCATATATAAGATATCCCAGATGAACAAGCAGGGTAAGTACATCATCCTTTGACCGAAAAGTTACCATATCATTTGTAAACATATGAACCTTAACATGAACACTTCTTCCTGCCAGCATTTCCAAAACATCCTCCCGCAAACCTTCAAAGTTCATATCAATATACATCCTTAGTGCTTCAAATGTTTCTGTCTGATTCCAGTATGTGTCATATACTCCTGCTGTTAATGCTGCAACAACAGAGCGTGGATTATATACAGAGCTTGCTCCCATAAATTTATAACCATCATACCAGTCCTTCATCTCTACAGGATTCATGTTATATATTTTACACAAATCTGTGACTTCTTCTTCTATAAATCCAATATACTCTCCTAATTGTCTGGGATTTATCATAGTATATTCTTCAAACATATTTAAAGCAGAATGAGTTCCATATTTTTTAATTGGCAGAATACCTGTCATATAGGTAAGATTAATATATTCCTTATCTTTCAATAAATCACGAAGAAAATCCAAATATTTGTCTTGGGACTTCTTATCCTCTTTATATTCACGAAAAACACAATCCCATTCATCTATAAGCATAACAAACGGACATTTGCTATTCATATAAACATCATACATAGTTCTAGAAATTTTCTCAGTATCAAAGTATCGGTAGTCTGGATATTCTTCTAGTAAATCCCACAAAACACTCTTCTTTAGCAAGGAAATCATATCTTCCATAGTATCACTATTACTCAAAAATTCCTGCATATTCAAAAAAATCACATTATACTGATTGAGATGTTCCTCATAGTTTTCTGTCTCCGCAATCTTTAATTTCGCAAATAAGTCTCTGGAATCACATCCCTTGCTATAATATGCTGTCAACATCTCTACTGTCATTGTTTTTCCAAAACGGCGTGGACGGCTGACACAAAGATACCTGTTTCTTTTTCCAATTCTTCCATTGACATATTCTATCATCCTTGTTTTATCCACATAAATGTCATCTCTTAATGACATCTTAAACTTTTCATTTCCCGGATTCAGATATATTCCCATTTTCCCACCACCCTTTTTTGTATACTGTTCTTTATATATTTATTACTTCAATTTGCACTCTATTTCTTACTATGAAAGTCCTGCTTTGCTGTATACCACATTAAAAAACGGTACTTCCGTTTATCATTTTACCACACACCATTCTGATTAGAAAGAAAAAATATATAACTTTGTTTTTTTCATATATTATAATGCTGCGAAATATGATATACTATCATAACAGGCATATTCATTTATTATGGGGGTGTATTATGAACTCAAAGGTATATTTCATTGGATTTATTAAAAGTTTTTTATTTAAATTAAAAAAAGACTCCGTTTCTGCATACGCTGCACAGGCAGCCTTTTTTATCATCTTATCCGTTTTTCCATTTTTTATGTTTTTATTATCATTGATTCATCATCTTCCTCTTACCGAACAAGATTTAATACACGCTGTACTTCAAGTTGTACCTGCTTCTATTGCACCTTTTATCAATAATATTATTAATGAAATATATACTTCTTCTACTACAACCTTACTATCTATTACTGGAATTACTGCCATCTGGGGTGCTTCAAAAGCATTTTATGCTCTTATTTATGGGTTAAATGCGGTATATGGCATTCTGGAAACCAGAAATTATATTGTACTTCGATTAATCGCCACTTTATATACTTTGGTATTTGGTATTTTGCTATTGGTTACTCTTAGCATTCTTGGTTTTGGTAATAGTATCGCTGTTGCCATTCAAGGACAATTTCCAGCTCTAAGCGACATTGCATTATTGGTTATCAGTATCCGTGCCACAACAGCTTTATGTATTTTGATTCTATTCTTTTTGGCACTTTATATTGTTATCCCTAATCGTAAATCCAACATTATTCAAGAATTACCAGGAGCTGTTGTAACGGCTGGCGGCTGGATTGGGTTTACCTATTTGTATTCTTTCTATATAGACCACATGTCAAACTTTACCAATACCTATGGAAGCCTTACCGCTATTGTTCTTTTAATGCTTTGGCTTTATGCCTGTATGTATATGCTGCTCATTGGCGGTGAAGTTAATGAATGGATTCAAAAACAAAAAACCGGGATGTCACAGGTATGAACTCTTGTGACATGTAACAGATCAGCCAGAGGCTGACCTGTTACGGAATTGGGCAAGCTTCGCATGTAAATTGCCCAATTCCAATCCTGTTTTAGTCTTTTTTACGGTCTGCACAGCAGAGTGTGCAGACCTACCTGAACTGTTACTGTGACATCCCGTTTTTTCTACATGCCCAGTTGCAAGCTAACTCCCGGATAATAATGTGTCAGAATCTCTTTATAAGAATACCCCTTTTCTGCCATTACTTTTGCCCCATTCTGGCTCATTCCAACTCCATGTCCATACCCTCCTCCATATAAATGGAAAGATATATTTGACTTCTTATTTTCCTCTTTTATAATAAAAAATCCGCTTGGAAGCATAGACATGCCCTCTATTTTACTTTTATCTGCACGATAAATTGTAGATGAAGATGGAGTTAATAATAGTCTTACATTATATTCCGATAGAACCTTTATTGTCGCACTGCTCCCTTTTATCTCCAATGCTTTTATTACACCTCCAGTACCTCTTTCCAGTGCCCGTATGCTTTTTACATCTCCCACCGTGGAAATTGCCCTGCTTTTATATGTACCATCTTTCTTTTTTGTTAAGATTAAATCCTTATTCTTTTTATATCTTTCTGCAAGATTTTGATTCACAGAAGACGTGATCTGCTCTTTTGTTAAAGTTACTTCCCAACGATACCATGAAAATTCTTTGTCAAAACTATCAAATTCTTTATTCAAGATAAATTTCTCAAAATTCTTTTCTTTTTCCAAATGGAGATTTTTTTTACTATCATTTTGTACTCTTCCTGTTAAATACTCTCCCTGTACACCTCCCTGCCACACATCTTGTGCAGAAGCCGTGTGTCCACAAGATGTAGAGAAGTAATAAGATGTAATGATTTCCCCATCACTAACCATGACCATTCCCTTTGTATCATCTACAGCCTGCATAGTTTCTTTACATTCTGGTGTATTATTATATACCTGATAAGAAACACTGTCATCCACATGTGCTCCCAAACTGCCACAATCATTGTACATAAACTGCTTATAAGCATAACTTCTAGCACAAATTGCCTGCACCTTCAATGCTTCTTGTCCGTAAGAAATTGGCATTTCACTACCAATTACACCATACAGATATTTTTCCAGCTCTATTTCATTAATAATTACAAGTCCCTTATTTTTTTTCCGGATTTCTATGGTTCCTTGATATCCTGGATTTTTTCCATTTCTTTTCACGGAAAGAAGGCTTACTTTCCCCCCCTTGTTCAGCACCACTTTTAAATATTTATTTTTATGAAATATATCATTCCTTGTATCAATTGTTACTTTCTCTCCTTTTTTGTACTCTTTTTTTGTCTTACCATATCGAACAGTGAAATCTTTATTTGCAGTAAATATTACCTGTTGGTGGTATTCACTGGAATAATCTGTATTTTTGATTAACACCCGGATATTCTTAATCTCTGCAGGTTTTAAAATTAATCCTGCACAAATTTTTCCATCTGCAACAACAAAGGCTGTATTATCATACCCAACTACTATATTCTCCCGTTCTGCCTGCTCTACCTGATCATAAGGAACGGTAATTGCTTTAGATGATTCTCCAGCATCTTCAGCCCCTTTTGCTACTTCTTCCCCATAAGTCTTATATACTTTGAATCCTTTACCTATCGGAAGTTCTCCATACTGTTCCACTTCTATGGTATCTTCTGTCACAGAAAGCACTTTCCCCTCTATCGTATCCTCTTTTATGGTGATTTTTTCTACTACACCATTTTTTAATTTCAAATCTGCTACCACCCCTCCCAATTTCATGGTAGTTTTCTTTTTTAGTGGAAAAGTGCAAAGAGTTTTATCCACCAATGCAGTAATTTCCTTTTCTTTTCCCTCCACCAGCCAAATGTTGTATAGTGTGGCATTTTCACTGGCAGATTCCATTTCACCATACTCTACAATATTCTTCTGGTTTCTTTCATCTAAGTATACATTCAACACTAATATTGCTCCAAAAAGTACAATACTTACCAAAATGATAACACTTCTTTCCTTTGCTGTCATGAATACTTCCGTCCTTTCTCATCGTTGTTGTATGAAATCACAACTTATTATCCTATGTTTATGCAGACAAACTTCCTTTCATGTCCATATATTTTTCTATATATTCACTATCTTCAGGTAGAACCTTGCACTCTGCTGCAAGGTTCGTATAAGTGCCAAGTGCTGCTTTTGCACTTGTGTGCATCATCGTTTACGAAACTCCCATGCGGAATATATTTATGGTGATGCCTAATTGTGCGAGGCATGGGAGTTTTGTAACTGTTCAGAACCATGAACAGTTATGTTCTAAGCCCATATTAATTCGCCTTCGGCGAAGGGCTTAGAACAATCAAAATTTACCCTGAAAGTCCTGACAAACGGCTATATTTCGTGCAAGCTTGCTTGCAAAGACATATAGACATTTGGCTGGCTAAACTGTATGAGTATGTAGGGCGACAGCCCGGAATACGAATACAGTTAGTGATTGTGGGAGTGCGTAGCTCGTAGCAATCAACTTTCATTTTTCTACGTAAACACGCAGTAAATGCGTGTTTCTACCTGAATAGTTACATATTTTTAACTGCTCTGCCTTGAGAATATAGTAACACATTTTTCCTATTTTTTGCAATACACCCTTATTGTGGACGACAAACATTAAAAATATAGCATTGTTTTTGCAAAAAATAACATAAATATGACAGTTTAGGTAGGTCTTGCACACTCCGCTGTGCAAGACCGTAAAAAAGACTAAAGCAGAATTGGAATTGGGCAATTTATAATGCGGAGCTTGCCCAATTCCATAACAGTTCAGTCCTCTCGGCTGAACTGTTGCACATAAATGTGAAATTTATGTGTTTTTTTCTCTTTATTATGGACAAATACTATAAAATTTGTTATGATAATAGAGTATTTTTGAATAAACTTTTTTCATATTTTATTTTCTCCTCTATTTTTTGTTTACAGTAACATATAGAGAAAAAGAACCAGATTAGCATACTCCTAGCTAATCTGGTTCTTTTTATGATGGAAACACAATTACTTATAACCTTATGCATAATGGGTCAATAAATATACCTGCAAATAATTTCCCTATACAAGATAGTCTTTTTCATAAGGAAAAGAGGGTACCGCACCATACGATACCCTCTATGTATTTATCGTAACTGTTAAAAACATGAGTAGTTACTATTATCTTCTATATACATAATCTCCTTTACATTTTGGAGTTGCAGTTCTCAAATCGGCATTCTTTTTCTTTACTTTACTCTTAGGAATTGTTATAGAGATTGTCTTATTGCTACCTGAATAAATGAATAAACTCTTCTTACCAATCGTCTGGCTTCCAATAACAGCTCCACTCTTACTTAATACGCTAATGTTAAAATTTCTTAACTGTTCTACATTGTTCATAGAATTGTTGATAATCTGGACTTTACAAACTAACTGTCCTTTCTTATCATAAGAAATCTTTGTTACATTAAACCATACACCATATCCTGCTTCACCGTTACTTGCAGAAGATGCAGTATATTCATTCTTCTTCACTGTAACTTTACATGTTAATTTACATCCATCTACACTTGCAGTAATAGTTGCTTTTCCTGCTTTCTTTGCAGTTACAACACCTTTACTTGATACAGTTGCTACAGACTTTTTGCTTGTTTTCCAAGTAACTTTGCCTACTTTACCTGTTACTTTCAATGTTTTTTTCTGTCCTGCTGTAATCGTAAATGACTTAGCACTAATAACTGGTTTCTTAACTGTTACACTACAAGTTAATGTTCTATCACCTACTGTTGCAGTAATAGTTGCCTTTCCTGCTTTCTTTGCAGTCACCTTACCAGCACTATCTACAGTTGCCACAGATGTATTGTTTGAAGACCACTGTACGGCTTCTGTTGTTCCGGAAACAGTTAAAGTCTTTGACTGTCCTGCTGAAAGGGAAAGAGATGTTGCACTGAGACTAACAGCATCCTCTACCCATCCAATTACCATGTAATTACCTGCATTCTTGGATGAAATCTTAACCTGGTAACTTCCTGCTGGTATTGTCAATCCTAAAACATCAAAATAAATATCAGGATAATCCTTGTCCTGTATCCATTTTTCACCAGTAATTGTAGCAGTGGAAGGTGTTCCACCATTTAAAGGTGTAATTGCCACATCAACAGAAATACTAGGATCTACAACATCTATTTCTAAATAGAAATCCTTTGTTGTGTTGGTGGTAAAAGTATAAACATCACCAGTACTGCTAAATGTTCCATTCTTTTCCACAAATAAATCTTCCATTGCTGCAGTTGCTCTTACTGTAGCTGCTTGTACCGTCATTCCATTTAAGGAACCTGCTATACATACTACCATAGCCATGCAGAATGCTAAAACTTTGTTTGCAATTTTCCTTGTTTTCCTTGTTTTGTTCATTTTTTTACTTCCTTTCTTTGAGTTTGTACTACATTCTCATTGTATCATAATTCATGTTTCTTCACAATAATATTTTTTATATTTTTTGTAATAATACGTAACAGTTCAGGTAGGTCTGCACACCCCGCTGTGCAGACCGTAAAAAAGACTAAAACAGGATTGGAATTGGGCAATTTACATGCGAAACTTGCCCAATTCCGTAACAGGTCAGCTCCCCGGCTAAACTGTTACAATAATACAGTTCATTACTATTCTCTAAACAATGGTGTAGAATAGTAACGGTCTCCACTGTCCGGAAGTAAAGCTACAATTGTTTTCCCTTTATTTTCTGGTCTTTTCGCCAATTGAATTGCTGCTTTAAGAGCTGCACCTGATGAAATTCCAACTAAAACACCTTCTTTTTTTGCAAGAAGTTTTGCAGTCTCAAAAGCCTCTTCATTTTCTATAGTAATAATTTCATCATAAATTTTGGTATTTAATACAGAAGGCACAAAACCAGCACCAATTCCTTGAATCCCATGTTTTCCGGGCTGACCACCAGAAAGAACTGGTGATGTAGTTGGTTCCATAGCAACAATCTTTACATTCTTATTCTGTTCTTTTAAATATTCTCCAACACCAGTGAGAGTTCCACCTGTTCCTACACCTGCTACAAAAATATCCACATCCCCTTCTGTATCCTCCCAGATCTCTGGTCCGGTTGTTCTCTTATGCATAGCTGGATTTGCTCCATTGTCAAACTGTCCAGGGATAAAACTATTTGGAATTTCTTTTGCAAGTTCTTCTGCTTTTGCGATAGCACCTTTCATTCCCTTTGTACCTTCTGTTAAAACAATTTCTGCTCCATAAGCTTTCAAGATGTTTCTTCTTTCCACACTCATAGTTTCTGGCATAGTAAGAATGACACGATATCCTTTGACGGCTGCAATAGAAGCCAAACCAATACCAGTATTTCCTGATGTTGGTTCTATAATAACAGAACCTTCTTGTAACAATCCTTTCTCTTCTGCATCTTCTACCATTGCTTTTGCTATACGGTCTTTCACACTTCCAGCCGGATTCAGATATTCAAGCTTAACTAGAATCTTTGCTTCCAATCCCAATTCTTTCTCAACATTTACAATTTCCACTAATGGTGTTTTACCAATTAAATCTAATGTCCCCTTATAAATCTGTCCCATACTAACATCTCACCTTTCCATTATTTCTTAAAGCTTTAACGCTTTTATATATATTCCTATATATTTACTATGAATTAACTATTAGGCATATTATAGACTCTCTATTTTTCTTTGTCAAGAGAGATTTTTAAGTTACTGTTCACTCACAAGCTTGACACTTGCTGTCAAGCTATGTGCCAAGAACATAAAACAGCCAAGAATCCAGCCTTTCGTCAAAGGCGAATTATAAATAGCGGGATTCCGTTACTGTTAGCACCGCAGGTGTGAACAGTAACATTTTTATTCCTTCACTAAATCGGCAATAACTTCAGAAGCTATTATAAGCCCTGCTACTGATGGAACGAAAGCCGTAGAGCCTGGTGTTGCTTTTTTTCTTTCGTTATCTTCTTTATTCTCTATAATTCCGCTATCTTCTTTCAACACACATAAATCTGGTTTCCGTATCTCTTCCTTGGAATATACCACTTTAAGTTTTGCTATTCCTCTTTTCTTTAACTCTCTTCGCATTACTTTCGCTAATGGACAAACCGATGTCTCATAAATATCTGCTATCTCAAACTTAGTAGGATCTAATTTATTTCCTGCACCCATACTGGAAATAATTGGCACTCCAGCTTCATTTGCCTGTTCTACTAATTGTAGCTTTGCAGTTACAGTATCCACTGCATCTACCACATAATCATACTCGGAAAAATCAAATTCCCCTTTTGTTTCTGGCAAATAAAAACATTTATATCCTCTTACTTTACAATCTGGGTTAATATCCCGAATCCGCTCTTCCATTACATCCACTTTATATCTGCCTACAGAAGATCTTGTGGCAATAATCTGACGATTCAAATTAGTTATGTCTACAGTATCTTTATCTACAATATCCACTGCTCCTACACCACTTCGTACCAAGCCTTCTACTACATATCCGCCTACACCGCCAATACCAAATACTGCAATTCTGGCATCTGCCAATTTTCTCATACTCTCTTCGCCTAATAACATTGCTGTTCTCTGAAATGCCTGCTCCATTTTGATGCCTCCTTATGTAATAAACGACCATGACACCTTGGGCGACATGATCGTTTAATGTAACTATTTTAGTAACTATTCAGGTAGAAACACGCATTTACTGCGTGTTTCGTAAGAAAAAGTAAATTTTGATTGTTCTAAGCCCTTCGCCGAAAGCGAATTATTATGGGCTTAGAACGTAACTGTTCATGGTTCTGAACAGTTACCTATTTTAGAACTTCTCTTATTTATGCTTCCGCTATAACATCACGCATATCATAAAGTCCTGCCGGTTTTCCAGCAAGAAATTTAGCTGCAGATACAGAACCTTTTGCAAACACTGCTTTGGAATATGCAGTATGTTTAAATTCTATTACCTCGTCAATTCCAGCAAAAATTACTTCATGCTCTCCAACTATGGTTCCTCCTCTTACTGCGGATAAACCTAATTCTTTTTTACCACGTTTTTCACGTTTCTGGGAACGGTCATAAATGTACTCATACTGATTATCCATTGCTTCATTTATGGAATCTGCTAGTGCAAGAGCAGTTCCAGACGGTGCATCTAACTTCTGGTTGTGATGCTTCTCCACAATCTCCACATCATATCCTGCAGTTGCAAGCACCTTGGCAGCATCCTGTAATAACTTAAATAAAGTATTAATACCAAGAGACATATTTGCTGATTTTAATACTGCAACAGATTTACTAAGTTTCTTAATTCTCTCTAATTGCTCCTGAGACAATCCTGTGGTACAAACTACAACAGGCATTTTCTTTTCTTCGCAGAAATCTAACAAGGCATCCATTGCTTTTGCCGAACAAAAATCAATGATAACATCAGCTTCCACATTACAATCTTTAATACTGGTAAATACCGGATATACGTTGTCACGGTTGTCTACAATATCTATTCCGGCTACAATTTCTACATCTTCATCATCATTGGCAATCTTGGTAATTGTCTGCCCCATTGCCCCATTACATCCATGCATAATTACTTTTGTCATTGGTCTGGCTCCTTTTCTTTTTTATTCAATATCTTATCTAATCCTCTATTATTTACATCCTATATCACAGCTAGGAGTTGCTAATTAAAGTAATCCGACCTTTTTCATCTCTGCCTCTAAAATAGCAGTATTTGCTTCACTCATATCTGTAAGTGGCATACGTAGGCTTCCCGCTTTCTTGCCCATAAGATTCAATGCCTTCTTTACTGGAATTGGATTTACTTCTTTGAACAATGCATTAATCACAGATAAATATTTCAACTGCAACTCCAGACTTCCTTTTGTATCACCTTCTAAGTACTTAGCCGCAATATCATGGGTCTCTTTAGGAGCGATATTGGAAAGTACAGAAATCACACCAATTCCACCAAGTGACATTACTGGTATAATCTGATCGTCATTACCGGAATACAGATCCACCTGTCCTTCAGCCAGTTCCATAAGTTTTGCTACTTGTGAAATATTACCACTGGCTTCCTTCACTCCTACAATATTATCTACATTTTTTACTAATTTCACAATAGTCTCTGGTAAAATATTACATCCTGTTCTGCTAGGTACATTATATAATAGAATAGGTAATTTTACACTATTTGCCACGGCTGTAAAATGTTTTACTAAGCCGTCTTGTGTCGCTTTATTATAATATGGAGATACAACCAATAAGCCATCTGCTCCATATTCTTCTGCTTTTTGTGATAAGTAAATAGCTGTTTCTGTACAATTCGATCCTGTTCCTGCTACAACTGGGATTCTTTTCTTTGTATACTCTACACATGCTTTAATCACATCCAAGTGTTCCTCATGTGACAAAGTTGCGGCCTCTCCCGTTGTTCCACAGATAATAATTGCATCTGTTCCATTCTCTACATGAAAATTCACTAATTCCTCTAGTTTCTCATAATCTACTGATAAATCTTCCTTCATTGGTGTTACTAATGCTACACCTGCACCCTTAAAAATTGCCATATCTGTTCCTCCTTTGATTGTTATAATGTATTATATCCAAGTTAATGAAATATGACACAGAATAATCCAGCTTCCATGTCAATATGTCTGTGCAACAACTATTCTAACGAAAAAACCGGCATACGGAGTATGCCGGTCAAAAATCGTATTCAAAAAACTCTTTCCTTGTAGCACTCCATCAAAACCTTTGATGACAGTCGTATGCCTCTTAAACATACGCCCAGAAGAAAACCCCGCAAGAAAGCCCTCCTCTTCGGCATATTCTCCTTTCTTCTGTATTCATCTGCTCTTGCTGCATCCTACAGAATACTGATAAAATATGCACCTCTACCAAAAATATTATATTAACAATTTCATAGTAACACGTCATCTGTTTTTTGTCAACAAGGTCTCTGTTTTTTCTGCCAAAAGCTCGTAACGGTTCAGCCCACAAGCTAAACTGTTACAGTTACTTTATACCAGTACTTCTCTTATGTAATTTATATAAAGAATATCATTTGCTCTGAAATATATAATGTTAAATAAAAAATACCTTCTATTGCCAAAAATCATACCCATATGGTTTTACACATTCTGGCATTTCCTTCTCTTCACCTTTTGTTGTAATTTCTCTCCAGATGCTTGGACTTTCCATAAACTCTTGTGATACCTCTACCAACCATTCTTCCATAGAGTATCCTTCTAATTCATAAATAAGGGTATCCTGCCCGTCATCTTCATAATCATTTGACAAATTTCTATCTGTATATCCTATACACTTACCCAGCTGTTTATTATAATTACCTTCAAAAGTTCCATATAACACAAATATCTTTTCATCATAAACTATAGCAGCAAACTCATCAACAATATTTTCATCAACTTTATACTGCACAGGATTTTCAGGTAACCCTTCCATCTTTTTTCCACAACCTACAAAAAGACAACTAATGACACAAATTAACAAACTATTTATCCTTTTTTTCATTTCATCCTCCCGATATTTAAAAACAAGCATACAATTGTTCAGACCATGAACAATTTACGCCAGAATATACATTATGGCTAAACTATAATTCAAAAAAAGAAAGAGACCACAGAACACTGCAATCGCTTTCTTTTTTATCCTAATTATGATATTTCTCGCCTAATTCCAAACGCAACAATGCTTTACGAAGTGCCATCTCTGCACGGGCTTCATTTATCTCGCCCTCCGAACCTTTCAATCTTCGTTCTGCACGGTTTTTTGCCTCTCTGGCACGGTTCATATCAATTTCATCCGGCCATTCACAAGATTCTGCAAGTATCATGACACGGTCTGGAAGAATTTCTAAAAAGCCATCATGCAGGGCAGCTTCTTTCGATTCTCCATTTACAATAAACCGCACTACACCTGGTGCAATAATGGAGGTTAGTGGAATATGACCTGCCAACACACCAATCTCACCTTCTGTAGTCTTTATTTCCAGCATCTCGATATCCTCTTCAAAAAAGACTCTATCTGGTGATACCACTTGAACATGAAATAAATTATTATCAGCCATAAGCTACCTCCTTATTTCACGTTATTGTTTACACCTATGGTATAAACAATAACGGAATCCAGCCTATTTAAAATTCGCCTCTGGCGAAAGGCTGGATTCTTTTTCTACCACTACTTATTCTTACGTACTTTGCAGCAAGTGCAAAGTACTACCTGTGACCATTAACTATTTCACTCTTTCGAGTACATCCTCAATACTACCTGCATTTAAGAAATAACTTTCTGGAACATCATCATGTTTTCCTTCTAAGATTTCCTTAAAGCTTCGGATTGTCTCAGATACCGGAACATATTTTCCTGCAAGACCAGTAAACTGTTCTGCTACGAAGAATGGCTGGGACAAGAACTTCTGAATCTTTCTTGCTCTGTTAACCAATACCTTATCATCTTCTGATAATTCATCCATACCAAGCATGGCAATAATATCCTGCAACTCTTTGTAACGCTGTAAAATCTCCTGCACACCACGGGCTACCTGATAGTGTTCTTCACCAACTACTCTTGGATCCAAAATTCGAGAAGTAGACTCCAATGGGTCAACAGCCGGATAAATACCAAGTTCTACAATAGAACGGGATAATACTGTTGTTGCATCCAAATGGGCAAATGTGGTAGCTGGAGCAGGGTCAGTTAAATCATCCGCTGGCACATATACTGCTTGAACAGATGTGATAGAACCATTCTTTGTAGATGTGATTCTTTCTTGTAAGGCACCCATCTCTGTCTGCAAGGTTGGCTGATAACCTACGGCAGAAGGCATACGTCCAAGCAACGCAGAAACCTCGGAACCCGCCTGGGTAAAACGGAAAATATTATCAATAAACAATAATACGTCCTTTCCACCTTCATCACGGAAATTCTCTGCCATGGTAAGTCCTGTTAAACCTACACGCATACGGGCTCCAGGTGGCTCATTCATCTGACCAAATACCATGGTTGTTTTATCAATAACTCCAGACTCAATCATTTCATAATAAAGGTCATTTCCTTCACGGGTTCTCTCACCAACACCAGTAAATACAGAGTATCCACCATGCTCTGTAGCAATGTTTGTAATCAATTCCTGAATTAATACGGTCTTACCTACACCCGCACCACCGAACAAACCAATCTTTCCACCCTTTTGGTAAGGGCAAAGCAAATCTACGACTTTGATACCAGTCTCTAAAATCTCTGTAGAAGTGGATTGTTCTTCAAAAGCCGGAGCTTTTCTGTGAATAGGGTTCTTCTTTACACCTTCTGGTGAAGGCTTATTGTCAATTGGCTCACCTAATACGTTAAACATACGTCCTAAGGTTTTTTCACCAACTGGTACAGAAATCGGTGCTCCGGTAGCCTCTGCATCCATTCCACGAACCAAACCGTCTGTTGGTCCCATGGCGATACATCTTACTGTATCATCTCCAAGATGCTGGGCTACTTCTACCACTAGGTTATTTCCTTCATTTGTTTTGATATTAATTGCTTCATATATCTCAGGAAGCTTTCCTTCCACAAATTTAATATCCAATACCGCACCGATAATCTGAGTGATTTTTCCAACATTCATTTCTGCCATTTTTATTCCTCACTCTCCTAATCCTGGCTTACTCAATTGCAGATGCACCTGCAACAATCTCGGTAAGCTCCTGTGTAATGCTTGCCTGTCTTGCACGGTTGTACTTCAAGGCAAGGTCTGCAATCATTTCCTCTGCATTGTTTGATGCAGAATCCATAGCCTGCATTCTGGCACCGTTTTCACTTGCAACTGCTTCAGTCAATGCTCCATAGATAAGACTGTTTACATACTTTGGAATAATCATATCCAAAGCTTCTTCTGCTTCCGGCTCATAATTCATAATCGCCAAATCTGCATTAGAATTCTTAGTCTCTTCTTCTTTTATCTCCACAGGCAATAATCTCATTAAAGTAGGAATCTGTGTAATCGTATTTTTAAATACTGTATAAGCAATATAAATTTCACTTACCTCCTGATTAGCAAATGCCTCCAGAACAGCACGTCCAATCTGGGCGGCATCGCTAAACATTGGTCCATTCATTACATCAGAATAATCCTCTTTTATCTCATAGCCATAGCGTTTCAGGGTATCTCTACCCTTTCTGCCCACTGCATATACCAAAATATCTTCTTTGGGAATATTTCCTTTGGTAAGCAGCTTAACTACATTATTGTTATATCCACCTGCAAGACCACGGTTAGAGGTTACAACAATAAATGCCTTTTTTCCTCCTTGGGCAGCCTGCAAATAAGGATGTGAGATATTGCCAGACTTTGCCAATATCGAA
This sequence comes from uncultured Clostridiaceae bacterium, assembly GCA_947177415.1. Lineage (GTDB taxonomy): Bacteria > Bacillota > Clostridia > Lachnospirales > Lachnospiraceae > CAG-411. The sequence continues at coordinate 16,327 of CAMWUK010000019.1, forward strand.
TTGACTGCATCATACATGTGACTAAAATACGGCTTTGAAGATTCTACCTTGCCTTTTGCTCTCTGCAATTTCGCTGTAGAAACCAATTTCATCGCCTGCGTAATCTGACCAGTACTTTCAATGGTCGCCTTACGTCTTTTAATCTCTCTCATGGAGGCCATATTCTCACACCTCCTTATTCATTTGCGAATCTTTGCTTATATTCTTCAATGGCTTTCTTCAGCAACTCTTCGGCTTCGTCACTGATTATCCGTTCTTCTTTAATGCTCTTTGGAAGTTCAGGATATTTTGTATCAATATACTCAAACAAACCTTTCTCGAATGCCAGAATATCTTCTACTGCTATATCCAGTAAATATTTCTGGGTAGCAGCATAAATAATCATAACCTGATATTCTACTGGCATTGGATTATACTGTGGCTGTTTTAAGATTTCCTTAATACGCTCACCTTGCTCCAGCTTCTCCTTGGTATCTGCATCCAAGTCCGAACCAAACTGTGCAAAAGAAGCAAGTTCACGATACTGTGCAAGCTCAATACGGATTGGTCCTGCAATTTTTTTCATTGCCTTAATCTGTGCAGCACCACCTACTCGTGATACGGACAAACCAGCATTAACCGCCGGACGGAAACCTGCATTAAACATCTCGGTTTCCAGATAAATCTGACCATCTGTAATAGATATTACATTGGTAGGAATGTAAGCAGAAACGTCTCCAGCCTGTGTCTCAATAATTGGAAGTGCTGTTAGGGAACCTCCACCAAGTTCATCAGACAAACGGGCTGCACGCTCCAGTAATCTGGAATGTAAGTAGAATACATCACCAGGATATGCCTCACGTCCAGGTGGACGTTTCAATAACAAGGAAAGTGTACGGTATGCAGTCGCATGTTTACTTAAATCATCATAAATAACTAATACGTCTTCTCCGTTTTCCATCCATTCTTCACCAATAGCACATCCGGAATATGGGGCAATATACTGCAATGGAGCAAGCTCACTTGCGGTAGCTGCTACAACAGTTGTATAATCCATTGCACCATACTCTTCCAATGTTTTCACGATAGTAGCAACGGTAGATGCTTTCTGTCCGATTGCCACATAAATACATTTTACATTCTGTCCCTTCTGGTTAATAATTGTATCAATCGCAATGGCTGTCTTACCAGTCTGTCTGTCTCCGATAATCAGCTCACGCTGTCCCCTGCCAATTGGCACCATGGAATCAATTGCCTTGATACCTGTCTGTAGAGGAGTATCTACGGATTTTCTTGAGATAACACCAGATGCTACTCTTTCAATCTGGCGGTATTTATTACTTTCAATTGGTCCCTTTCCATCAATTGCCTGTCCAAGTGCATTTACAACACGTCCAAGCATCACATCACCAACAGGCACTTCTACCACCCTGCCTGTTGTCTTTACTGTGTCACCTTCATTAATATTTTTAGCGTCACCAAGTAAAACGGCACCAACATTGTCTTCCTCTAAGTTCAGAACCATACCAAAAATTTCATTTGGAAACTCCAAAAGTTCACCGGACATCGCATTCTCCAATCCATGAATACGTGCGATACCATCAGCAACCTGAATAACTGTTCCAACATCAGAGACTTCCAACTTCGTACTGTAATTCTTAATTTGCTCTTTGATTACAGAACTGATTTCCTCTGGTCTTAAATTCATGATACGTGTGCACCTTCTTTCTCTACTATTGTCAACTGCAAAAGCATTTAAGCTTATGCATTACCCAAGGAAATATTATACAGTTCCTTAGATAAAAGATTGATACGTGAGCGGATGCTGCTATCCACAACCCTGTCACCCACACGGATAATAAGTCCTCCAATCAGGCTCTTATCCTCATTATATATCATTTCAAACTCTGTATACTTTGTTGTATGCAAAAGCTTCTGGCGAATCTGTTCTTTTTGTGCCTCCTCAAGAGGAACTGCCGAAGTAACATAAGCCACACCTATATTCTTCTCCTCTCTCACCTTATCCAGAAAATACTGGATAATTGTCTCTAATTCATTGTGTCTGTCTTTTTCCACAATTAGAGTTAAGAACCCTACCATGTGATCCGATGCACGCCCTTTGAAAATATTCTCTACAACGCTTATCTTCTCTTCTTTCACAATCTTAGGATGATTCAAAAGCTTTGATAATTCCGGATTCTCATGAAAAGCTTCCAGAACTACTTTTGCTTCTTCTGCCAAGGCATCTAATGCGTGCTCTTCCACAGCCAGATCAAATAACGCTTCTCCATACGTTTTTGAAACTAACTTTGCCATGTGCTATCACCCATTTCTTTCAAAGTTTCTTCAATCAGGTCTGACTGCTGCTCTTTGCTAATGGATGTTTCAATAATCTTACCAGCCATAGCAGATGCAATCGAAATCATCTCCTGCTTCACTTCGTCCTTGACTTTATTCTTTTCTAATTCTATATCTTTATCCGCTCTCACACGAATACGTTGTGCTTCGGCTTTTGCTTCGTCCACAATTTCCTTCTCTTGTGCCAAAGCTTTCTTGCGGGATTCACTAAGAATTCCTTCTGCTTCCTTCTGCACATTCCTTAATTTACCTTCGTATTCCTCTTTTATGTGAATAGTATCCTCTTTTGCCTTCTCGGCCGCATCCAAATCCTCAGTAATCTTTGCCTGACGTTTTTCAAGCAGTTCTCTGACCGGATTAAATAGCAGCTTAGATAAGAAAACAAATAATACAAATATTGAAATTGCCGGAATTACGGCATCTACCAACAATTGCATATCTAAACCAAACAAACGGCTATAAGCTTCTCCATCCGCAGCTAAAAATGCAGTTGATATCAAATTCATTCCACTCAATGTACGGCCTCCTTTCCCATATTCTTAAGATATGATTGGTGTTGCTGCACATATTAAAGTTTTCCAAGAAGTGGATTTGCAAATAACAGAATCAAAGCGATTACCAAACCGTAAAGACCTGTTGTCTCAGCAACCGCCTGTCCCAAAAGCATGGTAGACATAACCGTACCTCTTGCTCCAGGATTACGTCCTACTGCAGCAGCACCATGTCCAGCCGCAATACCCTGTCCAATACCAGGACCTACACCGGCGATCATCGCTAAACCTGCACCAATTGCTGAACAAGCTAATATTAAACCTTCGTTTGTAATACCCATAATAATTTCCTCCTAATCTCTCTTAAATCTTTTAAATTTCAACTATTCTTCTTCTCCAATGGCATCTGCAACAAATACCATGGTAAGCATACAGAATACAAATGTCTGGATTGCACCTGAGAACATATCTAAGTATGCATGTAAGGCTGCCGGCCAGACTAATGTAGCAAGTCTTGGTAACAATCCATATACCAGTCCTAACATAACAGAACCAGACAAAATATTACCAAACAAACGTAACGACATGGAGACTGGTGTTGCAAATTCTCCAATGAGGTTAATCGGGAAGAATAAGAAAATTGGTTCGAATAAACCTTTGATTTTCCCCATCTTCTGATGTTTAAAACCATTGTACTGAATCATTACAAATGTAATGAGTGCCAATGGCAAGGTTACCCCATAATCCGCAGTCGGTGCTCTAAGCCCAAACAATCCAGATAAATTGGATAACAAAATAAATATTGCCAAAGTACCAATATAGTTAGCAAACTTTGGTCCATGCTTCTTCCCCATATTGGAAACTACCAGGTTGTCTAAAGACTGCACTAATAATTCCAAAATGTTCAAGAACACCCCTGGTGTCTTGTAGGGATCTGCTTTCTTGATTACACGGTTTGCAATAATTGCAAAAATAATCAGTGTCATACACACAATCAACATAGATACATGTGTGGTAGTCAGGTACAAATCCTGTCCAAACATCTGGTATTTGTAATAACCGCTTGCACCAAGTTCCACATTACTGTCTGCCCGTATAAAATTCATAGCAGGCAAACCTCTGGATATTAAAGCCATTCCACTACTCAAACTCTCACCTTCCTTTTTCTTTAATGTAGCCTCTCCATAATGGGCTGATATTACTCAGTCCCTGAAGAAAAATAGTTATGAAATAGCGGCTGCATGTACGCAGACACTTTTAACGCAAATGCCCCCAATACTACACCCAATGGATGAAATACCTGAGAAAAAAATAATCCGCTTCCAATCACCACTATCATAATTACCATACGAATCATTGCCTGCACACGCTCTCTCTTTACTGCGGAGTCTTCATCTAAATCCAGACTCTTTTGCAGGCTAAAATACAAATGAATCGTTACCACAGTTGCTCCAAGTCCACTCCAAAGGGTTCCAAGAACAAACTGCCATTTATTATCCGCCAGAATCACACCAACTATAGTAATTACTACTATATAAACTGCAATTCCAACCAATAACCATGCTAATGTTTTCTTTTCTTTACTCATAACTTTACCAAATCCTTCAAGTCTTTTCAAGTGTTTGTGTCTAAGATTCCTCTTTATCCTTATTTTTCTTATTCTGTTCTCTTTGTTTTTTCATGCTTTCAAAATACTCTAATTCCTTATTTTCCTGTTTTAAGTCTTTCTCATAGAATTGCCGCATCAAGTAAAAGAAATTCCGGAATCCTGTGATTATCCCTAAAAACATCATAATCACAAAAGCAATATCTGTATGGAACTTTTCATTAAGCCAAAGCCCAACCCAACCACAAACCAACAATGGTGCCAACATGGTACATGCGACCTGGGTTACCATAACCAGTGCTTTTATTATTCCTTTATTTTCTTTCACTACAATAGCACCTCCAGCTTAAATTAACACATAAACTTAATGAATCATACCCCATAAAAACCTCTTACTATGCCTTCTGTCTGCAATCTCCATGTATTGACTTATTAAACACTAATATTCTCAGCATAATACCATTATACTCATTTTTGAAAAAAAGTCCATAAAGCAATCATTTTTTTCTTTTTTCCTTTTCGTTCCTATGCTATAATCATAAACAAACAGTTTACTGTGGGAGGAGTTTTTATGACAGGCACGAAAGTAAAACTATATCGAAAAAGAATGATACCAGAAGAAATCATCCATTTAAAAGACGATATTATTTTGCATATTGATGCAAATATTATTATTACTAAATGGGATTCTCTAAAACCAAGGAAAGATTTTTCTAATGGTATTTCTGCGTATTTTCTGGAAGAAGGATTTAAAGTCAGCAAAATTTTTGACAAACATCAGAAACTGGTATATTGGTACTGTGACATCATAGAATATGAGTACAGAGAGTCTGAACAAGTTTATATTTTTACTGATTTACTGGCAGATGTTGTTGTTTATCCTGATAATTCACTACGTGTTTTAGATTTAGACGAAATTGGAGATGCATTGGAATCCCGTCTTATAACTAAAGAAAAAGCATGTAAGGCACTACGGCTTTGTAACCAATTATTGGAACATATTTACGCAGGTGAATTCAAAAAGTATCAGAATTTAATAAATCACTATGAAACTTTGTAGTATTCAAGAATACTATCGGCATTACCACTACTCTTTAGCAGTTGCCACTGGAATCGTTTTTGACTGAACAGGTGTTGTTACATTTATATTATAACACTTTCTAACAGAATTTCAGTTAATTCAGTGTGAACTGCAACGGGTGGCTGTTTAGAATGTTAATAGCAACCAGAATACAGAATATGTTTTGTCATTTATTTTCTACTAGTGGTATCATTGACAAATGTCCAAAATGAATTATAATATACTATGTAAAATATTTACGGGGTGTGGCTCAGCTTGGTAGAGCACTTGGTTCGGGACTAAGAGGTCGCAGGTTCAAATCCTGTCACCCCGACGTTGGAAAGAGGTGTTCCTTTTTAGCACCTCTTTTGTAACAGTTCAGCCCCTGTCTGAACTGTTACCCTCTTTTTTTATTAACTATACAGGAGGTATCACTATGAATTTAGAAACGTTGCAAAAAGATATGATTGCTGCTATGAAAGCAAAAGAAAAACTAAAAAAAGAAACTATCTCTTCTTTAATTTCTGCAGTAAAGAAAGCCGGAATTGATAATGGCGACAGAGAGAATATTCCTGAAGAATTAGTAAATCAAACCATTTTAAAGGAAGTAAAAACTTTACAGGAGCAAGTAGATACTTGTCCTGCTGAACGTACTGACTTAAAAGAAGAGTACAGTGCCCGTTTGGAAATTGCAAAGAGTTATGCACCTGCTTTGATGTCAGCAGAAGAAGTAAAAGAATTACTCATGAAAGATTTTGCAGAGATTCTTGCTACTAAGAATAAAGGTCAGATTATGAAAGAAATTATGCCTTCTCTAAAAGGGAAAGCAGATGGCAAAGTAATCAACCAAGTTGTGGGAGAATTGTGTCAATAAAAGTTAAACAGTATAAGAAATGCGGCTTTGTCAGGTCGCATTTCTTATATTTATTATAAACTACGTAACACCTCTACATTTAACGCTCTTTCCAATTTATTTAATATCAGTTTCCATACAAATAAACTAAACAATAGTGCTATTCCACAAGATATAGCAAATGTTTTTACTGGGAAATTATACAGATAGGTTCCGACAGAAGGATATTTTATCAAATAAATTTGTTTCGTTGCCAGATATGATACAAATATTGAAAAAAATATACTTACCATAAACGAAAAAAACACTTCCAATAAAACAACCGACTTTATTTTCCAATTATCAAAACCTATTGTATATAACATGGCATACTCCTTTTTATGGATATACACCTTTAAATAATAACTACTAAACAGTAAACCTGCAGATACCAGTATACATATACAAAATAAAATATATACAAATACCCTTAATATTCTGTTTAACCTTTCTAATTCTTCCTTTTCCTGCTTTGGATAAGTAACATAATGCTGCCTGTCTGCCAAGACCATTTCCAAATTTTCTTGATCCTTTTCTGATTTTGGCTTATCTATATATACATATTCCGGAACGTCCTGTCCAAATAACTCTACAAACTTTTCTTTGGTAATTATTAAAACAGGTGCGAAGTCAAAGGAAGTTGGATAAATTGTCAATCTATTTATTCCTGCCTTTACTTTCAAGGAAACAATGTCATCCAATACTAAATCTACTTTATCACCGGCTTTAAATGGATTTTCAATTGTAACTCCATTTCCATATAAAGAGTAAATATCATTTAAAACAATAGCTTCTGTTCCTGCAATACATGGGGCTTTCATACTATTTTTCTTATATAGATTCTCTAATTCCTTTTCATCATATCCTAGAATTTTCACATATAATTCAATATCTTTTCCTTTTGCCAAAAGTCTTGCAATCTCCACATCCTGAGATAGAAACTCTCTATATTTACCAGATAATTTTTGAGGAGGAACTATCAACTTTTTAACACATTCAAATAATGCATGCACTTCAACTTCATTAGAGAACCCCATGTTACTATTAAACTTATCTCTTAATTTATGATTCTTATCAGACAATACAGAGTCATACATCTGGATCTTATAATCGTAATTATCATTTCCAGGCATCTTAGAATAATTGGTTTTTAGGTAAAAAATGCCTATAGTAATCATAACTGTGCCTATTGCTATTCCCAATACGGAAATAACATTCATAACCTTTTCACGAGACAAATTGTTTGCTGCCAATTTGATACAAATATGTTTTGTGTCTTTTGGGAACAAAATTTTTTCTTGCTGCTGTTTCAGCTTATCAAATATAATTTCCTGTCTCATTACTTCGTTTGGACTCATACGTTTAATCCGAATTAATAGAGGCATTAACACAAGAGCAGTTACGGTCAGACAAAGTATAATACTTAATACTGTTACCTGATAGGGGTAATTTTGAAACAATACTATATAATTTATTAATGTATGGTACAATGTCAGATGAATAATACACACAATTGCGGCACTTATTATAACTCCAAGTACAATACCTATCCCCGATAAAATTAATACAAAACTTAAAAAACTAATTATCAATGCCTGCTTATGTATACCTAACATATTCAAAACACCTATGCTTTCATAGGAATCATAAATACACATTTTGGCTACATTGTATATAATAAAACACATACTTAGCAATATAAAAGCATATATACAGGCATATAGCAGATCATATTGTTCAAACAGATTGAAACTGTCACTTCCATATCCTAAAAATAAATACATTCCGAGATTAGGATATACCTTTCCTTTGACACACTTCTCAAGTTTTCTATAATCAGAATTCAATTTACTGTAATCATAAAAAGATGCATATAAGGTGTTCTTTTTAAACTTTTCCTTATATACATAAAAATTAAATTCATAGGCTTCATACTCCTCAAAAGCACTTTGGGTTCTGACTACTCCAGAAACTATAAATTTTCCAAACTTCCCTTCGGAAACCTCAACTTTTATTTCTTTTCCAATAACATTATAATTATACTCCTTCAAAGCCATATAGTTTTTGTCAATGAGAATTTCATTTTCTGCTTTTGGAAGTGCTCCTTTCTCCAAAAACATTCCTAACATTTCTATATCAGCACCTGTTCCATAATTAAAATAATATACCTTTTCGTCAAAACTTTCTGTATAACATTCTGCAGCTACAACTTTTTTTACATTTTTATATTTCTTTAAAGCCACCTCGTCCCCTTTTACTACATCACCAATACGGACAGCATATGTTCCAAATGCCTGCTGTGCACTTCTCACTACTTCATTTTCACTACTTGTAAAGGATAATTGTGCAAAATTAGGAATCAATCCGAGAAACACTCCTACCACTATTAATAGAACTATTATTTTTTTTGAGGATGCATATACACTCCATAACTTTGTATACTTTCTCATGATACAATCACACCATCCTTAATTGTTATTTGTCTTTCTGCCAGTTGTGCCTTTTGCAAATCATGAGTTACATATATCAGAGTCTGCCTATTTTCTTCTGCATAATCAAATAATAATTGGAATACAATATCACCATTCTTAGTATCTAAATTTCCAGAAGGCTCATCTGCAAATACCACTTGAGGTTTGTTGATTAATGCCCTTGCAATAGCAACTCTCTGCTTTTCTCCTCCTGACAATTGTACCGGTTTATGTTTCAGCCTCTGACTTATCTGTAACTTCTCTGCCAACATATCAAACCATTCTTTGTCTATCTTTCCATAGGCAGTCATGGAAGGCAGCACAATGTTATCATATACAGTTAAGTTTGAAATCAAATGAAAAGCCTGAAATACAAAACCAAAGTTTTTCAAACGGACATCTGCCAGTTGTTTCTCCTGTAAGCTATATAATGGTGCATCTTGAAACAACAATTCTCCTTCTGTTATTTTTTCTAATCCACTTAATACATTTAAAAGTGTACTTTTTCCAGCCCCAGATACTCCCACAATAGCTATCTTTTCTCCTTTTTTTATATCTAGGTTAATATCTGATAAAGCCCTTACACTATTCTCACCTTTACCATATACCACACTTACTTCCTTCAGTTGATATAAATTATTCATCAAAACGTCTTTTTCCTCCATTTGTTTCATCACTTATCATATAATTCTTTATAGTTCCTCTTTTTTTCCATGTATAGGTACGGTTTCCAAACCACTGCATATTGTACATTACCTCAAATGTAGTATGTTTTGCTATATCTTCTAGTCTGTTCTTTATCTCTTTCTCAGTATTCAAGTCCCCCACATATACAAGTGCAAATACAGATACTATATCATTTCTTTCTAATCTCGTCTCTTCACCGCTACCATCACAAAATTTTCCATCATGCAACATTACTACATTTTTTTTATTCTCACAGTCTATATCTTTTATATAAATCTGCATACTTTCCATTGCCAATAATGATGTATAAAGCAGTTCCATATCTAAAGTTAACCGTCTGTAATCCTTTGGATCCTGACTTGGAAGTTCTCCATTAAAATTGTCTAAACATATATCATAATACTCATTATCCTGAAGCATTGACACATACTCATCAGAAACACCACAATCTAAAGTGTCAGCAACAATAAATATAGGGTGAATGACTGTTAAAAACAAAATAATTAAAATAATAAAAACTCCTAAAATTACTACTACTTTTTCTTTTTGGACATTATTTTTCTCCATAATTTTAATCCTGATATTTTCTTTATTTGTGTTTTTCATTTTACTTTATTCATCAAAGCGTTTTTCTCCTCCATTTGTTTCATCTTTTATCACATAATTGTCAATAGTTCCACTCTTTTTCCATGTATAAGTACGGTTTCCAAACCACTGCATATTGTACATTACCTCAAATGTGGTATGTTTTGTTATGTCCTCCAGCCTGTTTTTTATTTCTTTCTCTGTATTCAAATCTCCTACATATACAAGTGCAAATACAGATACTATATTCTTTTTTTCTAATCTCGTTTCTCCATCACTACCATCAGAAAATTTTCCATCATGCATCATTACTACATTTTTTTTATTCTCACAATCTATATCTTTTATATAAATCTGCATACTTTCCATTGTTAATAATGATGTATAAACTAAACTCATTCTTAAAGTCAAACGTCTATAATCTTTCGAATCCTCACTTGGGAGTTCTCCATTAAAATCGTCTAAACGTATATCATAATACTCTTTATTCTGAAGCATCGATATAAAGTTATCATAAACACCACAAACTAAAGTGTCTGCATTGATAAATACAGGGTGTATCATTTCTAAAAATAATACAATAAACACAATAAATATTACCATCACTATTACTACTTTATTTTTCTTTTTTGGCACTGTTTTTCCTCCTTAATGTTGAGTTGAAGTTCTCGTAATTTCATTCCCAGTTCTTTGTTCACAGCTTCTGCACCACTCATATGACATATTTAAAAGTTTCATGTATTTATGACAAAAAATCTACTTTTATTATCTAAAGTATTTCAATAAATTTTTACATGTATCCGTTTATAATCCCAAACAAATACATGTAAAAATACTTTTTTATTACTTTGCACTATTTATTGTTCTAAGCTTTAATTAATGCTATATATGTAGATCCATCTAATACTCCATTTTCAAGCATACGCAACAAACAATCAGAATCACCAGCATCTCTATTACCTGTATGTGCATATACATAAACATCCATCCTATTGTTATTCGCTTTATCCTTTGCCACCTTACCTACAATATAAGAGTGATTGAATCTAGCATTCTTCCCAGCTACCTGAACAATATCCCCTTTCTTTGCTTCTTTTATTAAATTTTTAATTCCTGTTTTTGTAACAGAATAACAATTTACTGTTTTCCCTTTTTCACTTACCATATAATCTTGCAATCCATAATAAGAACTTCCTGCCAACTGATCCACATTTGACCATGTTGAGGTGGATACAAAATCTGTTTTCTTGATTATTCCACCAATTTCTTTTGTATATTTTTTTGCACCCCAATATTTCTTTGTTTTATATACTGTTCCAAGATCGCCGTAAGATATATCCTTATTGGGAACCGGATTCGTTTTATATCCACCTGCATATAATACTTGTGATGCAAAATTAGTACAATCACTGCCATATATAGGATAGCTTGAATTATAATTTGTACAATGTTTACTTGCGTATTTAACTGCTTCTTCCCTATCATAGACAAAAACCTCATTACTACTATTAGTATTTGCCACAATAATCATAAGCATCATTATTCCAACTATTGTTTTTCTTATCATACTAAACTTCTCCAATTTTCTACTCATTACTTTATTCCTTTCTGTACAGTTATCATGCCATCTCACAACTTTATCTATAGTAAATTCAGATTATGTCTTCAATAGCACCACTTTATCATTTATTCTCAAGTTTCTTGTTCGAATATTCCCCCTATTTCAATACTACTTTTTCGGATGAACATTCTTTTTCGCATTGTATTTCCATATCACATCCTTTCTATATCACTGTCCTCAAATACCTAAGACTTTATTTTTTTCATTTTTTCACAGTTATTGCTTAGTTAAACAGCAACACTTATAGTATTTTAAACAAAAGTCATATTATCACAAGTTTTATTATGCATAAACATTTTAAATATAATTTTATCTTTTTATTATTATTCTTTGTAATTTACTATTTGTAAATCACATGCCACTTAAAAATATATATGTAATGTTTAAGCCTCTCTGCCAAAGGTTGGTTATTATGAGCTAAACTTAACTGTTCTTAATTCTACACAGTTACATACATTTTTAACATTCTTTATGTATAATTACCTTTTGTTAATATAACTTTAGCTTCTAACTTATGCAAATGAAAACAGATGAAATTTATTGTACCACAGAAATTGTGATATTTTTCATTTTGTCGTAAATTGATATTTTTTTGTCATAAGTGTAATCACTTATATTAGAATGTTGATTATATCATATTATGACATTTTCTAAGATACTCTTTAAAGTACAAATTATATTTTCTATCTTTTTCTATCAAAACAAATGAACAAGCCCACATCAACTGTATATTTATCAATACCACTTTCATAATAAGTAAAAAACAAGGAACCATAATGATCCCTTGTTTACTGATTTATTAAGTCTTTCCTATACCCATATAATTACCTTTCGTCTTCAATCTGACTAATTCTGCGAATATGTCTCTCATCTTCTGAAAATGGGGTATGCAAGAAAATATCCACAATTTTCACTGCCAGACCAGGTCCCACAATTCTTCCACCCATGGCAAGAATATTCGCATCATTATGTTCTCTGGTTGCCTGGGCACTAAAGCAGTCATGACAAAGTGCAGCACGAATTCCTTTTACTTTATTTGCTGCAATAGAAATTCCAATACCAGTTCCACAAATCAAAATTCCCTTTTCTGCCTCACCAGAAACAACTGCATTAGCTACCTTTTTTGCATATTCCGGGTAATCTACAGAAGCAGTATCATAACATCCATAATCCTTATAAGTAAGATTCTGCTCCTCCAAATACTTTAAAATCTCCTGTTTCAATTCAAATCCACCATGATCACATCCAATTGCTATCATTATTATTCTTCCTTTCTATTATGTATAGTAACTGTTCCCTTCTATTTCTAAAAGAAAAATTCCTTACTCCTGCAAACCATAAATTTTTCTAAGTCTAAGCACAATCTTTTTGATATCTCTGGATAATTCCACAAAGCACTCCTCATATTCCACTAGAGTTCCACCATAGGGATCCATCACATCCCCTTCTTCTTCATTAAATTCCTTAATCGTATATATGTTTGTATTCACATCAAAATCTCTGGAAATTCTCTCTTTTTGCTCTCTGCTCATCGTAAAAACTAGAGTTTCTTCATCCATATCCTCTTGTATCAATTGTTTTGCCTGATGACCTTCTATGGAGATTCCATGGTTAATCAAAACCACTTCCGCTTTAGGATTCACTGGTTCTGGAAATAACACTACCAAACCACGAGAATTAATCTCTATAGTATCATCTGCAATCATATTTTTGCATATCACCTCAGCCATCTGGCTTCTGGCTGTATTTTCTGTACACACAAACAATAACTTGCTAAATCTTCTCATGCCAGCCCTCCTTACTATCTTCTCCTACATGTTGTACAACCTAGCAGTCACCTACCACCCTCTAATCGTAACAGTCCAGCCAAGGGCTGATCTGTTACGGAATTTGGCAAGCTTCGCATGTAAATTGCCCAATTCCAATCCTGTTTTAGTCTTTTTTACGGTCTGCACAGCGGAGTGTGCAGACCTACCTGAACTGTTACCTTTAATCTTCAATTATACACATACTATACTTGTAATATAGCGTATCCTGCTGCCTTTTGAAGACGATTCATAATTGCCTCACCCATACTGTCTTCGCTAAAACTTTCTGCATAAATACAATCGACCTGTAAATGGTCAAATTCCCGAAGGACTTTATAAAGTCCTCTGGCTATAGTTCCTTCTTCCTCTCTGCTGCCTATACATCGAACCACTCCACCTACATACATTTCCTGGTTCTCTACGGTGGTAATCACACCAGTTTTCAGACCTTTCTCTAAATTATCTGTAATCCGTTGATTAATCGTTTGCTGTACCTTCTTTGCCTCCCCTGTAACAATTGTCAGTTCTGCTTTTGGAGCATAGTGCTTGTACTTCATTCCTGGTGCCTTAGGCTGCAAAGGTTTATCCTTATTTTCTGGCAATATTGCCTGATCCGTTACAATCTCACCCAACACCTCCTCAAGCATCTCCTTTGTAACACAACCTGGTCGTAGAATCACTGGCACTTCTTCTGTCAAATCCAACACCGTTGATTCAATTCCCATGTTTACCATTCCGCCATCAAGAACCATATCAATCCTGCCCTCAAAATCTTCTATCACATGTTCTGCCATAGTTGCACTAGGTCTTCCAGAAATATTGGCACTTGGAGCTGCTATATAAATCCCTGACTCCTGAATAAGCCGAAGTGCCACAGGATGATTTGGCATTCTCACTGCAACAGTCCCCAAACCTCCTGTAGTTCCATATGGAACTTTTTTGCTCTTTGGCAATATCATAGTAAGTGGTCCCGGCCAAAAATGTTCCGCAAGAATCCATGCCCGTTCTGGCACATATTCAGCTAAAGCTAACAATTCTCTCTTCTTGGCTATATGCACAATCAACGGATTATCTGCCGGTCTGCCTTTTGCCTCATAAATTTTTTTTGCTACTTCACCATCCAGTGCATTTCCTCCAAGCCCATATACGGTTTCGGTAGGAAAAGCCACTAAGCCTCCCTGTTGTAAAATTTTCGCTGCTTCTTGAAAACTTTCTTTCCTATCTGCCTTTCTTATCTTCGTCTCCATGAAATTCCTCTCTTTTCTATGTGTAAATAAATAGTAACTATTCAGGTAGAAACACGCATTTACTGTTTTTCCACATCTATACCTCTTTTTTCCAAACGGTTATTTACCGTTTCTCCTAATATCGTATAACAGACAGAACAAATCGGAATAAATATCAGCATTCCAATAATTCCCATCATATTACCACCTAAAGTAATTGCTACTAATACCCAAATAGCTGGTAATCCAATAGAATTTCCCACTACTCTTGGATATATAATATTCCCTTCAATCTGCTGAAGCACCAGGAATAAAACAACAAATGCAACTGCCTTCATAGGACTTACCATAATAATTAACAAAACACCAAAAACACATCCAATAAATGCTCCAACCATTGGAATTAATGCACTGACTACGATTACCACACTAATTACAATTGCATAAGGTAATCTAAAAATGGTCATCATCACAAAAAACATCAAACCTAAAATACAAGCCTCTACAAACTGTCCTGTTACAAAATTTGAAAATGTCTTATTGGAAAGTCTCATAATTCTCAAAATCCAATCTGCCCGTTCTCTCTTTACATAAGCATATAAAAGTTTTTTTCCTTGTCTGCTCAACTTTTCCTTTTGCGTTAATACATATATGGCAAAAATCAATGCAAGAACAATGTTTACAACCACACTCACTATAGTTGTTGCCACATTTACTGTAGACTTTACCACACTTCCTGCCCCTACAGACAAAAAAGAAACTAGTTTCTGGCTGATACTTACCCAATTGATATCAATATTTCTAATCTGCTTTTCTAAGTCTGGATAATCTGCCGCAAGCTGCATCGCCCGTTCCTTCCATTGTTCCAAAAATGGCTGCACATTATTCATACAGATTACTGCTGTCTTTCCAAGTTCGGGAATAATTAACATAAATACTGCCCAGATAAAGAAAATCACCAGAATTAAAGTAAGGATAATACTAATTACCCGATAATTTTTTTTAAAGAAGCCAAATCTTTTCTTTTCACCCAAATTTCTAACATTTTTTTCTATTGCACGCATAGGTGCATTCAATACAAATGCCATGGCAGCACCAATAATAAAGGGAGATATCAATCCCAATAAATAGCTGATTATCCCCAAAAACACTAATCCATTATTAATTCCCCAAGACAATAGTATGGCAAAGGCAATCAATAAGCAGACTTTTTTCATATTGTTCTTGTCTAAATTCATTATTTCTCCTCCATATCACATTCCTAACAATACATATAACTATTCACTCTCTAAACAGTTACCAAATCATTATGTCTGTACCTATCATTATACCTAAAACATTTTTCTTAATCAATGAGGAATTGTAGAATCCCTTCTGTAATTCCTTGTGCCATTTTTTCTTGATAATCTTCTTCTCCCAATAAAGCCTCTTCTCCCGGATTAGACAAAAAACCACATTCCACAATAACAATAGGACAATTTACTTTTCTAAGCACATAATAGTCACTATTTGCTTTTTCCATTCTCCTATTGTCGTCCCCAACTGTTTCCCTTATTTGATTCTGTACAATTTTAGCTAATTTTTCTCCTTCCTTGGAACCAGAATAATAAAAAACTTGTGCCCCTTTTGAACTATTATCTGTAAAACTATTTTGATGAATACTTACTGCAATTGCTGCACTGCTGGCATTTATAATTTCCACCCGGTTACGCATATCTGTCATTTTTTTATTTCTGTCCTCCGGATTACAAATAGCATCATCTGTAGTTCTGGTCATTACAACCTGAACTCCTTTTTTCTCCAGTTTTTTTCTCACTTTAAAGGAAATTGCAAGATTAATATCTTTTTCCAGACTTCCTGAGATCCCTACCTTTCCTGGATCAAATCCTCCATGTCCTGGATCAATTGCAACAATCCATTGCTCTTTTGTTTGTTTCAAAGTTTCCCTGCTTTCTACACAAAAAACAGCCACTATCAATAATCCAACTCCCAGAACACCTGCTATAATCTTCTTTTTCATTCCATCAGCTCCGTCTGTACTAATACAAGGAATCATTTACCTTGCCATACACGCAGTCCTTATCTATATACTCTATGCCCTTTCCTTTAAAATATAACTCAAACATAAATAACATTACACAAACCAACAGGCATCCTCAGAATCTTCTAAGAATGCCTGTTTCCACCTGAATAGTCACTTCTAGTTAACATATTTCAAAATAATATTCCAAATATCTGACTTCTCCAGACCCAGTTTCCAGCTTGCTACACCAGCTACTTTCCCCTGTTTATGGTCTGCAAAAATCACTTTTAATTTCTCTTCAATTGACTTATCTTCTTCCAGCCAAATCTTATACAAATCTTTACCCACAGTATATTCTGCATAATATTGTCCAGTTGTCTTATCCCATTCTGGTTTCACTCCATTTTGAGATAAAATATTGCTTGCCTGATTCATACTGTGAGCAGAAGAAGTCACTTTTGTTTCTCCATCTAAAATGGATTCCTTCCAAAGTCTGGTATAAAATGGCATACCAATAATAACTTGGCTAGGATCTACCATTTTCACAATATTGTTTACTGCTTCTTCCACGAAACCAATAGAGGCTACCGAACCACTTTCCTCAGAACCGCCATAATGCTCATCATATGCCATAACAACCACATAATCTACGATTTTCCCTTGTTCTTCTCTGTCATAAAATGCGGTATATTCTGTTGGCACATAACTATCCACCGATAAAACGATTCCATTGTTACGGCATTTAACAGAAAGTTCACGTAAAAATTCCAAATATGCCTCTGCCGTTTTTGCACTAATATGTTCAAAGTCAATATTGATTCCATCTAAATTATATTGAATTGCATTTGCAATCAATGCATTAGTCAGTTTATCCCGGTTTGTGGTATTTCCTAAAACGGTTGCTAAATCTATCTCATCTGTTGCTGCTTTAAAATCATCACATAATGCCCATACTTCTACCCCTGAATTATGTGCTCTGCTCACATAAGTTTCACTGGCAAGAGAACTAATGGTTCCTTCATTGCTGGAAATGGAGAACCAAGTCGGAGATATACAATTTAACCCTTTGGTATTTGCAAGATCATTTAGTATACTATTATTGGCAACAGAATTCGTTATCTGATGCCATACCATGTTAATGGTCTTATCTTTAGAGATATGGGGATAGGCTTCTTCCTTTACTCCGCCTTTCAATTTTTTTTCGTATATCTCTGACAAATATTTCCCAGGTACATATCCGATTACTCCATCTTTTGTCATAACTTTGGTATACCCTTCCACTAACTCCTCTTCATCAGAAATAACACGAAGTACATCTTTTTCCTCTAAAGATGCTAAAATATCACTCTTTTTACTTTGTGCATAACGAAGCTTTGTAGCTTTGTTTACTGTATAGTAAGAATACTTCTCACCCCAGTTGCTTTCTACTACAATTCGGTTTGGCTGCTGGTAAAACTCATATTTAATATCTGTAAACTGCTCCACAAAGTCAAGAGCAAGATATACATTCTCTCCTTCTGTACGCACAATTGGATATCCCACAGAAGTCTTACTACGGTTTACATAGTAATCATTACTCCCTACTTCTGTGCGTATAATCTCTGTAGCAGTTGCAAAAGATAATGTATTCTCTGTACTATCAAAGTAAAACCGTTTATTTATATTATCTGTGACAACATTATAAGGAAGATAAATCTGATTGTCATCATATAATCCTTGTTCTTCTGCAATTGTATCATGTAATACAACCATAACTTTGTCATCTGCCACTTTATAGTATTCGTTTAAATCCATTACTGTATTACTGGAAGAAATTTTCTTCACCAATACAGACACTATCACAATAAAAACAACTAACAATACTACTAAAACTGCAATCTTACCTTTTGGTATCCCTTGAGACTTCTCTTTATGTTCTCTTAAAGACCGCTCCCGAAAAGATTCTCTGACTTCTCCTGAACTCTCTTCATTCTCCCTTCTATATCTCATGAGAGTATCTCCTCCTATGCTATTCCCTCTACAGGGGTAATTCTTCTGTTTTAAGCTCCTTCGCCGAAGGCAAAATATTATGGGCTTAAACGTAACTGTTCATATTTCTGGACAGTTACACTATTTTTTATGTTATTCATATTTTAACAGAATATACATTATAACCCTATTCCGCTTCGCTCCTTACCATAGCCTTTATCCTTCATTATTTGTTGCACTAAATTGTCGAATAAAGTCTATAGACATTTTTATTATAATCGGAAATACAGAAAATGTCAAAATAAAAGAAAGTTTATCTTTCAATAAAACTTTACGCCTTTTTAATTTTCCACCAATAATACAGCACCAAGAAATAAGTATCTTATAATGGAATAGACAAAAGAGACTATCTTTCATTGTTTATAATTATTCTAAACATGAAAAATAGTCTTCTTTTAATATCATCCTGACTTGTTCCTGTTTGTAAAACAAAAACAACTGTTTTGTCAGCATTCACAAATATAGAGGGTGTAAATTTTTGCAGAGAGTCTTACTCTCTTTGTTTGTAAGTTACATAGTGAAATCTGCCACCACCTTCTTCCTATGGTAGATGCAATGTTCCCTTGTATTCCATATCATATATAATTATTTGGACTGGTTCACGAATATTCGTACTGGTTACGTCTTCCTTCCCAATGCTCATAAGTTTCCAGTGCGACAGATTGTTTGTATTAAATATCTTTTTAGGGATATCTATTATCCCTGATTATTTTTCTAGATTAAAAAATCTAAATATCACTCTCCTTTCCTAGTTTTATAAAAAATCTTAAAATCTTTTTTTCATAAAACTTTTTGTATAGTAGCAACTGTTGTCACACAAGTCATGGGAACTTTGCATAATATCCTGTCTTAATATTCTAATATGCATTCCCTTATCTGCCTGCCAGTACATTTTCTTTTTCTTGGAAATATCACGATAATTGTGAGGACTATTTGACTCGCAAGAAATAGTAACCGTTCAGCCCAGAGCTGACCTGTTACAAAACTATAATCTCTGCGATTAGAAATAATGAACTTTTGACCACAAAACTCTGTAAATCTCATCTACATGCTTTTATCTTTTTTAGTGAATAAACAGTACAACTAGTGGTTTGACAAATTTCAGACTGTGTGCTTGACACATTGCTTATTATATCGGCTTTCCTTTTTTCTTACAATATACAAACTATATAAAATTATTAGTTTATTTTCTAAAAAATCTACATGTCACACCTTACCTTTTGGAAGTATTTCATAACTCTTTACAGATTATGAATAGGTTTTTTCTGATATTTTTCCCACGAATCTCCATGCGAAAAACTAGCATTTTAGTTGACTTTATGCGGTATATAAACTATACTTAAGCTAAGAAGAAGGGAGGCGATTTATATGAAGATAGAACGTATTAGTGAGAATCAAATCCGTTGTACTTTGAACAAAAACGACTTAGTAGACAGAGAATTGCGTATAAGTGAACTCGCTTATGGTACTGAAAAGGCAAAGGCTTTGTTTCGTGATATGATGCAGCAGGCTTCCTACGAATTGGGATTTGAAGCAGATGACATTCCATTGATGATAGAGGCAATTCCCGTTTCTACAGAATGTTTGGTACTTGTGGTTACAAAAGTAGAAGATCCAGATGAGTTAGACACCCGTTTTTCCAGGTTTTCTTCTGATGACAGTATGGACAACTTTGATTACGAAGAAGATTATGAGGAATCTTTTACAGAAGAGTTTCTCGACTCTATGGCTGACTTTGATGATTATTATAATGATACCAAGACAGATTCTCCTACACAGGTAGCAGATTTTATACCGTTATCAGATGCAGTGAATCCTAAGAACATCTTGGACGATATCAAACCTCAAGATGGAAAGACATATCCGCCAACACCAGCTTGTAAGATATTTTCTTTTTTACATTTGGATGCAGTAATTTCCTTATCTAAACAACTGGTTTCCATGTATCATGGAACAAACACTTTATACAAAGATGAAGAACATGATAATTACTACTTGATTCTTAGTAAAGATGAACATTCTTTAGGTGAATTCCACAAGTTTTGTAATATAGCTTTAGAATATGGTAAAATGGAGCGTACTACATACACAACTTTAGCCTATATTGATGAACACTATACACAGATGACAAAAGCAAAAGCAATTCGTGTTTTGGCAGAATTATAAAAAGTCCTAACGATTACATTCCTTGTAATCGTTAGGACTTTTTTATTGATTACATTTGTGCATTAAATAAATTCTTCAACTGATATACTACATCATCAGAATCCGCATTAATAGTTGCTGCCTCATTCACTGATGACACCTCATTTAACTCGTTTAAATCACAGTCATCTCCATAAGCAATAGAATATACCGGAATCTGATAGGTCTCCAAAATAGATCTCACATCACTTAAATCATATCCTCCATTTTTCCTTCCATCACTTAACAGAAACAATACTAATTTTGTATTTGGATTTGCCTCTTTTGCTTTGACCAGCATATCTACACCAACTGTAATTCCATCATAGGTTGCTGTACCTCCCAATGCATTCAGTTTACTCACAGCCCCATTAAAATACGCTCTTTGATTCAGGTCAAACTGTGCAATAGGTAAATCCACATATACTTTATTATTAAAACTTACTAATCCAATACTATTCTCATCATTGATATACTGCCCAGCATTAATCAGAGAATTTTTCAATTCATTAATAGGTTCTCCACTCATACTTCCTGAAATATCAGCTACAAATACAGCAGTAATACTATTTCCTCCATCTTTGTTTTCTTTCCACAAGTCTTGTGCTTCTACAATGGTTTTTCCCTGTATTTCTGGTAAAGAACTAACATAATCATCATTTTCATTAAATCCATATTGTGTGGCAAGATTCTGTGATTCATCATTCAAACAATACTTACTGAATGCTTCCAAAACTTTCTTCTTATCCGATCCAATATTTTTTGTAGCATATAATGGATTATCATGACGTACTCCAAATGGAATAAAAACATAATCTTTTAATTCTTTTGTGTTCACATATATCTGGTATTCTGTTACCATACCATCTAAAGTACCCTTAGAAGCAGCATTTCTCATTTGCAAAGTAGTATAAGCAACAAAAGGTATGTTCTTCTGGAAATCCGCAAATCCTTCCACTGCTGCATCACTTAACAGGTTTTTGCTGTCATAATTATATAAAGTCTCAAGTAAGAAATTCAATCCGGTAGAGCTGGTAAATGGGTTGGTGTATCCCATGGTTATCTGGTTTTCCGCAGTTGCCTGTACCACTGTTTTTAAAGTCACTTTTTTATATTTCTCTGCAATTTTCTTTTGTGTTTTTGAGGAAAGAAGAATCCCTGCCACATTTCCTGCCAGACGTTTTTCCACAATATCCAGTTCTACACCTTTACTTCGTATCATTTCACCCCATAATTCATTGGAAGGGGTAAATGCTTCTGGCACATATTTCCCTGATATAATATAATCCGCAGCTGTACCAGAAGAAATAGAACGGATAGATACTGATATGGTCTTTCCATCTATTTTCCTTTTCTCTTCATTGAATTTCTTTGCAATATCTAATAACCATCCATCATAATTATCCCCTGCTTTCTCTGGGGAAGACATGATTTCAATATTAATCTCTCCTTTTCCCTCTAATGATAATGGGTATTTTGATATTTCAGGCAGTTCTGCTGCCAAATCATTTTCATTAAATTCAACCGTTCCTTTTACTGGTTCCTGCTGGATAGCACCAATCCTCTCCACCATCCGGCTTAATTTTTTCTCTGCATTTCCGGTACCATCCTTATTTTCTGTAAGTTTTAGTATGCCAAAAACTCCTGCAAACAATACAATTGCAATAATTACAAATGCAATTACTCCATTCTTCTTCATGTATTCTTCTCCTTTACTGAACTGTTACAATATGTTAAACTACATGGTTCTTTGATATTTTTGTTTTAAGCTTTCCATCTCTTCTTCGTCACTGTGAAGTTGTTTCATACCATAAATTACATCCCTGATACTATTCATGGTTTCTTCATCTGCCATTTCCTTATCGCCTATCTTAGAAACTTCCATAAGAAGCCGGTCAAATTCCAGAAGTATTGCTTCGTTTTTCTCTAACTGTTGTTTTATATAAGCAAAGTGTTTTGCGAATATCTGACGTTTTGCGTCCAGAGCATTGGTACTTACATTTAATCTCCCTTGTTGCAGGATTTCATACTCCCGTTGGTCAAAGATTGCCATACGGCTAAGTATCCGCTTCACATTCTCATAAGTCATCATTTCACAGTCTTCAATAACCTTCTGGAATCCCAGAAGTTCTCCCTGTTGTGCCTGACATTTCTGAAATAATATTTCTTTTAAGGATGCCATCTTTCTTACCAGACGGTTGACTTGATCTTTTGCAGTATCTACATCTCTTACAAATACCGACTGCTGGTAACAGGACAACGCCTCTAAACATTCCTCTGGGGTATCTATCTCCTCTAAAACATAGCCATAAGCATTTTTTGCTTGCCGAAGTCCTTTTTCTGCCTCATCCTCATGGCTTAATATCTTATAATTCCCCCATGCAAATATCAACACACTCATTATGATAAGCGTAATCCCCATTGCCCTTTGCAATACCGTTCCATAAGCCAGAGACACATCAAACACTGATTCAGAAAATGTAAGAATATTGGCAAGGGCGATTCCTCCATTTAACAGAATAAGCTGTATCACTTTCTTCATTCTTTTCTTCTCACCTCTTTCAAGAATCCCCCGACATTGAACAATTACTTTTATTTTTAACTATTCAGAACCATGAACAGTTACCTTTTATTTTACTTTCTTTCTGCTGTCCCGTCAATAAATTTAAGAGACATTTTTGTTCTCTGTGTATTGATTGTTACTGTTCACAGGTAGTACTTTGCACTTGCTGCAAAGTACGTAAGAACAAGTAGTGGTAGAGAAGAATCCAGCCTTTCGCCAAAGGCGAATTACAAATAGGCTGGATTCTGTTACAGTTTGCACCATAGGTGTGAACTGTAACTATTGATTGTATTAACATTCCCGGCACATAGCCTGGCAGCAAGTGCAAAGGATATAGAAATAAGTGTAAGAGTTCAGGTAGATCTTTTGCGGTCAAGCCTGCGACAAATTATAGTATAACTGCACATGTTTTCCATGACGAAAAAAATTAGTTCCAGCAAAATAACCATGCCTCCCCCAGTAAGATAAATCCACTTTGGCATTAATGATTCTGTCCGTTTTCCTAAGATACACATGCCAATATCTGCCTTTAAGTCCTGTTTATCTTTTTTCAATTTCCCACTTCTAAATTTATCTTCATTCCAGTATCTTACTATATGGAATTTAAGAAAGTCTTTTGTCCCGCTGTTTCTTGTGATACGCATTGTAAATTCTTCCCCTTTTTCTTTCGGACATATATTTCCCAATTCCAGATTCAATGTTCCATTCTTTATGGTAGTATTCCTGTCCACAATTATGGATGCTGCTGCCGGCTGTCCGCTACTATTAAATACGTCTATCTGATAAGAAGATAATTCTGTGTTTTGACTTTGGTTATATTCCCTTACATACAATTTAATTTTATCAAATGGCTGATTTATGAAAAAGGTTTGCTCTATTGTTTTGTTCTTTGATATAATGTTTTTTACTGTTTTGGATGAAGGTTTTATTCTTATAATTTTCTTATTGTAATCATATTGTTTCACAACGCAGTTATGGTATCCCAAGAACAGAACAAGTAATGTTACAACCATGCAGGATCCATATAAAAGTATGGATGCTTTCTTGGCTGTTCTACTTTCTTGGCACATAGCCTGACAGCAAGTGTCAAGCTTGCGAGTAAACGGTAACCCTGTTACAGCTGCAGCTGACAGAGAAAGCAAAACATACTGAAACGAAACACCATATTTCCTGTTGGATTCCCATAACAGAAAAAATAACATGCTCCCGAACAAGGTGAGAACATATATCATTATGCTGTCTGGTTGATTTCTGCGGATAAAACTTATAACAGATACCAAAACAAGAGATAATGTCAGTAACCGGAATGCATTGCAATAGATGAAGAGCAATCCGTTTTTTTCACCATAAACATAGTCAAAGAGGGGAGTTATTTTCCCTGCACAAAATGCCTGATGTGTAGTAAACCCATCTGTTCCTCCGCCATACGGACGCCATAATTTTTCCGTTGCAAGGCAGGCAAGTCCTCCCAATCCTTTCTCCTCTATTCGTTCTTCTATTCTGCGGATGGCTGCCTCATTCTTTTCTTTTGCTGTCTCAAACTGCAAGGTATAATGTACATCTTCTTTACAGAAACCTCCTTTGTCAGATAAGCCCATCATGATCCAATGGGTGATGGGAAATCTTCCATGTCCATCTGGATCCGTAAGGTGCAATTTCCGTATGGAGGTAAAACATGATACACTTAGAACAGCTGATAGAAAAAAAACAGCACTCCAGAGAGCTATTCTTATTACTGTGGTCTTATTTATATTCCTGCGACACAATATCTGCATACATATTACTGCAACAAACGGTATAACTGTAGTTGCACGTATGAAACAACCCGTGATTCCCAGAACCGCCATACCAATGCCATACAAAAGTGTCCTCTTTGTGTTTTTGGCATCATGCATGTGCAGGTACAGCAGGAGAATTCCCATAACAAACGGAATACTATATGTACTGGTATAACTCCAAAAAATCCATACATAAGTGGTCGGCGACAAAGCCGAGAGCAGAAGCAGGGTGTCTGCGGTTTTTACATCTTTCATCTTACGTGCCGCAAAATAAGACAGCAGAATGCCCAAATCCAGCATAATAATGTTCAACACCTGTACTGCCATTACAAAATCTCCGGTACTAAGAGACAGGAAACTGTTCAAGATACAGAAATACCAATAAAGCACTATGGTAAAGAAGTGGTTGTTTTCATATCTGGCAAAATAACCCATAATTTCATTGTTAGGACTATTATCAAGAATCCCATCTGTATTGACTGCCATATCAGATGCCATATCTGTCACAATGAAAGCATCTGTTTCCAGAGCGACCTCCCCCATTTTGTTAAAACAGGTAATCTGTCCGGCAAGAATAACTGCAACGATTACCACACGTACCAAAAATACAGTATGCTTGCTACAGGAATCGTATAATTTCCCATAAAAGCGAAACAATGTAAATAGAAAAAGCACTATCCCTCCTCCCATGGCAGCTACCGTATAAGGTTCCAAATGGGGCAGCTGATCATTTTTCCTGCAAAATGTCATTAGACCTGTAAAAATACAAACAGTTGTAAATATAATTAATCCATATAAAGTAAATAATTTAAAAAATTTTTGCATTTTGGTATATATACTTTTAAGCATCTCTACTTCTCCTTTTACCGAACTGTTAAAATTTGTTCTGTTCAATCCTTTACTATCAAATGTATCATCGTATACCCGGTTTCCAATAGCAATCTCTGCCTGTACCAATGACATCATAGCATCCGATGGCAATCCGGTCAATGACACTACACTAAGGTACACACAAAATTTTTAACACTATTTTCCCTTGATTTTTTGCTTTCACTAATAATACAGATTTCTTCATAATAAAGCTACACTTTTTTATTTTTATAAATAGGAATGCTAAATATATAGTACGAAAGTGTGCTTTGGAGAGTGGAGCATCCTAGAAAGGTATATTAAAAAAACATGACACTGGTATTGGTAGTGGTGGCATACCAATTAGATTTGCTTATCGGGATTACAAAATATTAGATAAAAGAAACATGAAAGTAACAAGGAACTCTAAAAAACCTTTAAAATAGGGGAGGTATAGACAAAATATAAATTAAGAAAATCTTAAGAATTTGTTGTGCTTTTCTTAAAAATCCTAGTGTATAGTATTAATTGTGGAAGAAAGCTAGCGGTAAAACAAACATAACAACCATTACTGTTCACTCACAACCTTCATTTATGATAATGCTTAGATTGTGAGAAATGCTTATTTACTATTTGCATTCTTATGGCAACAAAGTGTATCATTAATGTATGCAGTTATCTTAGATTGTTATGAATCCACAATAGAAAGAGGTAAAAATATGTATCGGATTTTAGTATGTGAAGATGAAAAATCTATTGCAGATGCATTAGAGATTTATTTAACGAATGAAGGATATGAAGTTCTTCGGGCAGAAAACGGAATAGAAGCTTTAGAAACCATAAAGAAAGAAGAACTTCACTTAATTCTTATGGATATTATGATGCCGAAAATGGATGGCATTAAAGCAACCATGCGTATCCGTGAAGAAAAAAACATTCCTATTATTATTTTGTCTGCAAAGGGAGAAGATTATGACAAGGTGTTAGGATTGAATGTGGGTGCAGATGACTATGTAACAAAACCCTTCAATCCACTAGAGTTATTGGCAAGAGTAAAAAGCCAGCTCCGGCGTTACACCAATCTTGGCGGGATAGCCGAAAAAACAACTGACAATATGGTGCGGACCGGTGGATTGGAAATTGATTTATCTACCCATGAAGTATTTGTAGATGGAGAGCAAAAAAAACTGACTCCGGTGGAATTTGGAATTCTGTCTTTTCTTGCACAAAATGCAGGAAGAGTATATTCCATCCATCAGATTTATGAGGCAGTTTGGAATGAACCTTCAGTTAATACAGAGAATACTGTGTCTGTACATATACGAAGAATTCGGGAGAAAATTGAAATTAATGCAAAAGAACCAAAATATGTAAAGGTGGTGTGGGGCGTTGGATACAAAGTGGAAAAAATTTAGTAGAAGCCTGGCTGTAAGAGTGATACTGAACGGATTAATGATTGGCTGCATACTAATTGAAATGATGTTATGCCTAAAAATTTATGATACTGAAAAAAAAATTGACAAAACTTATACTTATAAACATGCAGATGATTTTTATGGTAACACAGCTCTTCAAACAGATATTATAGATGCTTGGGAAGAACTATTCGAATTTGTTATTGCAAGCAACTGTCAGGCAAAAGATTCCGCAAATGCCAAGGAACAAGAAAGGAAACTTGAAAATGCCATAGGTAAATTTCAGTATCAATTAACTATGAAAGATGGAAATGGAAAAGACAAGACCATTTCAAATTGTGTGAATACTTCCCATGATTTGAATACATTTCCTATTTACAATCTATATAAAGGGTATCTTAATGGTGATACTTATATTAAAGATTGGACGAATTATTATGTAGATTCTTATACAGAAAAATATGAAAAAGATAAAGGATATGCTTATATGGATGAGGATTTTACCAATTTTACCTGGTTAGACATCAACTCCATAATTAACGGACTGTGCCAGGAAAACCAAGCATATTCCCAGTATGTCGCCGAAAATATTGTAGAAAATATCCAAGTTTATAAAGATACAATAAAAGAATGTTTGTATTATTTCTATTATGATGATTCAAATTCTAATGATAAAACAATAACAAACAATATACTAAAGAAATTATATAGTTCCATGGATAAAAGTTTTATATCTACTTTTAAAAATAGGATCGCAGACGAGTATCTTGAGGATAAAGAATATTTAACTTATGATAAAACTACAGGATTAGTCTATAGTGATGATACTGAATGCTATTACTATATGTCCCAGGATAATTCAATAAAATGCTATGACGAACTTACTCCAAAAACCCGTTCCCGTCTTGAAAAGGAAATGGATGAACAGGACAAAAAACAAGAACCTTTAACCAAAGAAGAAAAGAATACTCTTATAGAAACAATCTCTAAGGCAATTTATATTGGTGATAATGGTTTAGATTCAGATGCACAAATTCTAATACCAATTGCAGCAGTCCTAGGAACACCAGAAGAATATACTATGTATATTGGTGTAGATGATGCATTGTATCAAGCCACGCAGGCTGTGTATATGGATCAGTACTCAGTAACTAAGGAAAAAGCAGATATTATAGAAAAACAAGAAAGAACTTATATTTTTACATTATTGGGTGTTCTGGTTTTCTTGGGATTAGTTGTGCTGGCATTGTTATACGTCTGTGGAAGAAAAGAAGGGACCGAGGAAATACAATATCTTGCAATAGATGCCTGGTATACAGAAATACAAGTAATATTTATTATACTGGGAATCATAGCAGGGATTGCCTGTATGGCTATGGTAGCTGATGCATTCTCTTATAACCCTCTGCTGTTTTCCAAGGAAAATGTGCTTATAGTTTTGATGGCACTTGCATTAACAGCAATTATTTTAATAGAGTTTTTATGTTCCATTGTCCGGAAAATAAAAGGCGGTATACTTTTCCGCCAATCTATTCTTGGCAGGATGCTTAGTGTGGGACAGGAAAAATTATATTATGGAAAAACGAGCAAACGTATTATGTTCTTTTATCTTGTTGTAGGTGGTGCTTGGTTGTTCTTTGAATATGTTGGGATGTGTCTTTCTGTTTATGACAGTGAACATTGGCTTCTAATTTTTATGCAGCTAATACTTGTATTTCTGCTTGCTAGTACAGCCATTTTCTTACACCGTTACTTACATCAATGGGATCAAATCCGAAATGGTGTAAAACGCATAAAGGCAGGAGAAATTAACTATCAGATCCCAACAAATGATAGCAAGAAACTTTTAAATTTATTTGCGAAAGACATCAATTCCTTATCTGAAGGCTTAGAAAATGCAGTAGATGAAATGTTAAAATCCGAGAAATTAAAAACGGAACTGATTTCCAATGTATCACATGATATTAAAACTCCTTTAACATCCATTATTACTTATGTGGATTTAATAAAAAAAGAGGATGTTCAGCCAGATAAGGTAAAAGAATATGTTGAAGTATTAGACCAAAAGTCCCAAAGATTAAAGACTTTGACCGATGATTTGTTCGAGGCTGCAAAAGCAACCAGTGGCGTAATGAAAATGGAGGCAACACAAATTGATTTGGGTTCTCTGGTGAATCAAGCAATTGGTGAATTTTCTGAGAAACTGGAAAAATCCGACTTAAATGTACGAAACAATATAGAAAGTGATAGTTTCTATGTTATGGCAGATGGAAAACTGACATGGCGTATTATGGAAAATCTTCTGGGAAATGTTTCTAAATATGCTTTGACTGGAAGTCGTGTATATATAGATGCCACAGATACCGGAAATATGATTTCACTTACTATAAAAAATATTTCTAATACAGAACTAAATATTAGTTCTGAGGAACTAATGGAACGCTTTACCAGAGGTGACCAGTCAAGAAATACCGAAGGAAGTGGTCTGGGACTGAATATTGCACAAAGTCTTGCTGCTCTTCAGGGTGGAGAATTTCATGTGGAAATTGATGGTGATTTGTTTAAAGCAATGCTGGAATTGCCAAAGGCAAAAACAGATATAATATAGCAAAAAATTAGGAAGATTAATTATGTCAAGAGTATTATTGAATAATTTTGGAAGTGAAGCTTTGATTTCTCTTGACATAATTCTTCCTTTTTTTGTAGTAGGTGCATTATACAAAATATTATTTGAAAATCTATTGTATAAAGCAAAAAATATATGGCTTATAGCAAATAAAACAGATTAATTTTAACTAATAGAAAGGAAGAAAAAATGAGAAAGTCAAGTAGTTTGACAATAATTTCATTAATCTTATATTTTTTACATGCACTCATTTGTGGTCTTCTTATAAGAACAATACATATCAATGAATTATGGGCAGAATCACTCAGTGTATTTTTAACACTAGTAATAGTAATTTTTTTGATAGGTAAAAGAGAATATTTAGCCTATTATGGAATTCGTTTATGGGAATGCGATAATTTTATAAAAACAATCAGCATACTATTTCTTGTTCCCATTGTTAATATTCCATACTTATTTTTAGGAACAAAAATTAATATAATTTATGCATTCATTAACAGTATATACATTGGAGTAATGGAAGAATTAATATTTCGGGGATTTTTATGTCGTTTTATTGAGGAAAAATCAAGTAGAAAAAAAGCCGTTTTTATCTCAAGCCTATTGTTTGGAATGTTTCATTTAGTTAATATAGGAAGTTATCCACTAATATATGTTTTCCTTCAAGTGCTATATGCATTTGCAATTGGAATAGCATTTGCCCTAGTTTTTTATAAAACCAAAAGTCTTCTTGCTTGTATTGCTGTACATTCAATAGTGGATTTTCTAGGTTCATTTGGAACCGAACCAATATTCGTGTTTGAACTCATTGGAACCATAATATGTATCCTATGTGCAATATATTATTATGTTGTAACTATTCAGAACCTGCAAAAGTGATATACAAATTGCATAAATAAGTTTAT
>CAMWUK010000020.1 GCA_947177415.1 uncultured Clostridiaceae bacterium
GACTGATGTCCACATGAGGATTTTTACCAGCCATTATGGGAAATTATTAGATATTGTGTATATTCTGGAAAAATCCGAATGAGGGGTTCTGAACAGTTACATTTGTCTTATTTTCATAAGGAATTCACAGTAACTCCAAGATGCTCATAAGCCGTATTAGTAACCATTCTTCCTCTAGGTGTCCTTTTTATTAACCCATTTTGCAGCAAATAAGGTTCATAGACTTCTTCAATTGTTGCTGCATCCTCTCCTATTGACGCAGCTAATGCTTCTATTCCCACAGGTCCACCGTTAAACTTCTCAATCATACAAAGAAGAATTTCCCTGTCTAACCGATCTAACCCCTCTTTATCTACTTCCAATAATCCAAGGGTGTAATCTACCACCTCTTTAGAGATTTTGCCATCATATTTTACCTCCGCAAAATCTCTGGCACGTTTCAGCAAACGATTCGCCAGTCTTGGAGTTCCCCTGGAACGTTTTGCAACTTCATAAGCTCCTTCTGGTGCAATTTCCGTTCGGAAAAGTTTTGCAGAACGTGTAACGATTTCCTGCAATTCCTTCACCTCATAGTAATGAAGCCTCTCCATTACACCAAAACGGTCTCTTAGGGGAGCTGTCAACATTCCTACTCTGGTAGTTGCCCCAACAAGTGTAAACTTAGGCAAATCAATTCGTACAGACCGGGCAGAAGATTCTTTCCCAATTATTATATCAATTGCATAATCTTCCATTGCCGGATAAAGGAGTTCTTCCACCTGCCGGTTCAATCTATGAATCTCATCTATAAAAAGAACATCCCCCTCTTGCAGATTATTAAGAATCGCTGCCATATCTCCGGGTTTTTCAATAGCTGGTCCTGCTGTAATCTTAATATTTACATCCATCTCATTTGCAATAATATTTGCAAGAGTTGTTTTTCCAAGTCCTGGAGGACCATAGAACAAAACATGATCCAAAGATTCTCCTCTTTTTTTCGCTGCTTCAATATATACTTTTAACTTTTTCTTTAATTGCTCCTGTCCCACATAATCCGCAAGCAACTTAGGACGAAGGCTGTTTTCTATTTTATAGTCCTCCTCCTGCAATTCTGTTGTAATAATTCTTTTTTTCATGTGTTTTCACCTCGTATCATTCAAGCAATACATTCAAATACTCTACAGCATTTTTTTCAATGCTTCTTTTAAAACAGTTTCCGAATCCATGCCATTTTCATATACAACACTTTGTACCGCTTTCACACTTTCTGTTTGAGAATATCCCAATGCCACCAATGCTTCAATAGCATCTGTTCTTGCCATAGTTTGTACATCCTTATCTGTTTTTGAGGACAGATTCGCATAAGATTGTACACTATCCTCAAATTTTATCTTATCTTTTAATTCCAAAATTAATTTTTCCGCAGTCTTCTTCCCAATGCCTGGAGCCTTGGAGATGGTTTTTGCATCCCCGGCAAAAATAGACATCCTAAGTTCATCAGCAGAAAATATCGACAAAATACCAAGTGCCCCTTTTGGTCCAATTCCATTTACTGTAATTAAAAGTTCAAACATACGAAGATCTGACTTTGTTAAAAAACCAAAAAGCTGCATAGCATCTTCCCTTACATGAAAATAAGTATGTATCTTTATTTCACTCCCAACTTGAGGCATTTGTGCCATTACATTCTCTGACACAAATATCTCAAATCCAATACCATTATTTTCTATAATTATAGTGTTATCTGTGGTTTCTTCCAACAATCCTTTAATAAATCGAATCATCTTCCCCTCCATAATTTCTATATATTCACTATCTTCAGGTAGAACCTTGCACTCTGCTGCAAGGTTCGTATAAGTGCCAAGTGCTGCTTTTGCACTTGTGTGCATCATCGTTTACGAAACTCCCATGCGGAATATATTTATGGTGATGCCTAATTATGCGAGGCATGGGAGTTTTGTAAGATTACAGTTCAGCCATGCAAAAGTATATGTGCAAATTGCACGAGGGAGCTTGCTCACAGAGGGCAAGTTGTATATACACTTTTATATGCTTAACACCATACATGAATATTTTACTATGAAAGTCCTGACAAACGGCTGCATTTTGTGCAAGATTGCTTGCAAAGAAATGCAGACATTTGGCTGGCTAAACTGTATGAGTATGTAGGGCGGTAGCCCGAAATACGAATACAGTTGGTGATTGCGGGAGTGCAAAGCATGTAGCAATCGACTTTTATTCATAATATTCTTAGTCATGTATATTCTGGCAAAATATGAATGACATGGCTGAACTGTTACTCCTGTAAGTTATATTTTATTACAACAACGTCGAAAATGCATTTAAAACTACCTGGGTTACTTTCATTTTCCATGGTCTTTTACACCACTCTTCATAACTTATTTCTTTACATTGTGCAAAGGTTTTCATATAGTCATCTTTTATGGTAGATATTACTTCTTTGTTAGATATCCAGACTCCATTTTCATAATGCAGGTAAAAACTCCGGTAATCCATATTAATCGTACCTACAATACCAAATTCCTCATTGATAATAGACTTTGCATGGATAAATCCCGGCAAATACTCAAAAATACGAACACCGTTCTTTAAAAGATATCCATAATTGTAATTGGTAACCAATTTTATAGATTTCTTATCTGGTATATATGGTGTAATAATCCGCACATCAACTCCACTTTTCACTGCAAGAATCAAAGCATCCTGCATATCTTTTTCAATAACCAGATATGGTGTCATAACATATAGATATTCCCTGGCATAATGAATCATCTGATTATACAGCATTTCTATAGGATTATTAGGATTATTAAGAGGTCCATCTGAAATTATATGGCAATATACATCCGATGCTGGAAACTTTGCTGTTGGACGATATTTATTAAAATTCTCACATATCTGCTCCCTGCACATCTCCCACATTTGTAAAAATATAATGGTAAGCCCCCACACTGCATCACCAACAATACGTACTCCTGTATCTTTCCATACACCAAAACGCTGAATTAAATTAGCATATTCATCCGCAATATTGAAACCTCCTGTATATCCTATATTGCCATCAATTACCACAATCTTTTGATGACTGCGGTAATTCATATAAAGTTTACCTGTATAACGATGTATTGGATTAAAAATTGCTACCTGGAATCCCTCTGCACGCAGTTTCTTTGCAAAATGTTTTTCTGTACGAAGCATGGCTCCAAAATCATCATAAGCAAATTTCACCTCTACCCCTTCCTTAATTTTACGTAGGCATACATCATGTATAGCATCCCATATAGCCCCTTCTGCCACAATAAAGAAGTGAATCAGTATAAAATGTTCTGCTTTTTCTAAATCCTGAAGGATTGCTTCAAACGCATCTTCTCCCATAGAATAATATTCAATTTGATTATTTCTGGTAAGAGGGAAACCTTCTGCTTCTAGAAAATTAGACATTCTGCTTCGGAAGGGGTGGATTTTCTGATATTCTTCTATCAATTTCTCATTATGTTCCACATATTCTGTTCCATGTGCCATAATTCTCATTAATTTCTCATCTATCTTCTTGCTGGAATTTGTTTTCCCCCATAACAAAAACATTATCTGTCCCGAAATAGGAAGCACCAGGCAAATACTTATCCAAGCAATTTTGTATGCAGGACTTCTGCTGTCATTTACTAATGTAAATACCACAATTAAACTACAAATTTCTAATACAATATAAAAATAAACAGTATACTGTTGTAGCACAAAAGGAAGTAAAATAAGCAGGATAATTTGAAATAGCACCAAAAGTCCAACAACACATACACGAAAAAATCCACTTAAGCTATTCTTCATTCTTCCTGTCATATCACTAATAATTTTACCTGCTTCTTGTTCCATTCTATTCCAATGTTGTTTAAATTGTTTTTCCATGTTATCCTTTTCCTTCTGTTTTTTCTTATACTCCCATTATTGCCCATATCTTTCATTGTATCATACTTTTATTCATTTTCCAAATTTTATCGAAAAATATCACTGCTTATTCAGTTTTTGTAACAGTTTTTTATTGCCATGAGTTTTCTAATGCAATCTTTTCATGTATTTTATTTGCAATAGCTTTAAGAAATTGAATATTTGCCTTATCAGACAACCAAAACAAAGAGGATAAGAAAATCTTATCCCCTTTAAAATAGTCTTATTCTTGAAATCAAAATTAGTCAACAGAAATGATTTCTTTCTTATTGTAAGAACCACAAGATTTACATACTCTATGTGGAATCATAAGTTCTCCACACTTGCTGCATTTTACTAAGTTTGGAGCAGTCATTTTCCAGTTAGCTCTACGACTATCTCTTCTTGCTTTTGATGATTTATTTTTTGGACAGATTGACATGGTCACACCTCCTCTTATTCTCAAACAAACACATAATACTATATTCGCTACAGTAGCAGCTCTATTTTATTCATCTGCTTGTCCAAAATTCTTAAAAATATCTTGAATGGCAAGCATCCGAGGATCTTTTCCCTGTTCCGAACATTTACACTCTCTGGTATTCAGATTGATACCACAATCGTTGCAAATTCCTTTACAATCCTCCTTACATAATGTCTGCATAGGAAATTGTACAAGGAGTTCCTCTACAATCAAATCCTCCACATTCAAGTCAAATTCTTGAATGTAGGTTGCTTCCTTCAATTCTTCGTTCCTTGTTCCATCTACTTCACGGAAATCAAATTCCCGCTCAAAATCAATATCAAAAGAAACTTCCACATCCTCTAAACATCTGCTGCAGGGTATCATAATACTCAAGCTTGTCTTGCAAAGAATCCGTACTTTACGCTCCGCTACAGAGGTGATATCCAAGATTACTGGACTCTTCTTTGTAATCGGATAGGATTCTCCTTGCTTTTCAAAATGTGTCATCTCTAAAGGAACTTCCATGTGCCTTGTCTGACCTACTAAAGTCATGACTTCGGATAAATTTACGAGCATCTTATCATCTCCTAAAAAACCACACTTTTTTATTTATAACATATTTCTTGATTAAAGTCAATAAAATTTTTATTTTTCTACCAGGCATCTTGTTTCCCTTTTACTGTTCACAGGTTCCCTGTGTCCAGTAACGATTTTGGTTTATTAAAAATGCATCTTCGATGCATGAACCAAAATCTTGCATAATTTTATTCTTGGTGCACAGCTTGACAGCAAGTGTCAAGCTTGCGAGTAAGCAGTAACGTTTCCCTTGCAATTGCCAGTTCCTCATTTGTTGGAACAATAAATACCTTCACCTTGGAGTCTGCTGTGGATACCATAACTTCTTCTCCTGTTTTCTCACAAGCCACCTCATCAACTTTTACACCAAGATAGCCAAGATATTCCATAACTCCCTTTCTTATCTCTATAGCATTCTCACCAATTCCGGCAGTAAAGGCAATTGCATCCACTCCATTCATGGCAGCTACATAAGCTCCTATATATTTTGCAATAGAGTAAATAAAAGCATCCATGGTAATTTCTGCCTGCTGGTTTCCCTCTGCTTTTCCTTTTCTTAAATCCCTGAAATCACTTGTCAATCCAGACATTCCTGAAAGACCAGATTCTTTATTTAAGATAGTCATAATTTCATCAATACTTTTCTTTTCTTTATGAGCAATAAATTCCATAATTGCTGGATCAATACTTCCAGAACGTGTTCCCATAATAATACCTTCTAATGGCGTAAGCCCCATAGAAGTATCCACAGATTCACCATTCTTAACGGCTGTCACACTTCCGCCATTTCCAATATGACAAACAATCAGCTTAGACTGCTTAAGATCAAGCCCCGCAAGTTCTGCTAATCTTTTTGATACAAAACTATGGCTGGTTCCATGAAAACCATAACGTCTTACCTTGTATTCTTCATAGTATCGATAAGGAATTCCATACATATATGCTTTTTCTGGCATAGTCTGATGAAATGCAGTATCAAATACTGCTACCATTGGAACATTTGGCAAAGCCTTTTTACAAGCATCAATGCCTATTAAATTTGCCGGATTATGTAGTGGTGCTAAATCATTGCAAGATTCAATTGCTTTTTTTACCTCGTCTGTAATAATAACAGAGGCTGCAAATTGCTCTCCACCATGTACCACACGGTGTCCAACAGCTTCAATCTCCTGCAGGGAAGAAATTACTCCATACTCCTTGTCTACTAATTCATCTAAAACCAATTGGACAGCCACTTCATGATTTGGCATAGCATTCTTTTCTTCATCTTTTATTTTCTTTCCTGCAACTTTGTGAGTCAATTGTCCATCAATTCCAATTCTTTCACAAAGACCAGAAGCTAATGCCTGCTCTGTCTTTGTATCAATCAATTGGTATTTTAGGGAAGAACTTCCACAATTTATAACTAAAACTTTCATATTTATCTCCTTATCTGCTTTATTATTTATAGTTGTGCCTTCGTTACTGTTCACTCACAAGCTTGACACTTGCTGTCAAGCTATGTGCCAAAAACATAGAATAGCCAAAGTAACAGTTCAGGTAGGTCTGCACACTCCACTGTGCAGACCGTATAAGCGATTAAAACAGGAAAAGGAATTGGGCAATTTACATGAGAAGCTTGCCCAATTCCGTAACAGGTCAGCCCTCAGCTGAACTGTTACCAGCCAAGAATCCAGCCTTTCGCCAAAGGTGAATTATAAATAGGCTGGATTCAGTTACTGTTAGCACCATAAGTATGAACAGTAGCGTGCCTGCATAGCAGGAATAATCGTCTACTGAATATCTTCTGCTCCTGCCTGTACTGCAGTAATAGCTACAACTCCAACAATATCATCCGAAGAACATCCTCTGGACAAATCGTTTACCGGTTTGGCAATTCCTTGGGTTAAAGGTCCGTATGCTTCTGCTTTTGCTAGTCTTTGTACTAGCTTATATCCATTATTACCAGCATCTAAATTCGGGAATACCAATACATTAGCATGTCCGGCAATGCCGCTTCCCGGTGCCTTAAATGCACCAACACTTGGCACGATAGCAGCATCCACCTGAAACTCTCCATCCAATTTTACTTTTGGATATTTCTGTTTTGCAATCACAGTTGCCTCCACTACTTTATCCACATCCGGATGGGAAGCACTACCCTTTGTAGAATGGGATATCATTGCTACAATTGGCTCTTCCTGCACCAATAACTTAAAACTCTGTGCTGTAGTTCCTGCAATCACTGCAAGCTCCTGTGCCGTAGGATTCTGGTTCAAACCTGCATCAGAGAATATAAAGGTTCCTTTCGCACCATAGTCACAATTTGGAACCACCATAACAAACATACCTGATACCAGTTCCGTTCCTGGAGCAGTCTTTAAAATCTGCAGGGAAGGTCTCAATACATCAGCAGTTGCGTGACATGCTCCTGCAACCATTCCATCTGCGTCTTCCAATTTTACCATCATAACACCAAAATGCAAAAAATCTTTTTGCAGCAACTCTCTTGCTTTTTCTTCGGTCATGCCTTTCTTCTTACGAAGTTCCACCAAAGTATTCACATATTCATCCATCCGCTCAAAGGTAGCTGGATTTATAATCTCAGCTTTTGATAAATTATATCCATAATTATGTGCTTTTTGCAAAATTTCTTCCTTGTCTCCAACTAAAATCAAATCCGCAATATCTTCTTTAATAATTCTTGCAGCAGCCTGAATGGTTCTTACATCTTCTGTTTCAGGTAATACAATTCTTTTTTTGTTTTTTCGTGCTCTTTCTTTTATTTTATCAATAAAATTCATCTTGCCACCTCGCTCAAAATAGATTTATCTTTTTATATATTTTATTATAATCCAATCAAATTTTGTATACAAGATTAATTTTTTTATATGTTGCACAAATTTTAATACAAATTTTATCCCTTGTATCGTAACAGTTCAGACAGAGTCTAACCTGTTACACAAAATTGGGCAAGCTTCGCATTATAAATTGCCCAATTCTAATCCTGTTTTAGTTTTTCTTACGGTCTTTAAAGCAAAGTGTGCAAGACCTGCCTGAACTGTTACCTTGAATCTTCATCCTTTCAAGGCTATAATAACAATAGTGTACACAAATGTAACTATTCATAGTTCTGAACTGTTACGAACAGTTACAGTATAACATATATTTTATGAATTTCAAAGGAGAGAATATCCCATGAAAACAGTTGGTATCATTGCAGAATATAATCCTTTCCACAATGGACATCTCTATCACATTACAGAAGCAAAACGCCTTACAAATGCAGATTATGCAGTTGTTGTAATGAGCGGAAACTTTGTACAGAGAGGTACTCCTGCCATATTAGACAAGTATAGCCGTACAAAAATGGCTTTATCCTGTGGTGCGGATCTTGTGTTTGAACTTCCTGTGCAATATGCCACTGCTACTGCAGAACTCTTTGCCCATGGAGCTGTGTCTTTACTAAACAGCTTGGGTTTTGTGGATTATTTATGCTTTGGAAGTGAGCATACTACCCTCTCTGATTACCAGAAATTGGCACAATTATTAGAAAAGCCACCTTGGGAATTCCAAGAATTACTTACGCATTTCCAAAAACAAAATGATTCTTATCCAGTTGCCAGAAGTAAGGCTCTTCATGCTTTCTATGCCAAAGAACAGGACATGGATATCCTTTCCTTTCTTTCCAAGCCAAATACTATTCTTGGAATTGCGTATATACAAGCATTATTACGTCTTTCTTCCAATATTATTCCAGTCACTTTAAAAAGAACGGATAAGGGATATCACTCTACCGAATTAGAACATTCCATTGCTTCTGCCTCAGGAATCCGCAAAGCATATCAGGAGCAGAAATCCCTTAGTTCTCTTTCAGATTATATTCCTGATGCTGCCTTTTCTATACTACAAAAACAGGAAAAGAAAACTTTTCCACTGGAAATGAATGATTTTAGCAGCTTACTTTATTATAGACTTAACTCTAACCCACCCAAGAAACGATACACAGATATTTCTGTGGATTTTTGGAACCGTATTTACAAATCCTATAACTACTGCACTTCTTTTTCCCAGCTTTGTGATACCATAAAATGCAAAAATCTGGTGTATTCCAGTGTATGCCGCAATCTCCTTCATATCCTTCTTGATACTTCTACTCCAGATAAGAAGGATATCCCTGGTTATTTGCGGTTACTAGGATTGAGAAAAGAGGCAAGCTGGCTGTTAAAGTCCAAAAGCCAAGCCTCTAATGGTCCATCCGTCCCAATTATTACAAAAGTTGCAGATGCCAAAAAAATCTTATCTGCAAAAGAATATGCTCTTTTTGAAGAAGATATAAGAGCCTCTCATTTATATTATCATATTTGCCATGAAAAGTTTGGTTATTGTGCAAAATCAGAATATCAGCAAAGTCCTATTGTTTTATAATAGTTCATAACAGTTCAGCCGGGAGGCTGAACTGTTACGGAACCATGCAAGCTTCGCATATAAATTGCCCAATTCCAACCCTGTTTTAGTTTTTTTTACGGTCTGCACAGCGGAGTGTGCAGACCTACCTGAACAGTTACAATAGTTCTTCCATCTGATCCAGCAAATCAGCAAAGACATTTAATGCCTCCTGGATAGGTTCTTTTTTGCCCATATCTACACCAGCACCTTTTAGGAGAGAAATTGGGTCCATAGAACCTCCACCACTTAAGAATTTATCTATATAGTCTCTTACAGCAACTTCTCCTTCTTTTAGTATTCTGGCAGATAAAGCAATTGCTGCAGAATAGCCAGTTGCATACTGGTACACATAGAAAGATGTGTAAAAATGAGGAATTCTTGCCCATTCCATGTCATTCTCCTCATCCACAACAACATTTTCTCCAAAATATTTTACATTCAAGTCATTATATATTTCACACAGTTTTTTCGCTGGAAGTGGTTCTTTGTTCTCTGCTATATGGTGGGTAATCTTCTCAAATTCTGCAAACATGGTCTGTCGGAAAAGGGTAGTCCGGAATTGCTCTAAATAATAATTTAATAAAAATGCTTTTCTTCCTTTATCCTTAGTTTTCTTTAATAAATCATGAATCAAAAGTGCCTCATTGCAAGTAGAAGCCACTTCTGCCACAAAAATTTGATATCCGGCACAAATTATCGGTTGATTTTTATCAGAATAATAAGAATGTATCGCATGTCCCATTTCATGTGCAAGAGTAAATACACTGTTCAAATTTTCCTGATGATTTAAAAGTACATAAGGATGTGTGCCATAAGCTCCCCATGAATATGCTCCACTTCTTTTTCCTACATTTTCATACACATCAATCCAACGATTATCAAATCCCTCTTTTAATATATTCTGGTACTCACTGCCGAGTGGTTTTAATCCCTCCAAAACCATTTTTTTGGCAGTTTCGTAATCAATTTTCCCCATATTATCTTCCACAATAGGCACATACAAATCATACATGTGCAGTTCATCTACTCCAAGTGCCTTTTTCCGAATATCCATATAACGGTGAAGCTGTGGCAAATTCTCATGGACAACTGTAATTAAATTATCATACACCTCTTCCGGAATATCACTGCCATCCAGCTTCATAGCAAGAGAAGAGGAATATTTTCTGGCTCTGGCATAAAAAATATCCTGTTTTATATTTGCACCAAATGTAGCCGCAAGAGTATTTTGAAAGGACTGATATACACTGTAAAGACTTTTAAAAGCATCTTTTCGTATCCTGCGGTTCTTTTGCTGTAAAAGCTGGATAATAGAACCATGGGTAATTTGAATCTTTTCCCCTTTCTCACCTTCTATGGAAGGGAATTTTACATCTGCATTATTGAACATCGAGAAAATATTACCCGCACTATCTAGTGCTTCTTGTCCACTTGCCAGCAACTCTTCCATTTCTATAGATAAGCTATGTTCCTTACTTCTGATAATTTCATAAAAAAATCTACGATATCCTTCTTCTTTCTCAGGTATCTTCTTAAAAAAGCCTTCTGTAATTTCTTTATAGTGTATTTCCTCTGTACCTAAAATCTCTGGCTCTAAAAAAGCAACACTTTCCTTATATTTTGCCATAAGTGTATCTGCACGTTCCGATAATCCTTGGTATTTGCTGTTCGTAGTGTCTTCATGATATTTCTGTCCAGCATAAACATAAACACGCTCCAACATAAGGTTTGCTTTTTCATATACTTCAAAAAAGTCTGCCATACGCTCCACATTGTCAAATAAGGTTCCTTTATAACTTGCAAGTGCATCACATACTTCATCTAACTTCTTAAATTCTTCTTCCCATGCCTCATCTGTAGCAAACAAATCTTCCATAGCCCAAGTATCTTGTTTATTTACTTCTTCTCTTTTTTTTAATGTTTCTGACATATTCTGACTCCTTCCTATTTTCTATCCCTTTCCCTTTATTATTGTAATGTTACCAGTTTTTCGTTTTCAGCAAGCATTTT
The DNA here is from genome assembly GCA_947177415.1 of uncultured Clostridiaceae bacterium. Lineage (GTDB taxonomy): Bacteria > Bacillota > Clostridia > Lachnospirales > Lachnospiraceae > CAG-411. Next base: position 11,402 of record CAMWUK010000020.1, read on the forward strand.
TACCTCATCAACCATCAATCCTGTGTATTCCGCAATTTCTTCTATTGGCAGTCTACCACCTTTCAACATTCGTAATGCAATCTCTCTCTTTTCACTATCTATCAAATCTTCCATAATCTTACACATCTCTTCCACTCCTTTCTCATCTTCTTTAAAATATCTCATTTTATCCGCTAAAAGTTTATAATACATATCCTCTGGATTGGTACATGAAAAATCATGCATCAATTTTCCTAATGGTGATTCATCCTGATATGATCCATTCACATATATAATATGTGCTTCATCTCCGAATAACTCTCCTGTTTCTTTTATAACACGGTCAATATGATAAAGTGGCTTATTGTAACCAATCACATCATTTTCTGTTATAAAAATAACGTATGTTTCGGGTAGTTCTTCAAACTCTGTACCTGTTGGAAGAGATTTCGTATCTATCACGCTACTGTTGTATCTCGCTCTTTTAGGAATTGCTCCTTTATCATTTCTCTGCACCTCAATGTTATATTTTTTTTCCAATGGTATCAATAGCATACACATCAAGCCTTACAGATCGTCCTTCTAAATTTTTAATACCATATTGTGTCTGTGCAGTCTGTACCTTTAAATCTGGCTTATCCATTATGATATGTAAAATAAGTTCTATACATTCATAATCATCCTCAAAGACCTTGCTCATAAAATCATCATCAAGCAAGCGGAACTCTTTAATTTTTTGTAGAATTTCCTGTTTTGTTTTTTTAGTATTTGCCATATTCATTCTACCCACTTTCTTATTGTCATACTATCATACAACAATCTTTATTTCAAGATTGTTCTACAATGAACTTTTAAAGTTTAAACAATAAAAAGCAGGTATTTTACATACCTGCTTAAAATATCATACCTAACTATGATAAGTATTCGTCAATTCCTGCTGCTGCTGCCTTACCAGCACCCATTGCAAGAATTACAGTAGCTGCACCAGTTACGGCATCACCACCAGCATATACACCCTCTTTTGTTGTTGCACCATTTTCCTCGTTTGCAACGATACATTTCCATTTATTTACATCTAATCCTTCTGTAGTAGAAGAAATCAAAGGATTTGGACTTGTACCAAGGGACATAATAACAGTATCTACATCTAAAACATATTCGGAACCTGGAATTACAATTGGTCTTCTTCTTCCTGACTCATCAGGCTCGCCAAGTTCCATCTTTACAATCTTCATACCACTAACATGACCATTTTCATCTACTAAAATCTCAGTAGGATTGCAAAGCAAATCAAAGACAATTCCTTCTTCTTTTGCATGATGTACTTCTTCCACACGGGCAGGAAGTTCTTCTTCACTTCTACGGTAAACAATATGAACCTCTGCACCTAGACGAAGAGCTGTTCTTGCCGCATCCATAGCTACATTTCCACCGCCAACAACAGCAACTTTCTTTCCACCAATAATTGGAGTTGCATAATTTTCATCAAATGCCTTCATAAGATTACTTCTTGTTAAATATTCATTGGCAGAAAATACACCATTTGCGTTCTCACCAGGAATTCCCATAAACTTAGGAAGTCCTGCACCAGATCCTATAAATACAGCATCAAATCCTTCTTCCTTCATAAGTTCTTCAATGGTTGTTGCCTTACCAATGACCACATTTGTTTCAATCTTAACGCCTAATTTCTTTACATTCTCTACTTCTGTTGCTACAACTGTATTCTTTGGCAGACGGAATTCTGGAATACCGTAAGATAATACGCCACCTGCTTCATGTAGAGCCTCAAATATAGTTACATCATAACCTTTCTTTGCCAAATCTCCAGCACAGGTTAATCCAGCAGGACCAGAACCAATCACAGCAACCTTTTTGCCATTCTTTTCATCTGCTGCCTTAGGTATTACATTATTCTCCCTTGCCCAGTCAGCAACAAAACGTTCCAGCTTACCAATAGATACTGCTTCGCCTTTTACGCCGCGGACACACTTACTCTCACACTGGGATTCCTGTGGACATACACGTCCACATACTGCTGGAAGTGCAGAATATTCACTAATTACTCCATAAGCAGTCTCAATATTTCCAGCTTCCACTTCCTTAATAAATCCAGGAATATCAATATTTACCGGACAGCCTGTTATACATCTTGCATTCTTACACTTTAAGCATCTGGTAGCTTCTGCCATTGCTTCTTCTAAATTATATCCTAAACAAACTTCTTGGAAGTTTGCAGCTCTAACTTTAGGATCTTGTTCTCTTACTGGTACTCTTTTTAAAACATCTACTTCCATTATTTGTTTCCTCCACATCCGCAACCACCATTACTATGAGTTGCTCCTTCTTTTAATTTCAGCATTGCCCTGCCTTCTTCTGTCTTGTACATCTGCTGGCGTTTCATTGATTCGTCAAAGTCTACCAAATGACCATCAAACTCCGGACCATCAACACAGGCAAATTTCACTTCCCCGCCTACAGTAAGACGACATGCTCCACACATACCCGTTCCATCTACCATAATAGGATTCATACTTACAATTGTCTTGATTCCAAGCTCTTTTGTAAGCAGACTTACAAACTTCATCATAATAACAGGTCCGATAGCAACAACCAAATCATATTTCTTGCCTTGGTTGTTCACTAAATCTTTAATTTGATCATTTACATTGCCATGAAATCCGTATGAACCATCATCCGTACATACATAAGTATTGGCAGCAACTTTTTTCATCTGCTCTTCCAAAATAATCAAATCTTTGTTTCTTGCACCAATAATACAATCTACGTCATATCCCTGTTCCTTCATCCACTTTACCTGCGGATATACCGGAGCAGTACCTACACCACCAGCAACAAATAAAATGTTCTTCTTCTTTAATTCTTCTGGTGCTTCGTCTATTAATTCTGATTTACATCCAAGAGGTCCTACAAAATCACGGAATGCATCTCCCTCTTTGTACTCAGCCATAAGCTGAGTTGATGCCCCCACTACCTGAAATACAATCGTTACAGTTCCAGCTTCTCTATCGTAGTCACATACTGTCAAAGGGATTCTCTCACCCTTTTCATCCATCTTGACAATAACAAACTGCCCTGGATAACAATGTTTTGCAACTCTGGGAGCTTCTATGTCCATTAAGTAAATGTTATTTGCCAAGGTTTCTTTCTTCACAATCTTATACATGAATATGCCTCCATCTTTTCGCCACAAGGACTTTATTCTAATACATAATTTTTTTCTTCGGTAATCTTTTCATTATGTATTTCTTTGCAATTATTATCATTTCAACAGCAACAAAGGAAATGACAATTTTCTGCATTTATGTTTTATTATATCTTATATTTTCATAAAAGTCTATAATTTTCTATCTACCATGATTCATATTCTAAGAGTTCAGCCGGGTTCATTCATAAAGTGCCAGAATATACAAATTGACTAAAAATATTCTTTTTGGCTGGACACTTTATTCATGAATGGCGTTAAGCACATAAAAGTATATGCACAAATTGCCCTCTATGAGCAAGCTCACTTGTGCAATTTGCACATATACTTTTACCCAGCTGAACTGTTACTTCATATTCTAACAGAATATGTAAAGTAAGAATACTATTTGTTACAATGACACATCCTGGCAATAGTCAAAAATCTTATCCCGCAATCTCTTATACTTTTTGCACATTAACTTCATATCATCTTCTCCAAATTGCTGGGCTGCTTCGTGTGCTTCCTGCAAAATAGATGCATCGTTAAAAACATCTGCCATCTTAAATTCCAGTACACCGCTTTGACGCACTCCAAACAGGTCTCCTGGTCCACGCAGCCGCAAATCTTCTTTTGCAATTCGAAATCCATCGTTGGTTTTTCCCATAATTTCCATTCGCTCCCTAGTCTCTTTTCCTTCCTGTCCCATCATAAAAATACAATAGGACTGATAACCACCTCTTCCTACTCTTCCCCGAAGCTGATGTAATTGGGCAAGACCAAACCTTTCACAATTTTCAATCATCATAACAGTGGCATTAGGTACATTAATGCCAACCTCAATAACTGTAGTAGACACCAATACTTGAATTTCCCCTTTTGCGTAGCTTTCCATAATGCTATTTTTTTCTTTTGGTTTCATTTTTCCATGAAGATATGCCACCTCAATTTCTGGTTTTAGAAAAGTTTTTAACTGCTCTGTGTAATCTAATACATTCTCTGCTTCAATATTTTCACTTTCTTCCACCATAGGGCAAATAACATACGCCTGCCTGCCTGCTTCTACTTCCTTTTCGATAAAACGGTATGCTGTCTGGCGGTATCCGGTATTAACCACACAGTTTTTGATAGGAATACGGTTTCCCGGCAATTCATCCATAACAGACAAATCTAAATCACCACAAAGAATAATCGCCAGAGTCCTTGGAATCGGAGTTGCACTCATAACTAATATATGCGGCTCCAATCCTTTCCCTGCAAAACATTCTCTTTGTCTTACCCCAAAACGGTGCTGCTCATCTGTAACCACCAGTGCCAGATTATCATATTCTACTTTTTCCTGAATCAATGCATGTGTACCTACAATAATTTGCACTTCACTATTTTTAATTTGGGTATATGATTCTCTTTTCTCTTTCGCTGTCATAGATCCAACTAATAAAGTCATTTTTACACCAAAAGGTTCTAAAAGTTCTTCCATACTTTCAAAATGCTGCTTAGCCAGTACTTCTGTAGGTACCATTATAGCCCCCTGATATCCATTTTTTGCTACCATAAGTAATGCCAATACTGCAATAATGGTTTTACCAGATCCTACATCTCCTTGAATCAGACGGTTCATTACTCCTATATCTCTAAGATCTGCTTTTACCTCTTCCCATACCTTTTTCTGTGCATTTGTTAATTCGTATGGCAAGCTTTCTATTAACTGGCTGCTGGCACTATCATCTGTTATTTTATAATTATTTTTCTTTTTTTGTTTATTCTTTTTTAATTGTTTCATAGATAAGGAAAAAAGAAAAAATTCATCAAATACTACACGCCTTCTTGCTTTCATCATGATTTCTCTGTTACTAGGAAAATGAATCCCTTTTATAGCTTGTTTATAACTAACAAGATTATATTCTTTTCTAAGAGCTGCCGGAAGATAATCCTCCTCATAATCCACTTCTTTTACTGCATTGGTAATGGCTTTTGTTACTGCATTATTTGTAACTCCTGCTGTCAAAGGATAAATCGGTTGTAAAATATGTAACTTATTATAAAACTGCTCCTTGGTAAGCAGTTGTGGCTGTTCCATTACCAGTACACCATTTTTCCGGATAACTTTTCCACGAAAAATGTATTTTGTTCCAGCATGAAGAGAACCAACTAAAAAAGGCATGTTAAACCAAGTCAATCCAATACTGCCACTCCCATCTTTTATGGAACAGGTAAGTATCTTTAATTTTCTTACTACCTTCATCTTCGGCAACCGGTCAAGACTTCCTTCAATCGCTGCAACTTCGCCTTCCCTCAATTCCCCAATTGGACATATAGGCTTATATTCATCATAATCTCTAGGGTAATGTTCCAACAAATCTCCCACAGTTCGTATATCCAGTTTTTCAAAATTTTTCTGGGTCTTTTCTCCTATCCCCTTAATCGTAACAATAGAATCTGTAATTTTCATGACATACCTTCCTTCTTCCCGTTGCTGTTCACACCCACTTTTTATACGAAACACCCAGTAAATGTGTGTTTCTACCTGAATAGTAACAATTAAACTACAAAACGAGGGATTCTACACCCTCGTTTTAGAAATGTAACTGTTCATGGTTCTGGACAGTTACTTATAAATATTATAATAACCATATCTTTCTTTGTTTTTTATTACTCTACAGATAATATATAGTAATAAATTGGCTGTCCACCAAACTGTACTTCAACTTCTGTATCTGGATATTTTTCTGAAAGTTTTTCTGCAATTGCATCTGCATCTTTCTCTGTTACTCCCTCACCATAGAAGATAGATACTAATTCAGAGTCCTCATCCACCATGGTATCTAACAATTCCAAAGTAGTCTGTTCAATATCCTGTCCAACTGTTTCGATACCTTTCTCACCAATTCCCATAATATCATCCACATGTATCTCTTTGCCATCAATAGAAGTATCTCTTACTGCATAGGTTACCTGTCCAGACTTCACATTTCCAATTTCATTAGACATATTGTCTGCATTTTCCTTTGCACTCTTCTCTTCCATAAAATTCACTAAGGCAGTAATTCCCTGTGGAATAGTTTTGGTAGGAATGACAATAATCTCTTTGTCTTCTGTAAGCTCTGCTGCCTGTTCTGCCGCAAGGATGATATTTTTGTTATTTGGTAGAATAAATATCGTCTCTGCATGGACTTTTGCAATGGCATCCAGCATATCTGCTGTACTTGGATTCATAGTTTGTCCGCCTTCTATCAGATAGTCTACACCAAGTCCACCAAAGATTTCGCTTAATCCTTCCCCAACAGACACACTAATAAATCCAAATGGTTTTTTCTGCTGGTCTGTAGCTATTTCTTCTTTCTTTATTTCTTCTTTCTTTGTTTCTTTTTCTTTGGCAATTCTTCTTTCTTCCTCACGAATTACCTTTTCATTATGCTCCTGACGCATATTATCGATCTTCATGCTTGTAAGTGCACCATAAGTCAATGCTTTTTGAATAGCAAGACCGGGATCATTTGTATGCACATGTACCTTTACAACTTCCTCGTCTGCTACTACAACAATAGAATCTCCAAGATTCTCCAAGAAATCTTTAAAATGCAGTTCATCATCCATGGTAAATGTTTTTTCTAACATAATAATAAATTCTGTACAATATCCAAATTTAATATCTGCAGTAGATACTTCACTGGAATTCATAGTAGATGCTACTGCTTTTACCGGTTCTGCTTTGATTGCCTCAAAATCAATCTCTTTTCCAAGCAATACATCATATCCGCCCTGCAATACAGTCAATAAACCTTGTCCACCAGAATCTACCACTCCGGCTTCTTTTAATACCGGAAGCATCTCAGGTGTCTGGGACAATACATATTCCATGTATGAAAGAACTTCCTTACAAAATTCTTTGATATCTTCTACTTTACCAGAAAGCTCTGCCGCTTTATCTGCACCGCCCTTTGCCACAGTCAAAATTGTTCCTTCTTTTGGCTTCATAACTGCCTTATAAGCAGTCTCTACTGCTTTGCCAAAAGCTTCTGCCATAACCGGAACTGTAATCTCCTCTATACCTTTCAATCCACGTGTAAATCCACGGAATAACTGGGATAAAATAACACCTGAGTTACCTCTTGCACCACGAAGTGAACCGCTGGAAATTGCTTTTGACAAGCTATCCATTGTGGGATTTTCTATTGCTGCTACTTCTTTAGCAGCTGACAAAATTGTCAATGTCATGTTCGTTCCAGTATCTCCATCAGGAACTGGAAATACATTTAATTCGTTTATATATTCTTTTTTTGCTTCAATGTTTTTTGCTCCTGCAAGAAACATTTTTTGTAGCATTGCCGCATCAATTGCCTTGATAACCACAATCGTAACCTCCTTAATCCAGTACTCTTACACCTTCAACAAATACGCTAATCTTCTTTACTTCCATACCTGTGAATTCTTCAATTTTATACTTCACATTGTTAATCAGATTCTCGCACACTGCAGAAATACTCACTCCATAAGCTACAATAATGTGTAAGTCAATCTTTAACTTATTATTCTCATTTATCACAACATTTACACCATGACTTACATTATCCCTTTTTAGAAGCGTCACCAAACCATCTTTCATATTTACTGATGCCATTCCTACAATTCCAAAATTCTCTACAGCAGCCGAACCAGCATATTTTGCCATAACTTCGTTATCAATTTGTACACTTCCCTTTTGACTTGAAATATGTCCTTTCATTATCATAACCCTTTCTTTTTTATATTTTTCATTCCTACCATATAGTATAACTTTTTTTTACTTACTTTTCTACCCTGAATTAAAAATAAACATAACAGTTTAGCCATATCATTCATATTTTGCCAAAATATACAAACATGACTAAAAATATTACAAATTCCAATTATTCACAACTTATATTGCAGATAAAGACTTTATTATCTTTCCTGTCACTTTTTATCTTATACAGCATACACTTATATATACAATAGTTTTTTATTTAATCATGCAAATCATAATGAAAATCTTTTGAAAGGTCAGGTAAATTTATGAAACGTATGTTCGGTTTTATTCTCTTTTGGATTGCTATAGGAATGACTATTATGCTTTTTGTAACCAGTGGCTTACTTGCCATTTTTCTTATCATATTTTGTCTTGTTCTTGGCTATAATCTCTTTACATGTTAAAGGAGAATTGTCTATTTATATACTCTCCTAAAACTTACACATATATTTTTGGAACTTTTATACTTTATAGGATGAACTTTCCTATAAAGCAAAAAAGATGCCACACCAAAGTATGACATCCTTTCCAAATGAATTAAGCACGTTCCACTAAACCGGATCTTAAACAAGAAGTACAAACATACATCTTCTTAGCAGCTCCATTCACTTTAACCTTTACAGATTTTACATTAGATTTCCACATCTTATTACTTCTTCTATGTGAGTGACTCACTTTGATACCGAAGTGAGCTCCTTTTTCACAAATTGCACATTTAGCCATCGAAAGCACCTCCTTATGTTTATTATGCGCAGATACATATTCCACGCACCAAACAAATCTATTCTATCAAATATTTCTACATAATGCAAGAAAAATTTTTAATTTTCTTTTATACTTTTGCATGACCAAACGGTTACTCAAACTCTTCTGTATCGTCTGTTACTTCCTTTTTCCCTGAAATTACTTTATTAACAAAATCTGGCACCATATCCAAAATCTTTGTTATACCATCCTGATTTTTCACATTAACCAGTTTTATTGTTCCATTTTGAATCACAAGCACTGCACATGGCTGCATGGATCCACCCATACCTCCGCCTGCATTATTTTTCTTCTTTTCCCCATTTGCAAATGCACCTGCACCTACACCAAAGCTTACATCCACTAATGGTAAAATAATCGTACCATCTTCAAATTTTACGGCATCTCCAACCACTGTTTTGGTGGTTAAAAAACTATCCAATCCTTGAAACAAAGCTTCCACAGTCTCGCCTATATTGTTTTCTGCCATGATAATTCCTCCCATACTTTCTTAATATTGTCAATTAACTTATGAACTTCCTTTTTCTTCCAAATTTGTATAAGCAGTTGTATCAAATAAAAGCTATAAATTCTGCCCTTTAGCATAACTTTTCCTTCAAAAATCTTCTTTTCAAAATCCGGCTGGATTTCTGGTAATATACCTATTATACCACCAAATATACCAATTAGTCCAAGAATTTTACCAGTACTTTCTGGGTTATCCATTCCAAAATGAATATATCCTGTCCACTTCTTTGGTGTGATATGTTGTAACAGTCTCTTTGTACTTTCCCACACAAAATGAATTCCTCTTTGATTTTCCTTATTATGCCATGCCTGAACAAGTATTTCCTTCTTATCTAACCATTCTGTCCAATGATATTTCAAACTTTGCAAAAGAGAAAGAATTCGATTATATATTTTTTTTGCCTCATACCAAAACCAAATCATTTTTTTCCGAATTTTGTAAAAAATATTTTTTTTCTTTTTTTCTTTTTGTTGCGGGGATCGCTCCTCAACTTTCTTCTTTTCTTTTGTATCTACTGGGATTATTTCTTTGAGTTCTTCCGTCTGTATTTCTTTCTCTTCTGTTTTAGATTCCTGTACAAACACAGTACTTTCATCTTTAGGGTTCTTATGTCTTGTTTCAACCCCTGCCTCTTTCTTTTTTTGGTTTGAATGATTTGTATTTTCTTTTCTTTTTTTATGTTTTGATACTTTCTTCTTGGACTTTAAATCCTCATTACTTTTCCTCGAAAAAACAGAAATCCCAAATATCTTTATATTCGAAGATATTTCTTCATCCGCAAGTATGTGTATAGATAGTATATGCATGAGCCAATTCAGCCGTACTTTCCCTTTTAAATTGCCTTGACTTTCTTTCTCTCCATCTATTCTGTAACGGATTGGTACAAATAATACCAATAGAAATAAAGTAAGCAGGAAACCCAATACTACTAATAAAAGAATGCCAATAATCTTCAAAATCAGCAACAAAATATGCAACCTGCTCACACCTCTCTATCGTTCTGATTTTCTTCCACAAAACCCTGAATATCAAAATCACCAGTCTTTGTATAAACTTCTTCTACAATTTCTGCTGCTAATTCCATGGCTTCTTTACGATTTGCAGCCAATCCGACAATAACAACTTTTCTCTTTTGATAATAAGAAAATAATAATTCATTTACATTCATAATATCCAATAAATTACAAGGATTCGATGCAAGACATACACAATAAATCGGGAACATAGGCTTTTCTTTTTCTACCTTTTTCTTCCATTCCTCAATTTGATGTCCTGCATGATTTTTGTAATACAAATGCTTATACCATACAATCATATTATTCTGTACCATCCCATAAAAGCTGTATTAAATTCATACTTGCTTGTCTTTCTGCAATATCCTTACACCGGGTCAATGCTTCTCGTATATACTCCTCCACTTCTTTAGAAGAAGTGAAGAAAACAGGGAATTTACTAATAGTAGCTGCAATAACTGCACGATTTACACACATTTCCTGTTTTGCAAATCTATCTTTTAATTTTCCGATTAATTCCTCTGTTTTCCCAAGAACATAATCCTCCTCTGCAATTACCTCTTCCTCTTCCGTATGAAAATCAACAAATGTACTTCCCACAGATAATAACTGCTGTTCCATTTCAAGTCTTACAAATTCCTCTACTAATCCTAGTTCTTCTATTTTATCCTGATGTCCCTCCACTAACTTATAGAATGCACCCTGTAGTTGTATCATATCCTCAGCAAGCTTTTCTTGTTTTCCTTCTGTAAGTACCAGTTTTTCTGCCACTTCTTCTGGAATAGCTTTCCATTCTGATTCTGCAAACATCTGATGTAATGTTCTTAAAATATCAAGACAAGCCTCTTCGCTGTTATCTGTACAACCTTGCCCGCTATAAGAAAGTAAATAACAATACAAGGAATTTAGTACCGTCTGGATATCCACATATAAATTCGCTATCTCTTCAATCCTACCAGCGTATTCCTCCAATGAATCATATAAATCACTAAAATCATGCTCTGACATCTCTGCAAAGATACGCTGGTCGAGACTATCTGCAAATTCCTGAATCTCATTAAAATATTCCCCAACGCCTTCAGGTTCATACAACATAGCACTGGTTTCCAACATGTATACAAAACGATCTAGGGCAGACTTGTCCGAACCTTTATAAACAGACATACTATTTTCAATCAACTGAAAATACTTAGAACGTGCCATACGAACCGGAAGTTCTGCAAGAACTTCTTTTATATTCTCATTAATAACTACGTTGTCCTCACCACTGAAAATAAATTGTAAAGTCTGCTTTACAAAAGATTCCACGTCTGTTTCCTCAAAATCTGTCTCAAATTGCAGTTCCATCCGGTTAACAACATGCTCATAAATCTGCAATTTGTCTGTATACATGGTCAAAAGTTCCATTTTGCGAATTACATCGCTACGAACCTCTTCTATTTCTGTAACACATTCTTCTAATTCTTGTAAAGATAAATCCTCTTCTCTACAAAAAACTTGTTCCATTACTTTATGGACAACAGACAAATCCTCAGATAAATATGCATTATCTCTTCCCTCTTTTTCCTGCAAAATTTCATAAAGTACATAGTACTCCATGGCAAGATGAAGAAAAGAAGTCTGATTATAAATTTCTTTTAATACATCTTTATAGAAAGGTATATTGATATCTAATTGTTTTCCTCTGTTTAATTCATAAACGAGATTTTTTATACTATTCATAATGCTCTCCTTCTATTTCCGTAACTGTTCAGAACCATGAACAGTTACGTTCTAAGCCCATGAAAATTCACCTTCGGTGAAGGGCTTAGAACAATCAAAATTTACTATGAAAGTCCTGACAAACGGCTATATTTCGTGCAAGCTTGCTTGCAAAGAAATATAGACATTTGGCTGGCTAAACTGTATGAGTATGTAGGGCGGCAGCCCAGAATACGAATACAGTTAGTGATTGCGGGAGTGCGTAGCACGTAGCAATCAACTTTCATTTTTCTTACGAAACACGCAGTAAATGCGTGTTTCTACCTGAATAGTTACCTATTTCCTTACATAGAAACCAATTGCCATCTGTCTAACCAACGGAGATGTTCTGCCACGAAATTTGCATCAAACGGATAACCAGACAAAACTGGATAGAACAGAACAAACAGGCATACTGCTCCTACCGCATAAGCAACACAAACACGTTTCGCAGTTTTTTGGTATCCCTCTTCTTTCTTAAATGTTACTATACGATACATTGCATAACCAATCATAATGGTAATAAACGGCACACTTGGAAAATAATGGTAAATAAAGGTAATACGTGATACATTCATCCATGGTACAAGCTGTGCCAAATATCCAATACACAAGAATCCACTCTTTCTGTCTTTCTCTCTCAATGCAAAATAAATCATAATAACAAATGCCGGAATGCCAGCCCACCAAACCATCGGATTTCCAAAAGCACTAATATTTTCCTGCACAGTCCCACTAATTGTCTTTGTATAGTACCAAATAGGACGCAATATTAATGGCCACTCATACCACCAGGAAGAAAATGGATGCTCTGCTACGAGTTCAGAATGATAACTAAACATTGTTTCCTGATTACGTACCATACGTCCCAACAAACGGTTAAAAGAACAACCATTCCACTTAATTGCAAGTTTGCCAGTAAAAGATTCCGGATCTCCCAGTTCACTCTTTAATGCTATTTTTGTATAACGTGTATCAAGTGTAATGTTTTCTCCATTGTCAAGAGGTATATTAGATATGGTATGTTCCCCATCATCTGCAAGCTGTGTATCTGTTACATAACTAATCAAACCAATCTGGTTTCCATCATTGAATGGAATATAGGATGCCGTATAGATGATAACTGGAACTACAATAAATGCTAATATACAAAATGCTAATGTTTTAATCAAATTTCCTTGAAAAGAACTTAAAATCTTACTATGCCCAATACCATTTGTTGAACTGTTTGGACTTCCACTTGCATGGCGGTATTCTAAATATCTTCTTAACATGGTAGCAAAGAATAAAATTGCAAGTCCAATACCAGCATAAACACCTGGCCATTTGCAGGCACATCCCAATCCCATAGAAATACCACAACATATTAACGGAACAAATGTTTTTTTCAATGGTGTATCATAGAAACTCATTCTGGTATATTGATACATAAAATAATACATCAAAATAATAAAGAATGTTACATACACATCAATGGTTGCAATACGTGTCTGGGCAAAGTGCATAAAATCAGCCGCAAATAATACTGTAGTAATGGCTGCTATCCAAGTTTCCCGGAACAGCTTTTTGGTAAATAAATAGAAAAATGGAAGCATTGCGATACCAAACAGAGTTCCCATAATTCTCCAACCAAACGGACACATACCAAAAATACGGATACCAATAGAAATAATAAATTTGCCAAGTGGCGGATGTGTATTTTCATAACAATAAGTTCCTGGATTTGTCATCTCATAAGCTGTTCTGGCATGATAGATCTCATCAAAATAAGTGCTGTCACGGAATGTACTAATTTCTGGACATAAATCCTGTTCATCAAAAAGTGCCTCAAACTCAGAAGCATTCACTGGAACAACAGCATTACCTGTCTCGTCCCTGAATACCAATTCATTGATTACTGTTCTATCTGAATTGCATACAAAACGCACATACGGCTCTGTAATAGATACAGTTGTGCTTCCCCAGCAGAATACACTCTCCATCGTAAACTTAGCTGCTTCTTCTCCTTGGGCAACTGTATCACCACCATTTACACTAACTAAATACCAGTTTACACCATCTGCACTTTGATGTACTGAAAAGGATCGGTTTTCATAGTTACCAAGAAAATACTCTATCTCCGTAATATTTCCTTGTTTATTAGAAACATCAAATACCAAAGACTGGTCATACATAGTTTCAGAATCCCAATGCGTCTCTGGTGAATCCATATTTCCAAGATTAAATAAAGCAATGGCACCATATACTATGGTAATTGCAAGTACAGCAATCCAATCCTGTTTTGTGAATTTTTGCTTCTTATCACTGGCAAATACTTTTGGTGCATCAGAAGGATGTACAAGAAAAGCAGGGACAATATTCTCCACTTTTTTTCCTGTGTTAGTTAAAGTCTCTTCTTCATTTTTCTCTAAAACATAATATTTAATTCCCATATATACTAAAAAGCCAAATACACATACCTCAAAAAATCCAATAACCCTTGGGAAAACTGCCTCCCAATCAAAGGTTTCTGGAGTATAGAATTTAAAAGCATGCCATACATTATTGGCTGCCACAATGGTCAACAAAAGAAAAGCATATAACATATTCTTCCGAGGCTTATATAAATAAGCAAGGAGCAATAAAATTAAAACAGGGAACATATATCTTTCATGCACACGTACAGAAAGGGTAAAGAACCCTAATCCTACAAATGCACCATAAAAGAAATACTTCTCTCCATTCTGCTTCTTACGGCATAAATAACAAAATATAAGACATGCAGCAACTATCAGTACAATAAATATCATTCCCCATGTGCTATATTGCAAGCCTAAGCCTACCTCTGTCTGTTCATGCCAATTCAAACCAAACATTGCCCATAAGTTATATGCATTTACGGTAGCCTTAGGATATTCCTCTCCCATAGTATGCAGATATTGATTCCATACTTCTTTCACACCAAATGGTGCTGCCAGCAACACCATCATTGCAATGGCAAGAAGTCCCATACCTAACTCTATCCAAAAACGCTTCCATTTGAAATCATTAAAAAACACTTGATCTAAAATACCACACAAAAGAATTGGTGTTAAAATAAGAGCCTGTGGTTTTACTAATACAGCAACTGCAAAAATAAAATAAGATCGTGTCAGTTTCTTCTCTGCCACACAATATGCTACAAAAGCAACTAACAGAGTAAAGACAGAATCTACCTGTCCCCACATAGCAGAATCAATTAAAATAACTGGATTAAACAGGTAAAAACCAGCAAATAAAATAGAAGATATTTCATTAAAATGCTTATGAGCAATCTTATATACTAAACCTGCTGTAACTAAATCACAAAGCATTGCCGGCATCTTTACTAAAATGGTAGAGCTAGCTAATGCTGGAACCATTTTACGAATTGCACCAACTACCCATAAAATGTACATATATCCAGGCGGATAATCCGTAAATACATCGGCAGTATAAAAATTACGAAATCCATCTCTATACACCATATCTGCCCAATAGGAAAAACAATTCATGTCAACCTCATATCCAGAATCCATACAGGCCAGAATATAACGGACAACCAATCCCAGCATCAACAAAATACCCAAATTCAACCAATTAATTTTCTTTTTTACACCCATTGTCTCTTGGGTACTGGAGTTCTGGATGAAAACAACATAACAGACAACTACCAATATTAAATAGAGCACTGTGAGAATATTTACAAGTGTCATCTTCTCCTCCTTCTGTGTATACACACGAAATAATATATTTACTTTCTTAATATAAACTGTACCATTATTTTTTGTATTTTTTATGACTTTTCTTTATCTTTTTACATGAGTGTGTGTAAATAAATGGTCATTACAGTATTCATAATTTCCCTCACACTTTGAGCAAAAACGGAATTGCAAATCCGGGTTGTCCTGTTCCGTTCTTCCACAAATAGCACATCTATGTCTTGGCTCACCAGATGAGTTAGACATTCCTCTGGCTGCCCTCTTCATTGCTCTTCTACGTCTGGCATGTGCCGGGGAAATCATTTGGCTTTTTCTTGACCATAGGAAAAATAACAAAAAGTTAGCTACCGAAATAAGTATAGCAATTCCCAATACATATCCAGTAGAGGTTCCTTTAAGAAATTGTGAAATAATGTTATACCCTAATATAATTCCATATAAATATCCCAGCCACTTTATCTTAACTGGTATCACAAACCAAAGCAGTAATTGTATATCTGGGTATAAAACAGCAAATGCCAAAAACATAGATTGCAAAATATAAGTCAATCCTACCGGATATACCATTTGAAAAACAAAATGAATCATTAATCCTGCTAATATATTAAAAAGGATTCCACTAAGAAAATACAGGTTAAACCGGAAGCTTCCCCATGCCTGCTCTAATCCTCTTCCAATCATAAGATATAAATACACTTCAATTGCAAAAAATATAATATTCAAAGGCTGCCCATCTATGGAATAGGGCTGCATAATAAATGTAACCAATCTCCAAATCTGTCCTCTTGCAATCATAGAAAAATCCAATGACAGATATCTCCAATACAAAGCCGGTGCAAAAAAGCCAATAGCAGTACCTGCTCCATATAAGACCAGTACATACTTCATCAAATCCGGAATTGCATATCTGCCAAATTTTCGTTCTAATTGATTTAGAAACTTCATATATCCACTCCTCTCTGATAAATAACCTAAAAGACATACTTCTTTCATTATACTAAGTATACCTTTCTTTGTCAAACAAGGGTTTTTTACTTTTTATAATAGAAAAAACCCTAGAATAGCATATCCATTACACTACTCTAAGGTTTTTCTTTATGTTTTTAATCCAGATTAAATAAAGGTCTGCGGATTAATGCACCATTGGTATAACCTAAAGCTCCTTCCTTATCATAAACCCTAATTCTAAAGTTCTGGGTTCCGTGGTCTTTTAAATACTTCCTTGGAATTTCCAAAATATAACCATGTGTTGTATTTGTCGATTCATCTGATTTATCCACCAGATATCCTTCTTTTGTTCCATCTTTTCTTGTAAAAGTTACTTTTTGTGGCGAAGAAGAACCTGAAGCCGCCTTAATTTTTATGCCCAGACTGTCAAGCTGGCTTGGTGTCTTTTCTTCCCATGTACCAGTATCTTCATTACACCACTCTATAGTAACATATACTTTAGTTTCCTTTGTTCCATCATCTGTGGCATAGAACTCTACCTTTTCCCTCTTATTAAATTCATCTTCACCAGAATCCACATCCACATCTGCATAAACCACAAAACGGTCTTCTCCACCTTCAGGAACATTATATCCATTTGTAATTGTTGCACCAGGTCCTTCTATTCCGGCACGAAGAGCAGCTACGATGGTATTTACAAACAGCTTTCTTTCAAAAACTGTCATAGCTCCGGAATTCGAATGTCCTACACCGGTATATGTTACATTTCCCTTATTGTAAATATAATAATTGTTTGAAACATCATTTGGTGATGTACTATACCAGCCTTCTCCCTTGGAATTCTGGTCACTCAGAGTATACCAACACACAATCTCCTCATCTTCCATGTTAAGCTGGTAATACTGGCCATGGGTCAATGCCGTCTTATATCTTCCATCAGAAGTAATATCTCCACTTTCCTTGGACAAATCAAATGGATAAGAAGTAATCTGACCATTGTTCACATTTGTGATAAAGTTAGTACCATATCCTTGGATATTTGTATTTGCACTATAATCTCTAATTTTGTCATTTTCATTGCCATAATTCCAATAATGTCCGCTATAAATATCTGGCCAGCCTTTATTATCACCTCCATTATTGGTATTTAAGCTAACCAACAAATTGTTGTATGGTCCATAAAATCCTGCATCTTTCACCTTTTTATTGATATCTCCAACATCACCATGCCAAGCATGTTTGAAGTTACTATACTGCATTAATGTAGTGTAAGTAAATCCATATTTATCTGTTCCAGATGTCATGGAATCATAAGCTTTGCTAGCCTTCGCCGAGCCTGCTCTTACATCCTGGTCAAAACGGTTAAGTCCCATTCTGTCTCTCATGTACTTATTAAAACCTCTACCATTTGTGGTCTCCATATACTTTCCACCCTGTCCCATAATCGTTACATTATTAATCTGGGAAGTCAGGTCATGGGTAAAGAGCACACTCTTACCAGCGGTAATATAATCATCTATATCTTTTGCAATATTAGCATTGTCAAATTCCATGTCACGGTAACTATCTGCAAATCCAAAAATAATCATCTGATAATCATTTTGCATGGTTTTTCTGGTATGTCCGCTTCCCCAGTAGCCATCTGCCTGGCTTCCATTTCCCCATGTAAATTCCTGCATGGTAATAGCTTCTACTTCAATATCATAATCCTCTCTAATTTCATCAAATAACGCCTTAAAATAGGTATCAACCTGTAAGTTCAACTGCTGTGCCTTTTCATATCCCCAAGTAGTGGTATGTTTGTTATCTCCTTCTTTTACTGCTTGTACCTGAAGTACTTTAACCTTCTTTCCTCCTGTCACATCATCAAATCTGATGGTGGCATATCCTTCCTGTGAACATTTCAAGGTTTTATTGTTGTTAGGATAAACTACTAATTTCCATGTAAGAGCTCCGCGGTAATTTGTATTTACATTAAAAGCATAACTCTGGTTAGATCCTGATCTGGCAGCACGTTTTCCCACACGCTCCGTGGAAACGAAACGGCCATCTGCATTCTTATCTACATATAATTCAAGAGTGTAATCATTTCCGGCACCTTCATCATCAATTTTATAGGAAATGGTAATCTGATGTCTGTTTGTTGTACTGGTAAAAGTAAATTCCATAGTTTTATTTAAATCAGATCCTGTGTAAGAACCTGCCGCTCCACTTGCTCTTCCACTACCACTGACAGCCGTTACAGTTAAAGTAGGTTTGGTCATGGTTAATCTGGAGAGCTGTTTTTCCAAATCCTTTGCAGAAGCAGTACGGTAGTTAAACTGCAAATCCATCAAATCATCCTTGTTTTCTTTTAGAAAATTGCGCATATTATTATGCTCTGGAACATAAAAGAAATCTGGTTTAGATTTCATTGCATCTTCACACAAACCACTTGCCACAACAATTGGAAGTCCTGTAGCCAGATAAGTCTCAAAATCTTTCTTCTTCAGGTTTGTAATATCATTTCCCGAATAACGGAGACTTCCACTATCTCCACTATTAAATAATGCCCAGCCATTGGATTGGTTTTCACCGGATGTTGAAGTATCTGTTGCTATACCATAATTAAAATTCACCTTTGCACCAACATGGGCATAAATCATACCAATCATATCATCATTATTGGCACCATAATATGTCTTACCATCCTTCTTCCATAGTCCGTCTGTGTTATTTCCAATATAAATCATATCATAACAGGAAGTCAGCTCATCTGTTCTGCCAATAAATTCTGCTGTTGCCATTTTTGTAATTTTTAAACTAATAGAGCTGCTGTTAGAATAACTGGTATATGGAATCATACGCTCAATCACAACCGGTGATAAATCATATCCTTTTGCAGGCTGTAACTCTAATACCTTATATTCCTTTCCATCCACATTTGCTTTTGGAGTATAATCCTTCAACAAATTGATAAGATTTATTAATTTGTACTCTTTTGAAGTATTCTTTACACTGTCTTTGAAATTCTGTGAATTGTTAAGTCCGCTAATAAAAGATTCTTTGCTTGTATCCCATGAGACAATGTTACAATTAATATAGTTCTTTGAATCTAAATTAAGAGTAATCCCCATGCTGTTTTTCCAATAATCTTCATTAGCCTTTTTGAATTCTCCATTATCACTTGCCAAATCACCGGTACATGGCAAAAATGTATAAGTATTCCAATAACTGCCGGCATCACCACTTTGCAGCTGGTATTCTCCTCCTGATTTAATTAAACCACTTTCCATAAATAAATTGTAAAATTCAATGGGATCCCTGAACATAGACATCAAAAACAACTTGTATGTATTATTATCAGATGCCTTGCTATTTCCTGCCTCAAAGTCTGTTTTATTAAACAAACCATTATTACCAACTAATTGATAACCATTGTTAAATTGTCCATCTTCATACTTTACTTCACGATTTAATTTATATTGGACTGTTTTTACTGTTTTATCCGACTTATCTAACGCATTTGTATAGATAGAACTATCCATAAAGATTGTTGCCGGATTTTTCTTATTGCTTATTTGATTAAATATAGCTTTTGCCACTTTCCAGTCTAAATCCTTGTCCACAAACGTCTTACCACCTTGGGAGTTCTTTACATAAGTTGTTCCCAAAGCTTCCTGTTCTGGTTCTGCCCCTTTTACAAAGCTTTGATTCATAATAATCACATCAGCATCCTTAATCAAAGCCTCCACTTTATCTATACTGGCATTATTCAAATCATCAGAAGTTACACTAATAATCTGGATATCCTCTACACCTTTGTCCTGAATCAGACCTTCAAATCTGTCTACAATTAAATTCTTGTTTATTGGAA
This sequence comes from uncultured Clostridiaceae bacterium, assembly GCA_947177415.1. Classification (GTDB taxonomy): domain Bacteria; phylum Bacillota; class Clostridia; order Lachnospirales; family Lachnospiraceae; genus CAG-411. The sequence goes on from CAMWUK010000020.1 coordinate 31,903, forward strand.
AATATTTTTTATCTTTCAATTCATATTTTGTCTGTTTGGCATAAGCACCGGCACCGGATACTGTTTTGATAAAATTATCCTCCACTTTATCCGTACCATAAACTTCCTCTAATTGCTTATATTGCACACCATTTATCTGGTTTACAAGTTGTACACCATTTCCTGCTATTTTTTCAATCTTATCTGCCTCTCCGGCATTGCTGACCTCAAAAATATCAACCGGTTCACTTCCTGCCAGAAGATAACCTAACTGCTTATAGCAGGAATCCGGCACAATCTCTAAAATAATATAGTTATCCCTTGCATCATAGCCAGGCAATGCTGCAGTCTGGACATTATTATTTTGTTCGTCCTGTACTAACGGATGTGTTGCTAAAAAACCAAACACAACAGCCAGTAAAGCCATAATACAAACAAAGCCGCTTCCTATTGCTTTCCAATGTTTTTTCATCATTCTAACCAGCCTTTCCTTTCTTAAATATCAGAGACCTTATCTACCTGTGACAAATAACTGTTACTATAACGCTTATCAAGGCTCACATCATCGCCAAACCAATCCGGTGGAACAAACTCTGTTGCTTCCTCCACACTATGAAATTCCACCTCAGCAAATACCAGTCCTTCCAGATGACCTCCAAACACATCTAATTCCACCTTTAACCCATTCTCTATAGGAATCAGATACCTCTTTTTCTGAATCAGATTTCCATCCACTTTTTCCCGTAAATGTATATAGCTGCTCTTAGTTAATGGAAGCTCTGTTTCATTGGAAATCCTTGTATGGTATTCGGATTCCTGCAAAGGCGTTTTTGATTTGTATGTTAGAATATATTCTTCGTTCATCCTACGGATCCGGACAACCGGACTGGTACAAAGATATCCCTGTTCAATATTTAAACAAACATAATCCTGCAGTTTTTCGGGCAGTTTTTTTACCTTGTATTTCTTTTCAATCTCCACCTTTGCATTTCCTCCCTTTTATTTCTATAATTCCTTGTAATTGTTCAGAACCATGAACAGTTACAATCCCTGTACTTCTACAATCTCATTCCTTGGAAAAATAGTGTCTACGGCTTCATAAGTGAAATCATCATCATTACTGCTGTCATACACTGCTTTTGTCTTTAGTTTGACAGAAACTGTCACACCATCCCGTTGCGGCAAATTTCTATTCGCATCTAAACTAAGTCCCCTAGCCAGATTCGTTCCTCTTGGACTGGTCACTGCAAAACTGTCAATGCCTTCTGCCATCAACTTTGCTTTATCTCTATCATGGTTAAGAGCATCTGAATAATCACTATCACTATCGCAAACAAAAAGATACATATTACCCTTCTGGATATCACCATCTTTATCAAACCAGATAATATATTGTTCTGCTGACTTGTAATCCAATGGGTTTCCTGACGAATCTACTGTCTTTTTATAAATGCGGAGCATATTGTTGCCATTATCATAAACCACATTGCTTCCTTCCATTACCATATCCGCAATCATATTAATAGTACACTGTGCTTCCATCTGCAAATCAACCTGGTTATTCAAAATCTGGTAACTACGTGAAGTTGCTGCCATAAACTGACCAACTGCTGTTACAATAATCAGTGTGATCATCATAGCAATCAATAATTCAAGCAAAGTAAAACCGGCTTTTTGCTTCTTCTTACATTCTTCTGTTAGAATAAAATTTCTCTTATCTTCCTTCATTTGCATATCACCACCTAATTCACGTTTATAAAATGCTTACCGGTTTCTAATATCATCTCAATATCGTATTTTATTCCACTTCCGTCAGCATGTTCTACATAAATATGCTCATATTTTGAAGTAAAAGTTCCATTTCCCTTATTAAATGTAATTTCCAGACTGCCACCGGTATTAAGGTCTACTGTGCCTGTTTTGCCGGATGCCCAAATTTTCACATTATGGTTTCCAATCTTTTGTCCCAGTGCTGCATTGCCTGTTCCGGTTGGAACCGTAAAAGAATTCGCCGTGCAATACATATAGTAATCTGAACCCTTTTTATATATGTACATGACAGGTTGTTTATTTTGTTTCATAGTATCCATCTTTAATTTTGAAAGTGTTGCATCAATATTTCTGGCTGCTGATTTTACATTCCCTGACTCTAAATATCCAAATCCCATACCAGCCAAAGAAGTAAATATACCAATAATCGCAACTACAATAATAAGCTCTATCATAGAAAAGCCTTTATGAAGATTTTTTTTCATTGTTCTTCCTCCCTGACTACTTATGGTCCCGCTGTTGGGGTTATTTCATCTGCATTCTTCTTCCAGTTTGAATATGTAATATATCTTGAAATATCTATAGCATCATTGGAAGCGTTGGAACCTTCTCCCGCTGAAAAAGTTGAAAAAGCATCAAAATAAGTAATAAATTTCTCTTTTGCATCTGGTTTGGAACCTTCCTCTGCCCTCTGTTTACGAAACATTTCACGAAGCAGGGATGGTTCAGCGGTTAATGTTACGCCGCCACCTCTTAAATATACTGTCTGATCGGAAATAACAAGCCCTTTCATACTGGTATTTGCTTCAATATTACAGTTTGCCACCACAATTGCTGCATTATCCGGGTGGCTATAATAGCTTTCCGTAGTTCCCCCATGGTTATATGCCAGTATCTTATCCAGCTGTACCTGATCCGTAGGTGAAACATTCCTTTTCACTACAAAATATGCCCATACATAGGTTGTATCATTTATTTTTACCGGAACTGCCTTTATATAAGTATCAGCTTCAAGAATATCAAACCCTGAAGCTGCAGGGTTCGAACCCAGAGCATCATTTACAAAAACATGCTGACCATTGTTTTTGTCTACTGTCATAATCGCATCAAATATCTGGTTTCCTTTCTCTTGAGTTTCTGTCATACCATATCCTGTTGTTTTATCAGCATCGGATCCATCATAGGTAGGTTCATAGTTTCCCTTGTCTGCTGTACTAAGTGTCATCCGCAATGACTTATAAGTAAGGGCATAATCAATGGACTCCTGTTTCAGTTTGTCCTCATCTCCAGAGTCTATAGTTTTTGTATATGTCTTATATTCCCCTGGATGATTACCATTATTTTCAAAAGTCATATAATTACTGGATGCCAGCAATGCAATTTGTGGTGAAATGGTAATACCTTTTCCGGCAATTCCACCTTCCCCAAACCGTAAATATCCTTTATCAATAATTTGCCGTTTAGCATCATCTTTATCAAAATATCTATTATAAAAAGTATCTGCTGCACTCTGGCTTTTAAAGTTATAATAAAAATAAACCATAGCCCCTGAACTAGATGTCAAATTCGAGATATTATAAACATAAGGAATTGTGCTTTGTCCTGTACCAGTCTTTAACAATTTTCCAATTCCACTGGAACGACCGGTTATCTCGTCCGATAAAACTTCTATTTTCCCTGGTTGCCCCAGTGCTGCATATTGCTCCCACTTCATAGGATTTTCATATCCATCTTTCATGTGTTCATCAGCAACCAGATAATAATTCTGGTCATATTTGACAGACAAAGACTGTCCCATAAGGATATCTTTCCGTTCTATACCAACAATCTCCATCTTTTGTTGATCGCGGGATATATAAGCACGCCCACCAAGAAGAATCGTACTCATATCGTCATCCATGTGCAAAGAAGAATACTTTCCATTGATAAGAATTGCACTACTGTATTGGGAATTAAGTTCTGTCCTTGTATCTGTCGTATTATCTTTGTTGAAACTGTAACCATAATAGGCAGCATTCTCTCCACCAAAATAAACATCTGAATAAGGGGCATTCAATGACATATCATCCATAATATAGCTGTTTGCATATACATTGAGTTTTGCTAGTGCCGGTGAACCGGATAAACCATTTCTACTAGTTACATAGTTCTTTGCATATACATTTACCAGCTCTGTTTTTTCTCCTAAAGTAAGGGTTGTACCCTGCATTACATTTACATCCCCACGGGTGATAACATTTGCGGACTTCCTTTTGACAGATACATCCGAATTCGTAGTTATATTAAATCCTCTATAACCGGCATACAAACTTCCGGCAACTGTTGCATTAGGTGCTGACTGTGCTGTCACCTCTTCATCACCAATAATAGAATACTCTGTAAAGCCCGGATAAGTTCCGCCTCCTTCAAACCGGAGAACCGGAACAGAAAACTTAATATCTGTTGTAATCCATGTAGAAACCTCATCATCATTATTTCCTGTACCTGTGTTTTCCACATATTTTACTTTTATATTTTTTAGCACTAAGTATTTGCTTGTATCAGGGTGTGAGCCATCAAAGACAAGTTCCATTTGTGCATAATTTGCTCCACCATCTACCATAACATAATCTCTAAGCTTCTCCGCATTGGAATCATCACCACGAAAAGCATCCACAAGCACATTCTGGATCTTTTCTATTTTATAAAGGCTGTTGCCAGGTAATGTGGGATTAGTTGCATGATCAATCAAATTTGTAGTATCTGAAATCCGCTTTAGAATACCTTCAATATAATTTTTTCCAAAACCAGTTTGAATCTTTGCCTGATCGGTTGTATTCATAACATCGCCTGTATAATTTTCCATCAATACTATATAAGCCTCTTTCATGGCTTCTGATGAAATATTCTCCAAAGCAATGTTCAATTTATCCATAACTGTTTCTGTAGCATAAAAATTCTTCTTAATTGTACGGTCGGTTCCCTTTGTCTCAATATTAATTAATGTAACATTTAGAAGAATACTTCCCAAAATTCCAACAAAAGCAACTGCTATGATTACGAACACCAAAGATGAACCATCAGAATGTTTTTTGTAAAATTTTTCCATCCTATCTACTCTCCTCTCGTTGAATCTATGGTAACTACCGGTTTGGATAAATCGTCTTTATTATATATCGAAACTGTTAAATCTGATAATCTTTGTATCATCTCTGTACCTACAATATTATCCATAGTTGATTGCTCACATATCATATCACTTGTAGTAGCATCTTTAGGGAAGTTCGTCCAGATTTTTGCTACTTTTCCTGCTATGCTGCTATTCCTTGATTCAAAATGCATATAGGAACCATGATTCCCAATATACTCTGTCATTGCCTTATTATCCTTATCATCTTTTAGGATTTGATCCGTATCTACTATATGTACACTCTGGCATACTGCATATACCATATAATTACACTGCCAGTCTACAGGAGGATTTGTATAATCAATAGATACATCGAATCCCTGGCTAATCGTCCTTGAACCGGTAACATCATAATTAAAGAACACATATATCCCCTTTAGCTGGCTTTCTTCCATCAAACCATTATAAATATCAGGACCTGTCTGGGCATGTTCACACCCAGGTACTGATCCATTTAATGTATATTCACTATATACACGGACATGCACCATACCTGCTGATATTGGATTTCCTGTTTCATCTGTGTCTGTAATCTCCACTTTCATTGTTTTATTCAGCTTCTCTGCAAAAAAATCAATGCTCTCATTTATACCTGTTTCATTAAAATGGAGTCTTCGGAATTCACGTATTTTATCTAATGTCTCATCCTTCTCCAAGGCAACTACTGTAGTATCTGAGCCAAGAGAAGAAATTACCGGCATACCTGTGCTGTTAAGGGTATGATATCCTGTAGTATCCACTTTTACTCTTGCAATGTATTCTTTCCCATCGCTTTCAATACCATTTTTCTGAAAATAGTATATACTATTATTACTGTCATTAATTGTATAAATACGATCCGTAGTATTATAATTTCCTTCTTTAAACATTCCACCATCAGCTGTAGCAGGTGCATACACTGCTGCAATATCCTCAATCCGTTGATAGGAACGGAATTCTTCCATAACAGCCTGTGCAGCCGTATTGGCTCTTTGTACATTCTTTATCCTGACATTTGTCTGGGCACTATTTGAAAAAAAAGCAAGCATTGGTGTAAAAAGTATACCGATTAGTGCAATACTGACCATAACTTCCATTAGGGTAAAACCTTTTCGATGCCTTTTTATTCCATTCATAATCTGACTCCTTTCTTCTTTTTTGTCTTGTCAATTCATTTATTCCACAAAAGGTCAACCAGCTTATGCCTCTACCAGTTGACCTCTTTTTTCTGCTTGTCTGTCAGAACTATTTTTTCTTATTTGCTGTAGACTTCTTTGAACCAAAGATATTTACAACTCCCAAGTCTACACCTTCTGTTGTAGGTTCTTCATATTCATTATCTACACCTTCCACAGCAAACATACATAAGTTCATTGTTCCCATTAATCCACCTGTGGTTTCATCAAAACCTACAGTAATATTCTCCACTGACATTTTATCTTTATATCCATTAATGAAATCAAGAGCCTTTGTTAATTCTTCAGCCTGTCCACTAAAAGATAGTGTCAGCACAGTCTTATATCCCACAATATCCGGATAAGTCTCCTCTGCCACACCAGCTTGTGCTACAGAAGAAGTACTTGCAATATTTTCATTTTCAATCTGTACCACACCAGTAGTACGTGCTTCTGTCTGGTTAAAGAAAATATTATTTACTGCAAGAGCCACTTGTGAAGAAAAAATATCTGTATCCTTCTCTAAATCTGCTAATATTTTAATTGCTTTCTCATGGGTCATTCCACCAGGAAATTTAGCCAGAATCGCCTCCCTGTCATTTTTAAAAGTAGTAATTTCTGCTCTTTTAGTTGCTTCGTTTGCAATCTTGCCATCCAATTCTGTCACGTATGCCTGTTTTTCCTTATTAAGAGTTTTCACCTCATCTGCTTTCTTCTGGTTTGGCGAAAATGCGAAGAAATAAGAAAGTGCCAGTACAAGAATAGCTCCTAGTGTAAACATAAGTTTCTTATCTCTTTCTGTTACATTCGATAATGCACTTGGTTTCTTTTTGTTCATGTCCTTACCCCTCCTACTCTGTTGCCGCACTGCTAGCAGACGGTGCTGTTGTATTTTCCGTTGATGCACCTGCATTTCCACCCTGCTGGGTATCTGGATTTGCTGTTTCTTCTGTTTCCTTTACTTCTTCATCCTTTAATGCTGTATTTTCATCTACAAAAGCATTATAAGGATTATATTCACAAACAACTGTAAAGGTCTCTTTGGCATCCTTTTTGTTTCCTTCTTCTGTACTCTCTGTAATATTGGAAACAGTAGCATTTGCCACACTTGGAATTTTCTTAAGCTGCAATAATAATTCTGTAATCGAATATTTGTTAGATTTTGCTTCAATATTCATACTAATGCTATTTGTATCTGAGATAATGGATAACACTTGCATGTTGCTTGGCATAACTTGTGCAGCCATTTCCAAAAATTCATTTAACTGGAAGTTACGGTTGGAAGTCTGGTTATACATATATCTGGTATATTCATAAGATTCCTTTGCGGCTTGATGGGATGCATAAACATTTTCAATATATACTTTTTGATCAATCTCCTTTTGAAGATTCTCACCTTTTATTCTTGCCATCTGCAGATTTGCAAAAGAACCAATAATCAAAGCTGCACCAATAATGCAGGCTCCTCCAAACAATGCCATAAATGCTTTTGCTTCTCCGCCACTATTATTAGACGTACGGGCATCTTCCGGAACAAAACCAACTGGTGCAATAGTTGCTCCGATTGCAGACAGATAATCTGCCTGTGAAGCCAGATTAAGACCTTTACTAAAGGTTATTCCAAATAAATTATCAATCTTCTTTACATCAAAACCGGTTTCATTTGCCATAAGGATTTCAATACCCTTAAATTTAGAACCTACACCCATTAAGTAAATTGTATTAATTCTTTTATCTGAGTTTCTTGACATATAATAATCAAGTACACGATTGACATTATTCATAATATAGTGGATGGTACTGGTAACTTCTTCTCTGCCACGATACTCACGCATTATTTTATCGTATGCATCTGATGCCACCGACATACCTCCGGAAGACTCTCCCCCCATATCAAGATGAGCATTAATGATACCTTCCTGCATCAGAAGCTGCATCGCGTCCTTAGTAGAATTCTTCCCAAACACAGTATTGTCCAATACAGCAGAAACGATATTCATTGCTCCATAAGAAATAGTTCTTTGCAATGCAAGTTTGTCATTCTCAATTACATTCACTATTGTTGTCTGATCATTAATCTGTACAGAAACATTTACTCCGGTTTCAATCTTACCTTTCATAATCTGGTAAGTACTATTACCTATATAGTCTATGGCATTTACATGAAGTCCAGCAATTTCTGCAAAACTATAAATATTCTTGATTAAGTTATTAGGTGCAGCTAAAAGTAAAAGTTTCAATTTTTTCTCTTCTTTTGTATTAATCTTTTCCAGAATAGTGTAAGAAATTGTATATTCTGATACATCCAATGGAAAATATTCTGTTGCACTTGCATCAATAATAGACTGAATCTTATTATCCGGCACTCCAGGAATAACAACTTCACGGTTTGCCAATTTTGTAGAGGCAATAGTAAAAATCGCTTCCTTTGTATTCATTTTTGCATTTTCCAGCTGGCTTTTCAAAGTCTGAGCCATCAAATCTTTGTCTAAGATAAAGCCATCCTCAACAATATTTTCCGGTGTATCGAAGGTGATACAATTTAATACATGTGGATTTTTCTTTCCAGCTTCAAGTTCACAAACTTTGACATTGTGTAACCCTATTTCTATACTTAATACTTTCTTACCCACGTCTGCCTTCCTCCTTATTTTTACGGTTTGATAACCATTTATGCTATATCCCGATGTCTTTTTGCTACTGTTCACACCTAAACAATAACGTCTTTTACATCGCACAAAACTAATTCTTGGTAGTTATATCTTGATTAGTCTTCTGCGACATAAAACACAAAGTTTTCTGTCACACACTACCCTAATAAAACGGATAGATTAGTTACTTCTAAGTACCAATTCACCAGCTTGTCCCCACAAAGCATCATAATATAAATTCCTACTGCCAGGTAAGGTCCAAGAGATAATACTTTATCTGCATTAGTCATCTTCATACGGATGGTGTGTACAACGGAACCAATAATGCAAGATAAGAAAAATCCTGCAATTACATTCTTCCAACCCAGTACCAGACCAGCTGCCATCATAAGGGTAGCATCACCTCCACCAATCCATCTGCCTCCTGATCCAACAAACAAAATTTCCAAAAATAAACCAACGGAACACATTCCAATAATATAAAGAGAAATATGCTGCCAGTCCATCCCAGCACGAATCACTCCCATAACGCCAATAAATATAGTAAGTCCTAAAGGAATTTCCATAGTTCTTTCATCAATTACAGATATAACAATCAATGCTGATGTTACCATACAATAAATCACACTTAAAAAACTTATACCATTACATAAAAAGACAATTAAATACAACACTGCATTTAACGCCTCAATAATTGGATATTGAGGAGATATCTTCTCTCCACATTTTCTGCACTTACCACCAAGTGCTAAATAACTAAACACAGGTATCATATCAAACCAAGCCAGTTGATACCCACACTTTACACAATGGGACCGAATTCGTACAAAATCTTCCCCTTCTGGAATACGAAGAATCAGAACATTTAAAAAGCTGCCTATTACCAAGCCGTATATTACAACTAATGTGTATACACAAATATAAAACATGTTCTCTTCTCCTTTCCTTCTCTTTCTTTTTATCTTCTCCCGCCCCCCTGAGGAAGGGGCGGGAGATATGATTTATGTATAAGACTGAGTGTCTTATTTTGTTGTATTAACTAAATCATGAAGAAGCACCACCACCACCTGATGTACTAGTATAATTTGCACTCGTATAATCAGAATCTGTAATTTCACCACTTTTTCCATTTGTAGCTACATACAAATTCCCAACTTTTACCATTATCGCTGCATTGCCATTAGCATCCTTTACTGCAGATATAGACACTTGATTTGCAGGAGCAGCACCCGATCCTGTATTATTCTTTGCAGCCTTTGAAGTACACTTTTTCACAGCATCTGCTCCGCTAGCTCCCCACTTATATCCAAGATATGTTTCAAAAGCTTTTAGTTCATTGCTACTTGCTGTTGTTATTTTACCCAAATCTGCATTATTTGTAGGATCCAATTCATAATCCGTACATACAGACTGCACTGCTGTTAACATAGCATTCATCGTATCCAAATCTCTAGTTTTTCTTGATTTTTCCAAGTAAGGAATTAATTGTGTTCCAATTAAGGCAATTAAGATTGCCATAACTGCAATAACAATAATCAACTCAATCATAGAGAAACCTTTTGTTCCATTCTTCTTTTGATTCTCACGAATCATTCTAAATCTTTCCATTAATTTTTTCATCATAAGCCATATCTCCTTTTCTTGCTGTCCTTCACCCCTTATTCCACCAATCCTCAGTAGCGAATGCTAATCGGCATTTTGGGACAGCCATTTTTATTTGTCTGATAACCAGACCTTTATTAAAAGTGTTCTACCCCTCTGGTAGTAGTACACTATTAACCATTTTCTACTGCACTATACATGCTTAGGATAGGCAAGTATATGGATAGCAGAATAAACATAACCAAACCACCAAGTAAAATAATAATCATTGGTTCCAGCATAGAAGTTAAAGCTGCTGTTGCATTCTCCACTTCCTCTTCGTAGTAATCGGCAATCTTGCTAAGCATTTCTTCCACATTACCGGTTTCCTCTCCTATCCGTGTCATGTGATACACCATAGGCGGAAATATTTCACTCTGCTCTAAAGGTACAGACAATGGTACACCCCGCTGGATCTCTTCTACCGAATTCTCCAAAGCACTTCTTACAATAGCATTACTAATAACTTTAGATACAATTTCCACTGCATCCACAAGGGAAATACCTGCTGCCAGCAAGGTACTCAAAGTTCTTGTTAGTGTAGCAGAGGAAGACTTTATGGTAAGATTACCAAACATTGGAGCATTCAGGGCAATCTTCGAAAATAAAATCTGTCCATTCTCTGTTTTCCCATAGGTCCGGATACCTAATACAATAGCAGCAACAATCATTGCAAGAAGCCACCAGAAACTTTGCACAAAATTACTCATACTTTGTACCAGTTTTGTAATTGCCGGCAATTCTGAATCAAGACTTGCAAACATCTCTTCAAACTGCGGAAATACCACAACTAACATAACAATTACCACTGCAATTGCTACAAGAACAATTACAACCGGATATGCAAGAGAGCGTTTTACTAAGCCATTTATCTTTGCCTGTTTTTCAAACTGGACTGACAATCTTTCAAAAGCAATATCCAGACTACCAGAAGCCTCCCCTGCTTCCACCATGTGAATCAAGATAGGCGGGAATACTTCCTTCTGGTTACGCATGGCACCAGCTAAGCTTTCTCCCTTTTCCACATCTATCTGTACACTCTTAACCGCCTCACGAAGAGTCTTATTCTCTGTCTGTTCCGAAAGCATCTGCAAGGCATTGATAATGGTAACACCCGCCTGCATAATACTTGCAAACTGCTTACAGAATACACTCATATCCCTCGGCTTAACTTTCTTAGCACCAATACTAATATCTTTATTCAAAAAACTCTGTTCTTTTACCGAAATCGGTATCAGTCCTTCATTTTTCAAAAACTCCTTTACACGCTCCGGAGTTTGGGCATCCATTGTACCTTTCTTCTGTTTACCGCCCTTGTCCACAGCCATATATTCATAAGTTGCCACGTCATCACCTCTTCTTCTAGAACATCTTCTTCTCCATTGCCTCTGGATCTACTGCATAAGATAAAGCATGTTCTGCATCAATCCTACGTTTCAGATACAAATCAAAAATCGCATCATCCATAAGCATCATACCCGCTTTCTTACCTGTCTGGATATGGGAAGGAACCTGATGTGTCTTTGCCTCACGGATTAAATTCTTAATCGCTGGTGTTGCAAGCATTACCTCAAATGCAGCGGTACGCCCACGCCCACCTACTGTCGGAATCAACTGTTGCGAAATAACTGCTTCTAATACGGATGCCAGCTGGATACGCGTCTGCTGCTGCTGTTCCGGCGGGAACACATCAATAACACGGTCTATCGTTGGTGCAGCACCAATTGTATGTAAGGTAGAAAACACTAAATGTCCTGTTTCTGCTGCTGTCAATGCAACCTGAATCGTATCCAGATCACGCATCTCTCCCACCAGAATTACATCCGGATCTTCTCGGAGTGCTGCACGGAGTGCATCTCCAAATCCACCAGTATCCATACCAACTTCTCTCTGGTTCATGATAGATTTTTTGTGATTATGCACATACTCAATAGGATCTTCCAAAGTAATGCAATGATGTGCATAAGTTTCATTAATAATATTCATAAGGGAGGCAAGACTGGTAGATTTACCACTACCTGTCGGTCCTGTTACTAATACCAGACCTCTCCTTTTCTCAGTAAGTCCTAAAATAGATGTTGGCAATCCCAACTGTTCCGGTGTAGGAATTTCTGTATTTACCAAACGAAGTACACATGCATAAGTACCACGCTGTTTAAAAATATTCACACGGAAACGTCCTAATTCCGGTAAAGAATACGAGAAATCCACTTCCCCTTTTTCTACTAAAGTATCAGTTGTTTTCTTTGTCAGCATCGGCTGGATAATCTGTTCTGTATCCTCCGGCATAAGTCTTGGGCAGCTAATCATGTCTTCCAAAATTCCATGAATTCGGAACTTAGGAGGTATTCCCACCGAAATATGCACATCCGATGCTCCTCTTTGTCTGGCTTCCGCCAACAATTCCTGTATTGTAACCATACATTTTTCCTTTCTTGCCCTTCCGGGTTTTATTATCACACAACCAAACTTTTTAACTTCAAAAATATCGGCATTATAATAAGTTCTCATTTAATTTTCAAAGGAAATTCTCTTCATTTCTGCAATCGAAGTCATCCCACTTAACACATATTTTGTAGCAGACATACGAAGTGTCTTCATGCCATTCCGCAGAGCTGCTTGTTTTATCTCATCTGCATTGGCTTTTCTGGCAATTACATCCTTCAATTCTGAATTAATCTCCATAATCTCATATACACCAATTCGTCCATAATATCCGGTATTGTTGCACACATGACAGCCACAAGGCTCATAAATCACCGCATCAGAACCACTTTCCAGTCCTAATATTTCAACTTCTGCTGCATCTGCCATACGTCCCTGTTTACATTTTGGACAAAGCCGGCGAACCAGACGTTGTGCAATTACTCCAACTACAGAATCCGCAATCAGATAAGGTTCAATCCCCATATCTGCCAGACGGGTAATGGTACTTGCCGAACTATTTGTATGCAGAGTACTTACTACCAAGTGTCCAGTAATAGATGCCTTTACAGCAATCTCCGCTGTCTCATTATCCCGGATCTCACCAATCATAATAATATCCGGATCCTGACGTAAAATAGAACGGAGTGCATTTGCAAAAGTCATATCTGCTTTATTATTCACTTGCACCTGATTAATTCCATCTACATTTGCCTCCACTGGATCTTCTACCGTGATAATATTCACATCATCCGTGTTCAACTCACTAAGTGCAGTATACAAAGTAGTAGACTTACCACTACCTGTTGGACCTGTTACCAATATAATACCATGCGGGTTGCTAAGTATATGATCAAATTGCATTAATTCATCAGGAGCAAATCCCAAATCCTTCTTATCCTTCGTAAGACCTTTCTTCGAAGTAAGACGCATAACCGTCTTCTCTCCATATACCGTCGGGAGAATAGATACACGGATATCAAATTCCTGACCATCTACAATACTTGTAATACGACCATCTTGTGGTTTTCTCTTCTCAGAAATATCCATACCGCCTATAATCTTAAGACGTGCAACAATGGCTGGCAGCAATTCAATATCATAATGCATCATACTTTTCAGCACACCATCAATTCGGAAACGGACACGTACTTCACCTTCTAAAGCCTCAATATGTATATCACTAGTCCTCTGGCGGACAGCCTGTTCAATCATCTTATTTACCAGCTGTACAATCGGAGCATTGCTGACATCGTCCTTAATCTCCTCTTCTTCCTTCTTACGTTCTGCATTCTGTTCTTTTCTTTCTTTCGCAAACTTTTCCGCCACTTTCATTGCTTCTGTATTGCCGTAGTAACGGTCAATCGCCGCAGAAATATCTTTCGCCGTTGAAATAACCGGCTCAATCTGAAAATTTGTAAGAATCGCCAAATCGTCAATCGCCACAATATCCAGCGGATCCGACATGGCTACCCGAAGTACATTCATATTTTCAATGCTAAAAGCAAAAGGCATAAGCATATTCTTCCGAAGAATATCTTCCCGCACCAGTTTCAGAATCTCTTCCGGAATCTTAATCTCTGATAACCTTACACGATCCAAGGACAACTGCCGCTGCAGGGCATTCACAATATCATCTTCTGTGGTCATATTCAAATCCACCAATACTGCTCCGAGTTTCTTGCCCATAGTCTTCTGCTGTGCCAATGCTTCTTCTAATTGTTCTTCTGTAATGACACCTTCCGACAAAAGAATATCTCCAAGACGTTTCTTCTTACGTCCTCTTTGCTCTGTCAATCCAATACGCATGTTAAAACCGCCTTACTTCCTATAATATCTTTTACACCCAAAAGGGTGTTATCTTTAATACACTATAGTTATTATACTAGGTTTTTGTCCTATACGCAAGTCTTTTTTGTAATTATTCACAATTTCCTTTCTCCTTTTTTGTTTTTTCTCATTACTTTTTCAATATAATCGGGGTTTTTTTGATTTTATTTCATTGTTTTATTATGGAAAATTTCATAATTTTTCTTATTGTATTTATTTTTTTGTAATATTTACATAACTTTTATGTCATATTTTTGTAATACAAAAAGCAAAGTGGACAAGACCACATCCACTTTCCTATAAAGTAAAACAAAGCAATGTCATTTAGTTAACATCAATACATGATATTTCATCTTCGAATGATACACAT